>JAZBPI010000103.1:0-30470 GCA_036351555.1 Pseudomonadales bacterium
ACCCCACCGGCGCCCCCGCGCCGTCGTCCCGGGCCCGCCTGTCGAGGCCCCCTGCTGCACCACCCGCCGCCCCGCTGGGGCCGACTCGCCGCCGGCACGCCGCGCAAACGGCACCCCAGGACAGGAATCCATCCATGACGTCCCTTCGCCAGGACTGGTTGTCCAACGTCCGCAACGATCTGCTCGCCGGCCTCGTCGTCGCCCTGGCGCTCATCCCCGAGGCCATCGCCTTCTCGATCATCGCCGGCGTGGATCCGAAGGTCGGCCTCTATGCCTCCTTCTGCATCGCCACGGTCGTCGCCTTCGCGGGCGGGCGACCGGGCATGATCTCCGCTGCCACGGGCGCCATGGCGCTGGTGATGGTGACCCTCGTGAAGGACCACGGTCTCCAGTACCTGCTTGCCGCGACCGTTCTCACGGGGGTCCTGCAGATCCTCGGAGGCTGGTTGCGGATCGGCTCGCTCATGCGCTTCGTGTCGCGCTCCGTGATCACCGGCTTCGTGAATGCACTGGCGATCCTCATCTTCATGGCGCAGCTTCCCGAGCTGACCGGCGTCACCTGGGTCGTCTACGCGATGGTCGCGGCAGGGCTCGCGATCATCTACCTGTTTCCCTACCTGACGACGGCGGTCCCCTCACCGCTCATCGCCATCATCGTGCTCACCCTGGTCTCGGTGGCGCTGGGTCTGGATATCCGTACCGTGGGCGACATGGGTGAGCTGCCGGACAGCCTGCCGATCTTCCTGCTCCCCGAGGTGCCCTTCACCCTGGAGACCCTGGCGATCATCCTGCCCTTCTCGGCGACGCTGGCGTCCGTGGGGCTGCTCGAGTCCATGATGACCGCCTCCATCGTCGACGATCTGACCGACTCCTCGAGCGACAAGAACCGCGAGGCGGTCGGTCAGGGCATCGCCAACATCGCCTCGGGCTTTCTCGGCGGCATGGCGGGCTGCGCGATGATCGGCCAGTCCGTCATCAACGTGAAATCCGGAGGTCGCGGCCGGCTCTCGACGCTCGCCGCCGGTGTACTGCTGCTCGTGATGGTCGTCTTCGTGTCGGACCTCGTGGCCGTGATCCCCATGGCCGCCCTGGTCGCCGTGATGATCATGGTGTCCATCGGCACCTTCAGCTGGACCTCGATCCGGGATCTGCGCCAGCAGCCGCGCAGCTCGAGCGTGGTGATGCTGTCCACGGTCGCCGTGGTCGTGGCGACCCACGACCTGGCTCAGGGCGTGCTCGTCGGCGTGCTGCTCTCGGGCTTCTTCTTCGCCCACAAGGTCGGCCAGATCCTCTACGTCGGCTCCATGGCGGAGGCCGAGGGCACGCAACGCACCTACCGCGTCGTCGGCCAGGTGTTCTTCGCCTCCGCGGATCGCTTCGTCGCGGCCTTCGACTTCCGCGAAGTGATCGATCGTGTACGCATCGACGTCAGCCGCGCGCACTTCTGGGACATCACGGCCGTGAGCGCCCTGGACAAGGTCGTTCTCAAGTTCCGCCGTGAAGGGACGGAGGTCGAGGTGATCGGTCTGAACGACGCCAGCGCCACGCTCGTCGATCGCTTTGCCCTGCACGACAAGCCCGATGCGGTTCAGGCGCTCATGGGACACTAGGAGCCACCGACATGGAGGACGCACACCGCGTGCTGGCCTGCGTGGACCGCTCGCACTTCGCGGACCACGTCGCCGACTACGGCGCCTGGGCAGCGCGACGCCTGCAGGCTCCACTCGAATTCCTGCACGTGATCGACCGCCAGCCGGAAATCGCGCGCGGAAGTGACCACAGCGGCACCATCGGTGTCGGCGCGAGGGAGGCGCTCCTCGAAACCCTCGCCAGCGAGGACGAGGCGCGCAGCCGTGCGGCACGCGACGAGGGGCGCATCTTCCTCAAGCGCCTGCGCGAGCGGGCCCTCGCCGCCGGTGTCGCCAGCGCTGACGTACGCCAGCGTCATGGCGAGCTGGAGGAAACGCTGGTCGAGCAGGAGGCCGACGTCCGGCTCATCGTGCTCGGTCGCCGCGGCGCGTCCGCGGAGATCACCCGGCGCGACCTCGGTCGCAACGTCGAACGGGTCGTTCGCGCCCTGCACAAGCCGATCCTCGCGGTGACGGACGATTTCAGCGCGCCGCAACGCATCATGATCGCCTTCGACGGTGGGAGCGTGACCCGTCGTGGCGTCGAGATGGTCGCCGATGGCGCACTCTTCCGCGGTCTGCCCGTGCATGTCCTCATGTCCGGCAAGGCACGGTCCGCGGACGAACGTCAGCTCGCCTGGGCACGGGCCCGACTCGAGGCGGCGAAGTTCGACGTCACGGCGGAACTGCTGCCGGGGGATGCGGAGCGCGTCATCGCAGGCGCGGTGGCCGATCGCGGCATCGACCTGCTGGTCATGGGCGCCTACGGGCACTCACCGCTCCGCAGCCTGGTCTTCGGCAGCAAGACCACCGATCTGCTGCGCTCGGCGCCTGTCCCGACCCTGCTGCTGCGCTGAATCAGGCCCGCAGCGCGAACGACCGGCGCGCAGCAGCGGCACGGATCAGCCCGCGTCTCCTTCGTCGCTCCGGGGTGGAGGCCCAGCATGGGTGACCACGCCTTCGGGCATCCGCTCCCACGGAGCCCGGGAATCCACATAGATGTGCCGCTCGATGACGACACCCGGATCGCCATCCACGCAGCCGAGCGTCACGCCGTGGATCCGCCCCGAGACGGTACCGCAGAGCGTCGATCCGCAGATGCTGCAGAAGCACAGCCCCGCATCCTCCTGGGACGCATAGGACGTCAGCAGCGATTCACCCCGGGTCCAGACGAAGCCGTCGGGGTCGACCAGCGCGTAGGCAGATGCCTGTGCACTGAACGCCTTTCTGCACCGGGAACAGTGACAGGATCGTGCATCACGCAGCGCCCCGGTGATCCGGTAGGCGATGGCTCCGCAGAAGCAGGATCCAGTGATGGTCATGGTGATTCCTCCGGCGTCCGGGCGAGGGGAACCCTCGGTTCGTATCGGCCCCATTCGCGGTCGGTCTCACGATCGGGGAGGTCTCGCGACGGCACCTGCCGATCCGCGGCGATGATAGGTCAGCGCCTGGGCAAGACACTCGCGGAGGGCCGCCCCCGGCAGGCGGCCCCGCAGGGGAAGCACGATCGCGCGATTGCCCTCGTAGGACAGCTCCGGAAATCGAACGCGGAAGTGATCGACGAGCGTGCTTCGGCAATGGAAAAGGATGCGGCAATGCGCTGGATCCGAGGGCTTCCAGCCAAGACGGATCGTGCTGCCGCTCCGCGTCCTCTCCGTGAGGTAGGCGGGCTCGCCCCATCTGAGCGCTTCCGTGAGCGGGCCGACCGCGTCCAGCCGGGCGGCCGTGTCGAGCAGGATGCGCCGGATGCGGAGCATGCGCGCACGAACCGCTGGCGGATAGCCGTCGAAGACCCGGCCGACCTCGTCGCGGGGGTACTCCGGAAGCCTCGCCTCGGTCGTCATCGCTCAGGGACCTGTGGGAATGGACGCCTGCGTCTGGATGCGCCAGCCGTCCGCGGAACCGGCCAGCGTGATCACGAAGGCGGCTGACCAGGGAGCCTCGTCCGGCAGGTCGCTCCGGCCGATCGAGTAGGTGCCGGTGATCACGGCCCCGTCTCGCCCCAGCCGGTGGGCGCGCTGTTCCAGCACCGTCATGATCGGTCGATAGGTCGCCGTGCAGGCGCCGGCAAGGTGATTCGCGATCGCCTCGCGCCCGATGAGGGCCCCTGGGGTGTCCGGCGCCAGGAATTCCGCCGTCTCCGCGTACAGCGATGCGACCCGATCCGGATCGCAGGCGCCGAACGCCGCGGCCAGGGTCGGCACCACCCGCAGCGCGGCCTCCTGATCCGGACCCGGATCGCTCGGCGCACAGGCCGCCAGAACGGCCGCGGACAGGGCCACCAGCGTTAATGGGCGCCGGAACTTCACCGATTCTCCTCGCACTGCACAGTCGAACATTGACGGACCGGACCCGGACCCGGACCCCGAAGCTCGAAGTCTGCGGCGCCTTCCGAGCAATGGATCAGACCGCACGGCTCGGCGCCCGGTAAGCGAACAGCTGCGTGTGGCTGCCGTCGTCGTTGGCCCGGAGCGCGCCTCGGATCATGCCAGCCTTTTCCAGCACGCGGTGCGACGCGAGGTTTTCCGGCGCCGTGGTCGCGATCATGTAGCGAAGGCCGTGCTCGCGGACGCCGTAGCCGATGAGGCCCCGGAGCGCTTCGCTCGCAATGCCCAGGCCCCACAGGCGACGCAGGTAGGCGTACTTGACCTCCGCATCGGTCTGCCCGGCGGGATGAACGATGCCGCAGAATCCCACCGCTCCAGGCTCGCGCTTCAGCTCGACGGCAAACATCCCATAGCCACGGGTCCGGTAGTTCCGTTGCGTGACCACCAGCCACTCGTGGCACTCTGCCTCGGTGATGGGCCCACCATCGCCGACCCATCGCATGGCGTCCGCATCTCCGTAGACGGCCATCAACGCGGACAGATCCGTGTCTCGCCAGCGGCGAACCCGGAGCCTTTCCGTTTCGAAGACGAGTTCCACCGCTCCAGTCCGTGTCTTCCTGCAGGCCGATGCAACCTTCTTCCGGAGGAGCCAGCTGCGAGGCCGCGATCCCAGGGCCCACGAAGACGCCGAACGGCCATCTCCCTGGAGGATCGTCCACCATCGCGCCAGGCAACGGGATCGTCAATCGGCGACACGCACCGGGCGCATCGCCCGATTCGCCGCCTTCGGACCGCGCGTCCCGGCACCGTCGCGACGTCTCCGGGGTTCTCGCCGTCAGCGCCGCCCTCGGGGGGACCGCCGAATGCCCACCGCTTCTCGAAGTGTCCGTCAACGCTCCTACCGGGAGACGGGGCCGCGCCGCTTCCAGCCCGAGCGAGGCGCGAGGGCCTCACGCCAGGGCGCCAGGGCTGCGGCGTCGTAGGGTCGCAGATCCACGGGAATCATGCCGAGGAAGCGATAGCCCTCGGGCGTGGGATCCACCTGCGCGGCGCGAAAGCACACGCCTGCGGCCTCGGCCTCCAGGGCGGCGTCGGCGAAGTCGGGATCGTGCAGGCGGCTCGGCCGCAGGCGCGGGCCATCCGTGCGCTGGAGCACGAAGAGCACCGTGGCCTTGCAGCCTTCGCGCACCTGGGCCGCGAGTTCCCGAAGGTGACCCGCCGCGCGGACACTCACCGAATCGGGGAAGTAGGCGCACCGGTCCGGATAGACCAGATGGCAGTTCTTCACTTCGACGAGATGATCGGGCCCGGTCCCGCGGAGCATGAGATCGATGCGCGAGCGTTCGCCGTAGCGCACCTCCCGCTCGACGCTGCGCCAGCGCTTGAGGCCGGGAATCACCTTCGCACGCACGAGGATTTCCGCGATGCGATTCGGCACGACCGTGTTGGCCCCGATGTAGCGACCCTCGAGCTCCAGGAGCTCCAGGGTCCAGCGCAGCTTCCGCGTGCTCTCCGGCGGCACGGCGGACACCCAGGCCCGCGCACCGGGCACGACGAGGCCCTCCATGCGCCCAGGATTCACGCAGTGCGTGGAGACCACGGTGCCGTCATCGAAGGCGACGTCGGCAATGAAGCGGTCGTAGCGGGCAACAAGCCGGCAGGGGTGCAGTGGTTGCAGATGAGGAATGAGCATGGGGTCGATCCCGGTTCGCAGCGGGGGTGCACGGACGCCTGCTGCGCGAGCCGATCGGCCCCGCGCTCAGGCCCTGGCCCGCGCCTCGAGCGCCGCGACCGCCGGCAGGGTCTTGCCTTCCACGAACTCGAGGAAGGCACCGCCCCCCGTGGAGATGTAGGAGATCCGGTCCGTGACCCCGAACTTGTCGATGGCCGCGAGCGTGTCGCCGCCACCGGCGATGGAGAAGGCGTCGCTGGCCGCGATCGCCTCGGCGAGGGCGCGGGTGCCGGCGCTGAAGGCGTCGAATTCGAAGACGCCGACCGGTCCGTTCCAGAGCACCGTGCCCGCCGCCGCGAGCGTCCTCGCGTAGGCCCGTGCGGTCTCCGGACCGATGTCGAGGATCATTTCATCCTCGGCGACCTGATCCACGGGCTTGACGGCGGCCGCAGCGTCGGCCGCGAAGCGATCGGCAACGACCACGTCGACGGGAAGAGGGAAATCACCGGCCGCAGCCAGGGCCCGCGCCGTCTCGACCAGCTCCGGCTCCAGGAGCGATGCCCCCACGGAATGACCGGCGGCCGCGATGAAGGCATTGGCGATGCCACCTCCGACGATCACCTGATCGGCGACCTCGGCGAGACGCTCGAGCACGGAGAGCTTGGTGGACACCTTGGAGCCGCCGACCACGGCCACGAGCGGACGGGCCGGCTGCAGCAGCGCCTTGGCGAGGGCCTCGAGCTCGGCCGCGAGCAGCGGGCCCGCGCAGGCGACCGGGGCGAAGCGGATCACGCCGTGCGTGCTGGCCTGGGCGCGGTGTGCGGTGCCGAAGGCATCCATGACGAAGACGTCACAGAGTGCGGCCATCTTCCTGGCCAGCGCCTCGTCGTCGGCCTTTTCCCCGGGCAACCAGCGCACGTTCTCGAGGAGCACGACCTCGCCGGCGGCAGCCTCGACGCCGTCGATCCAGTCGTCGACGAGACGCACCGGCTGACCGAGCAGCGTCCCCAGGGCCTCCGCCACGGGAGCGAGGGAGAAGTCCGGCTGGGTGCGGGCATTCTCGCCCTCGTCGGGCCGGCCCAGGTGCGAGACCACCATGACTGCGGCGCCGGCATCGAGGGCGGCCCGGAGCGTGGGCAGCGCCGCGCGAATCCGCGCGTCGCTCGTGATCCGCCCCTCCTTAACGGGCACGTTCAGATCCTCGCGGATCAGTACGCGCTTGCCTGCGAGATCCACGTCGCTCATGCGTAGCACGTCGAGGCTCATGCCCTGGCTCCCCCGAAGAGTCGTTACCGCATGCTACCTGCCGGGCGGGGGCACATCGCCCCGCGGCACGACGCGCGCGCCTCAGGCGGCGATGAGCCGCTGCACGCGCGCGGTGACCGTGGCCACGTCGAAACCGAAGGCCGCCATCACCGTCTCGCCCGGTGCGGACATGCCGAAGCGATCAATGCCGAGCACGTCGCCGCGGCCGCCGGCGAGGCGCCACCAGGGCGCCGGATGGGCCGCCTCGATGACCAGCCTCGGCACAGTGTCGGGCAGCACCATGGCGATGTAGTCCGCCGGCTGCGCCAGGAAGCGCTCCAGACAGGGGACGGACACCACGCGCACCGCGGTGCCCTGGACCGCCAGCGCCTCGGCGGCTTCCTCGGCGAGTGCCACTTCGGAACCGGTGGCGACGAGGACGCAGGCCGGTGCATCACCACCGTCGCGCAGCACGTAACCGCCGCGGGCGATCGCCTCCACCTGCTCGGGCGTGCGCGCCGGGCAGGGCAGACCCTGGCGGGAGAGGATCAGCGCCGTGGGTGCCTCGGCGCGGTGCACGGCCGCATGCCAGGCGAAGGCGGTCTCCACCTCGTCGCAGGGACGCCAGGTCTCGAGGCCCGGGGTCATGCGCAGGGTCGCGAGCTGCTCCATGGGCTGGTGCGTCGGGCCGTCCTCGCCGAGCGCCATGGAGTCGTGGGTGTAGACGAGGATGTTGCGGACGCCCATGAGCGCGGCCAGGCGCACGGCGTTGCGTCCGTAGTCGAGGAAGGTGAGGAAGGTGCCCCCATAGGGCACGAGGCCCCCGTGCAGGGCGATGCCGTTGCATGCCGCCGTCATGGCGAACTCGCGCACACCCCAGTGCAGGTACTGGGCGTCGACGCACTCGCCGCCCAGAATCCGGGCACCCTTGAAGAGGGTGCCGTTGGATCCACTGAGGTCAGCGGACCCGCCGAGCAGCTCCGGCATCTGCGCGCCGAGTAGATCGAGCACCTTCTTCGAGGCCTGGCGCGTCGCGATCTTGGTCCCGGCGGCCTGGGACGCCCTGGCAAACTCGCGCAGCGCCGCATCGAGCCCGGTCGGCAGGTCGCGACGCACGCAGCAGCGCTCGAACTCCTCAGCCAGCTCCGGATGCGCAGCGCTGTAGGCAGCGAGACGGTCCTTCCATTCGGCGTGGCGCTGCGCACCCTGCCGACGGGCGTCCCATTCGGCGCGAATCGACTCGGGCACCTCGAAGGGCGGCCAGGGCCAGCCGAGCTGGGCGCGCGCCGCGGCGATCTCGGTCTCGCCCAGGGGCGCGCCGTGCACCTCCGCCGTGCCGGCCTTGTTCGGGGAGCCGAAGCCGATGACCGTGCGACACATGATCAGGGACGGCCGCTGCGGATCGGACAGGGCCGTGGAAATGGCCGCGCCGATGGACTCGGGATCGTGACCGTCCACGTGGCGCACGACCTGCCAACCGTAGGCCTCGAAGCGCGCCGCCGTGTCGTCGGAGAACCAGCCCCCGACGTCCCCGTCGATGGAGATCCGGTTGTCGTCGTAGAGGCAGATCAGCTTGCCCAGGCGTTGGGTGCCGGCGAGCGAGGCGGCCTCGTGGGAGATGCCCTCCATGAGGCAGCCGTCTCCGCAGAAGACCCAGGTGCGGTGATTGACGATCTCGAAGCCGGGCCGGTTGAAGCGCGCGGCGAGGATCTTCTCTGCCAGCGCCATGCCCACGGCGTTGGCGATGCCCTGGCCCAGGGGGCCCGTGGTGGTCTCCACGCCGGGTGTGTCGCCGTACTCCGGATGACCCGGGGTCCGCGAGTGGAGCTGACGGAACTGCTTCAGGTCCTCGAGGCTCAGGTCGTAGCCGGTCAGATGCAGCAGCGCGTAGAGCAGCATCGAGGCGTGGCCGTTGGAGAGCACGAAGCGATCACGGTCGAACCAGCCCGGATCTGAGGGATCGTGGCGAAGATGGTCGCGCCAGAGCACTTCGGCCATGTCGGCCATGCCCATGGGCGCACCGGGGTGGCCACTCGCGGCACGCTGCACGGCGTCCATGGCGAGAGCACGGATCGCGTTCGCGCGGTCACGGCGGGTGGGCATCGGGTCGGCTCCCCTGAAAGCGGGCGATCCGGCACAGGGGGCGGATCGCGGCAGGCCCGGGGAGTCTGACCGGCCTTGGCTGGTCATGGCGTCCCCGAGCGGGCGCGTATTGTCCCGATCCGGTCCCGGTGGCGCAACGCGGCAGAGCCCGGGGAGCGCCCCATGCGGGACCACCCGTCTCCCCTTCCCCCCAGCCTGCCGCAAGGATGCCGCCGTGCCGTCGCGCGAGGGGGTAGGCTCCGCTAGAATGCGCCGCTTTCCTGCCGGGCTGTGGCCCGATCCGTCCAGTTCCGGAGACCTCGTCCGCATGTCCGAATACCAGATCTTCACCTCCGAATCCGTCAGCGAAGGCCACCCCGACAAGGTTGCGGACCAGATCTCCGACGCCGTCCTCGATGCCATGCTGGAAGCCTGCCCGGACGCCCGCGTCGCCGTGGAGACGCTGATCAAGACGGGCATGGTGGTGCTCGCGGGCGAGATCCGCCTGCCGGCCGGGACCGCCATCGACTACGAATCGATCGTGCGCCGCACGGTCGCCGAGATCGGCTACACCCCCAGCACCGTCGGCTTCGACGCCGAGACCTGCGCCGTGATCAACGCCATCGGCCAGCAGTCCGCGGACATCGCCGTGGGCGTCGACGAGACCTCGGATCACGAACAGGGCGCCGGGGATCAGGGCCTCATGTTCGGCTACGCCTCGGACGAGACCGACGTGCTCATGCCCGCCCCGATCACCTACGCGCACCGCCTCGTGCAGAAGCAGGCCGAGGCACGCAAGTCGGGCACGCTGCCCTGGCTGCGCCCGGACGCCAAGAGCCAGCTCACCTTCAAGTACGAGGGCGGGCGGCCCGTGGCCGTCGATGCGGTGGTGCTGTCCACCCAGCACGATCCCGAGATCAGCCAGGCGATGCTCCAGGAAGCGGTCATGGAAGAGGTGATCAAGCCGGTCATCCCCGCCAACTGGTTCTCGCGGGACACCAAGGTGTTCATCAATCCCACGGGCAAGTTCGTCATCGGCGGCCCCGTGGGGGACTGCGGCCTCACGGGCCGCAAGATCATCGTCGACACCTACGGCGGCATGGCGCGCCACGGCGGCGGCGCCTTCTCGGGCAAGGATCCCTCCAAGGTGGACCGCAGCGCGGCCTATGCGGGCCGCTACGTGGCCAAGAACATCGTCGCCGCCGGCCTTGCCGCACGCTGCGAGATCCAGGTCTCCTACGCGATCGGCGTCGCCGAGCCGACCTCGATCTCCATCAACACCTTCGACACGGGCAAGCTCCCGGACGAGCGCATCGTCGCCCTGGTCCGCGAGCACTTCGATCTGCGACCGAAGGGGCTCATCGCCATGCTCGATCTGAAACGACCCATCTACCGCGACACGGCAGCCTACGGCCACTTCGGTCGCGAGGAGCCGAACTTCACTTGGGAGCGCACGGACAAGGCGGACGCGCTCCGCGCCGCACTCTGACCGTGAGCGCCTCCAGGCTGCCCGTCCCCGTCTCCTTCGAGTTCTTTCCGCCGAAGACGGACGAGGGGCAGGAAAAGCTGCGCGCGGTCCGCGAGCGTCTGCTCGCCGTGGAGCCGGAGTTCTTCTCCGTGACCTACGGCGCCGGGGGCTCGACCCGGGACCGCACCTTCGATCTGGTCCTCGAGGTCCATCGGGAAGGGCACGCCGTGGCGCCGCATCTCTCGATCGGCTCGGACACGGAGGACGCCGTGCGCGCGCTCGTCGATCGCTACCGCAGCGCCGGCGTGCGCCGCATCGTCGCCCTGCGTGGCGACGTGCCCTCGGGCATGGGCGGCCGTGCGCAGGTCCACTACGCGGCGGAGCTCGTGCGGCTGGTGCGGGAGCATGCCGGCGATCATTTCCACATCGAGGTGGCGGCCTACCCGGAAGTCCATCCCGACGCCCCCTCCGCCGATGCGGACATCCGCTACTTCGCGGAGAAGGTCGCCGCGGGAGCGGATTCCGCCATCACCCAGTACTTCTACAACCCGGCCGCCTACTTCGACTTCGTCGCCCGCGCCCGCGCCGCCGGGGTCCGCGTCCCCATCGTGCCGGGCATCATGCCGATCACCAATCGCGACGGCCTGCTGCGCTTCTCGAACGCCTGCGGCGCCGACATTCCCCGCTGGATCGGTCGCCGCCTCGACCAGTATCGGGAGGATCCGGAATCCCTGGTGGCCTTCGGCCTCGACGTGGTGACGGATCTCTGCGAGACCCTCATCAAGGGTGGCGCGCCTGCGCTGCACATCTACTCCATGAACCAGTCGAAGGTCCCGCTCGCGCTCCTCGGACGGCTCGGGTCCGCGGCAAAGGCCTGAGCGCCGCGCCGTGCGCGTTCCCCGCATCCATGTCGCCCTGCCGCTCGCGGTCGGGCCGGTGTCCCTCGAAGGGGATGCAGCCCACCATCTGGCCCGCGTGCTGCGCCGCCGGGTCGGTGATCCGGTGGAACTGTTCGACGGCGAAGGCCGGATCGCGACGGGGCGGGTCGAGGCCCTGGACGGGCGACGCTGCGTCGTCACCATCGAAACCGTCGGCGACGGCGCCGGAGAGGAATCACCGCTCCACGTGCATCTGGGCATTGCCCTGCTGCGCGGCGAGCGCATGGACATCGCCCTGCAGAAGGCCTGTGAACTCGGCGTGGGGCGGATCTCCCTGCTGACCTCGGAGCGAGTCGAACTGAAGCTCGACGCACGGCGCCTCGACAATCGCCTGCGCCACTATCGCAGCGTGGTCGTCCATGCGGCCCAGCAATCCGGCCGGAGTCGCGTCCCCGAACTGGACCCACCCATGACCCTGGAGGACTTCGCCCGCGCGAGCGATCCCGCGGCGCTGCGCCTGGTCATGGACCCGGAGGGCGACGCGCTCCCGCGCAGGGTCCCGACACCGACCTCGGTGGTCCTCGCGACGGGTCCGGAAGGGGGCTTCGCGCCAGAGGACCTGCGCGTGCTGGCGCGAGGAGCCTTCCAGCGCATGCGCCTGGGGCCACGCGTGCTCCGCGCGGAAACCGCGCCCCTGGTCGGCCTCAGCGTTCTGCAATGGTGCTGGGGTGATCTGGGGGGTGAGCCCTAGCATCGGGGTCGGCGGACCCTGACGCAGCCACGCTGCCGGAAGGGTTCCAGAACGACCCCCCTCGGCTACCCGCTCGCGGGCCGCCTGGCGCCTGAATCCAAAAGCTTCGCTAGGCCGTGGCGGCCGGGCGCGCGACCAGCGCCTGCTTCAGCACCAGGTCCTCGAGATAGGTGAGTCGGGGCACCAGCGCCGCTTCCTCGCCGAGACGGATCCGGGCCGCTTCCGCAGGACCGAGCAGGCCGTCCACGGGATCCAGATCCTCTTCCGCGATCCAGAGCAGACGCGGCGCGCCCGCGACACGCACGGCGTAGAAGTCCATGCCGTCGAGCGGGCGCGTGCGATTCATGACCAGCAGCGCATGGTTCGCCGACGGCGGCGGGAGCTGGTAGCGCTCGTCCTCGAGGAGCATCTCCACGGACAGCACCGGCACCGCTCGGCCACGCCAGGGCAGCATGCCGAGCTGCCAGCGCGGAGCATCCTTCACGGGGCGGATCCGCTGCATGCGCAGGACCTCGGCCACGGTCACGTTCGGGAGCAGGATCTGCCCCGTCTCGATGGCCACGAGGACACAGGGAATCTCGCGCTGCGCACTCATTTCGCCGTGAGCTCCTCGATGGTCGCGATGAGTTCCGCCTCCTGGAACGGCTTGCCGAGGAAGCGGTCGACGCCGAGCGACTCCGCTCGCGTGCGATGCTTGTCGCCGGTGCGGGAGGTGATCATGATGATCGGCAGATCCGCGAGCGACGCCTCGTTGCGCACATGCTGCGCCACCTCGAAGCCGTCCATGCGCGGCATCTCGATGTCGAGCAGCATGACGTCGGGCTTCTGCTCGGCGAGCGCACCCACGGCCTCGATCCCGTCCTTCGCCACGGACACCTGCATGCCCTGACGCTCGAGCAGGCGCGTCGTCACCTTGCGCACGGTCACCGAGTCGTCGACCACGAGCACGCGCGTGCGCTCCGGCACCGTGACCGTCGGCTCCGGCGGCGGCGCAACGGCCGCGGGCGCCTCGGGCTCAGGCAATCCGGAGAGTCGCAGCTGCGAGCTCGTGCGCAGCAGCGACGGAAGATCGAGAATCACGACCACGCGACCATCGCCCAGGATGGTAGCGCCGGAGACCCCGGAGACGCCCGCGAACTGCGGCCCGAGGCTCTTCACGACGATCTCGCGACTCCCCGCGACCGTATCGACGTGCACGGCGCGACCGCGATCACCGGCGCGGACCATGAGCACGGGCACGGACGGCAGATCCTGGCGCACCCGATGGGGCAGGCCGAGCCAGGTGCCCAGATAGGAGAGTTCGTAGGTCCGGCCAGCGTAGGCGAAATCGGAGGAGTCGCTCTCGTACTGGCGCAGCAGCTGCTGCGGCGACACGCGGACGATGCCTTCGATGCCCGAGAGCGGAACGGCGTACTCGTCCTCCCCCACCGTGACCATGAGCGCGCGATTCACGGACACCGTGAACGGCAGACGGACCGCGATGGTCGTGCCCGAACCGTAGTCGGAGGCGATGGAGATGCTGCCGCCGAGCTGCTTGACCTCGCTGTTGACGACGTCCATGCCGACGCCACGCCCGGAGATCTGGGTCACGTTGCGGGCCGTGGAGAAACCGGGCGCCATGATGAAGGACAGGATCTCGTCTTCCGACGGCGTGGCGGCCGCATCGAGCAGACCACGATCGATCGCGCGGCGCTGTACGGCCTGTACGTCGATGCCGCCCCCATCGTCGGCGACCTCGATGAGGATGTCGCCGCCCTCCCGGGACAGACTCAGACGGATCGTGCCCTCGGCGGGCTTGCCGCGCTGCTCGCGCACGGCCGGGTCCTCGATGCCGTGATCGACCGCATTGCGCAGCATGTGCTCCAGGGGCGGAATCATCCGCTCGAGCACGTTGCGATCCAGTTCGCCTTCCGCATCGCGCAGTTCGAGCTCGACGCGCTTGCCGACCTCGCGAGCGATCTGCCTGACGATTCTCTTGAGGCGCGGCAGAAGGCGCACGAAGGGCACCATGCGCGTGCGCATGAGACCTTCCTGAAGGCCCGTATGGATCCGTCCCTGCTGCACGAGGAGCGTTTCCGCATCCCGCACTCGGTCCGTCAGGGTCTCGCGCAGATCGTTGACGTCCGAGGCACTCTCGGCGAGCGTACGCGTGAGTTCCTGGAGCTGACTGTAGCGATCCATCTCCAGAGGATCGAAGTCCTCGTAGCCGGCGCGTTCACTGCGCTCCTGGCGGAACAGCACCTGCGCCTCGGTTTCCATTTCCACGCGCCGCACCTGGGATCGGATGCGCTCGATGGTGGCGCCCATCTCGTCCAGCGCCAGCGCGAAGTCGCCGATCTGCTGCTGCACACGACCCCGCAGGATGCTCGACTCTCCGGCGAGGTTCGCCAGGCCGTCGAGGAGCGACGCCGAGACCCGGATCATCTCCTGATTGGCTTCGCGCACCGGCGCTTCGCGCTGACTGACGGGGCCTGCGGGGCTGCGCGACGGCACGGTCGCCTGCACTGCGGGCGGTTGCGGTTCGGCAGGGGCCGGCGCGGCAGGCTTGCTCGAGGCATCGCGCGCCAGGTCCGCCACGGCGGCGATCCGGCCGGAGAGGGCGTCCGCATTCAGCTGGAGATTGGTGAAGAAGGTCCCGTCCCGCGACTCGACCCGGCCACGCGACGCGGCCAGCTTCGATTCGAGGTCATGGGTCGCTTCGCCGAGCGCCGACAGACCCGCCATGCGCGCGCCACCCTTGAGGGTGTGCAGGGCGCGCAGAAGCGTCTCGAGATGCAGCTCGTTGTCGGGCTCACGGCGCCAGGCCAGCAGCGCGGCGTCGATGGTCTCCGTGAGCTCCGTCGCCTCCTCGAGGAAGGGCTTGAGGATCTCGGCATCGGTGCCGGAAAGATCGTCGGTGCCGATCGCATCGCGAGGCGGAAGCGCGTCCGCAGGCGTCCTGCGCGGCGCTTCGGTGTTCGGGTTGTCCGCAACCGGCACGTCCGAGACCGGCACGTCCGAGACCGGCGCCTCCGCAACCGGCATCTCCCCAGCGGCCAGCGCGCGCTCGATGGTGCCCCCACTGCGCAGGGTCGCGACATGGTCCGCGAGCTGATCGATGCCACCGCGCAGGGTGCCGAGGAAGCCCCCGGCGTCTGCCGACCGATTCGCCTCGATGAGCGTCTCGAGCTCGTGCGCCTCGTCGCCAAGTCCGAGGAGGCCCGCCATGCGAGCGCCTCCCTTCAGCGTATGCAGCGCACGGACGAGCATGTCGGGCCCTGCGCGATCGCCGTCGGACCAGGCCGAGAAGCCGTTGTCGATGTTCTCGAGAAGCTCCTCCGCTTCCTCGAAGAAGATTTCCGCCATCTCCGGATCGAGATCGACATCCGCCACGCTTTCGCGCACGAGCGACGTCCTCGCCACCGATGGCGACGCAGGGGCCTCGACCGGCGCAGCGGAAACCGGCTCCGGAGCGGATTCCGGTGCCGGCCCGGCATCCACGACCGGCAGCTGCACGTCTATCGCCCCGAGGCGAACGATCAGGCCGGGATCCGCCTCGACGTCGAGATCCGCCGCGAGGGCGTCGAGCATGCCGACGAGGGTCTCGTGCGCCTCGGCGAGGAGTTCGCCGTTCGCTGCGTCGAGCGCGCGGAACTCGACGAGCTCGTGTGCCGCGTCGAGCGCAGCGGCCAGTTCCGCGATCTGTTCCTGGCTCGCGTCAGCGGCCCGGGCCGCGAGCGCCTGCAGCTCCCGGCGGACCTCTGCGAACTCCGCCGCGCCGCCTTCCTCGAACCGGTGACGAACCTGGTCGGCGGCGTCGATGAGCGCACCGATGCCATCGGCCTGGAGCACCGTTCTCGTGATCGTACCTTCACGCCCACCGCTGTGGATCGCGCCGATCTCGTCCTCGAGCTCCGACGCCCGAGCCTCGGTCCGCGCGAGGAAATCCGCTTCCGCATCCCCGGAGACCGACTCGACCCCGGTTTCCCGCAGACGCGTCAGACTGTGGTCGAGGCAGGCCAGGCCTGCAGCAAGCAGGTCACGCGAGGCAGGATCGATCGGACGCTGCAGCTCGAGATGGGCGCGCAACAGCCGTTCGAGCGGCGCGGCGAGCTTCGCGATGCCGCCGAACTCCGCCATCGCGGCGCTGCCCTTGAGCGTATGCAGCACGCGACGAAGGTCCTGCTCCTGAGGAACGGGGCCGTCTTCGCCATCGACCGGCGTGTCATCGAGATAGGCGCGCAGCACCGCGAGGTGTCCGATCGCTTCCGCATCGAAGATCTCGAGGAGCGTATCGACGCCCCCGGCTTCGAGCTCGGAGCTCTCGTCGAAGTCCGCCAGATCGAAGTCCGGCTCCACGGGCTCGGCGATGCCTGACGGCAGGTCGAAGGCGCTCGCGGGACGCCCTTCGCTCTGCTCGCTCTCGAAGACGAACTCCGCGTCGGCTTCCGTTCCGGATTCCGCTTCGGACGGGGCCTCTGCTTCGAATCCCGTCTCGAGCGCATCACCGGATCGATCGGCGGATGGCTCGGCGAACGCACCCACCCCGGTCGCATCGAGGACGCCTGGTACCTCTGCCTCGAGGTCCACGGAAAGCTCGATCGCCGCATCGGACAGGTCGTCGGCCTCGCCCTCGACGGCAGCGGTCCCGGTGCCCCCCGCTTCGCCATCGATCGGACCCGCCTCGAGCGCTTCCGACTCCAGCGCTTCCGGCTCGAGACCGATCTCGCCCGCCGCATCGGTGGCGGCGTCCGCGTCCGCGTCGGACCATGACTCGGGCAAGGGCGGAACCGTATCGTCGTCGAGCCCGGCCATCCCGGCTGCGCTCGATGCAATGACCGCATCCGTCGCCGGCCCCGCCTCCTCGATGGGGAGCGATTCCGCATGATCATCGAGGTGGAACGCCGCCGGAGGCTCGGCCCCGCTGCCCTCCTCGTCGAGCGCGACGTCGAGATGATCCAGATCGAAATCGTCGCCGCCTTCGCCGGCCTCACCGAGAAAATCGTCGTCGAGCTCGGCAACCAGTTCGAAGTCGTCCTCGGCAACCTCCGTCGCCCGCGGCTCGGAGAGCTTCGGCAGCGGCTGGAATCCGGCTTCGACGCTCCCTTCCTCCGCGAGCGCGTCCTCCGCGGTCTCGAGATCCGGTGCGTCGAGGTCAGGCAGCTCGGACCCGAGCGGCTCGGACCCGGACAGCTCGGGGATCGAGTCGTCCGTCGCAGGCGCGGAAGGCGCTGCGAGCTCGTCGTCGTCCGCGAAGATCGGGAACTCGTCCTCCTCCGCAGCCTCCTCGGACGTCTCGAAGTCCGACAGGGTGCCGCCGGAGGCAAGCACATCCGCGTGCTCGACGATCTCGTCGATGCTGGTGGTCGGCTCGCGGCGCTCGGCGAAGGCCGCGCGCAGCTCCGGCACCAGATCCCGGGCATTCACCACGAGCTGGAGCACGGAGGCACTGGCGTCGACGGTTCCGTCGAGCACCCGATTGAGCATGTTCTCGATGGACCAGGCCATCTCGCCCATGGTGGTGGCGCCGACCATGCGGCCGCTGCCCTTGAGCGTATGGAAGGCGCGGCGGATTTCCGTCAGCGCCGGCCGATCACCGAGGTCCTCGCGCCAGGTCGCGAGATGGGTGTCGATCGTCTCGAGGACCTCGCCGCATTCCTCGAGGAAGATCTCGATGATGTCGTCGTCGATGAGCGAGTCGTCGTCCCCGGCCGGGGCGACGGTCGTCGCGGCCGGACGGGGCGGCGCGGGGGGCACGGAGGCCGGTGCGGGCTCGGGGTCCGCGTCCGATGTCGGTTCGGGTTCGTCGTCACCGAGCAACCGGAGATCGAACTCCTCCTTCTCCGGGGTCGCCGAGGCGACTGCTGCAGGCGCCACGGCTTCCCGAGGCGTCGACACGGGAGCCGGCGACGCCTCGATCTCGAGATCGTAGCCGAGGGCACGCACGCTCTCTTCGGCCACGTCCAGGACTCGCGGATCCATGGCGCCGCCGTCGTGCAGCATGCGCTCGAGGAAATAGTCGATGCTGGTGATCGCATCGGCGAGCGTATCGAGCCGCTGCCACTCGGGGACCAGCCGCTCCGAGAGGATTTCGTTGACGAGAAAGCGGCGGCACGCGTCGACGAGCCCCGCGGGGCGATCCAGGGGTACCACCTGCAGCACGCGCCTCACGGCGGCCAGGGTCTCGGCCACCGGATCCAGGTGGGCGTGATCCCACTCCGACGCCACGAAGTCGACGATCGCCTGCTTGACGGTCTCGAGGGAGACCCGGGCCTCACGCAGCACGGCTGCCTGCGCATCGGACAGCGAGCCGGGCATGGCTTCGCCATCCTCGTCCTCGATGCCGGCCATGCTCATGAGCGCACTGTCGACGAGCAGCACGGCCCCGGCGATTTCCATCAGGGCTTCGTCGTCGATCGCGCCACTGTGCGCCTGTTGACGTACCCACGCGGCCTGACGATCCGTGGTCTCGCGCAGACCGGACAGCCCGACGACCGCGAGCGTCCCGGAGATGCGCTGAAGATCGTCGCCCAGGCGGGCGAGCGCATCCGGATCCTTGCTGGAGCCGCGCACGTAGAGATCGAGTCGATCGCGGATCCCGCGCAGTTCCTCGTGCAAGGCGGATGCGACGGTCGCGATGGTCGCCGCGTCGGCGCCGAGGGGGATACTGCTCTCGGGCTTCTGTCCGGGCGGCGGGAAGGCGCGACGCAGCGCCAGCAGCCTGGATGAATCCTCCCCCGAGGGCTCGGCGATCATCGCGCGAAGGTCTTCCACGAGGCCGGCCGGCGCCTTCGAGGAGAGCGTCGCCTCCGTCGCTTCGACGAGTTCCTTCAACTGCTGATCGAGGCCACGGAGTATGGGCAGCATGGTGGCGATGGATCCGCCGCGCTGGCTGTACCGCTCCATCGCGCCGGCCGCGAGCCACCAGAGACGCGCAATGGGCGACGCGGGCGTGACGTGCTCCAGGCGCGTGAAGAGCTTCTCGAAGAAGGGCCAGAGCTTGTCCGGCGGCTGGGTCTTGCGCATGAGCGCCAGCATCGCGCGCTGGTAGCTGGAACGGAGCTTGCGCACCGCCGCCGGGCCCTTGCCGGAGAGGAACAGGGACACGGACGCGGGATCGATCTCGACGATCTCGTCGGGCTCCGCGTCCGCTTCACCCCGCGCTGCGCGCAGGCGAATGATCAGCCCGCGGTGAATGCCCGCGTCGTCCACGCCGCCCTGCTGGACCCGGGCAAGGTGACCGGGCAGCTGGAGGATGCCCTCCATGAGCGCTTCCTGTCCGGCCGTGACGTCCGCGAGCGTGCGGCCCAGCAGGGCCTGGGCGACGGCCTCCATCTCGCCGGCGAGCTCGGCCGCACCCATGAGCTCGACCATCTGCAGGGTCCCGTGGACCTGATGCAGGGAGGTCAGGCACTGACGCACGAGCGTGACGTCGTCCGGCGTCTCCGCGTAGGCCTCGAGCGCTTCCCGGGCCACGCGGAGCGTGTCCTCGATCTCGCTCCGGACCCAATCGAGGGCCGTGAATCTGCGGGTTTCGCTCATGAGCCGCTCGATTACCGTTCGCCGTCTGGATCGGTTGGTGGACGGCCTCAGCCGTTGGCGACCTGTGCGGTCGTCATCGCCTCGTGGTCATCCTCGGCCGCGTCGACCGGTGCCGGTTCGTGACGAGGCAGGGGGGTCTGCGCGGCGAGCGCAGGGGCCTGCTCCGGGAGCTTGAAGCCCTGCACCGAGTGACGCATCTGCGAGGCGACGGTCGCCAGCTCGCCGATCGAGCGCGCCGTGGCTTCCGTGCTCGCGGACGTCGTCGAGGTGATCTCCTGGATGACCGTCATGGTGTTGGAGATGTGGCCTGCCGCCGCGGCCTGCTGGCGCGCCGCGTTGGAGATGTTCTGGATGAGCTCCGCAAGGCTCTTGGAGACGCCCTCGATCTCCTCCAGGGCGACCCCCGCATCCTGCGCCAGGCGCGCGCCCTGCACCACCTCGGTGGTGGTCTGTTCCATGGAAATGACCGCTTCGTTCGTGTCCGTCTGGATGGTCTTCACGAGCGCCGCGATCTGCTTCGTCGCCGCGGAGGCGCGTTCCGCCAGGCGCTGGACCTCGTCGGCCACGACCGCGAAACCGCGTCCCGCGTCGCCGGCCATGGAGGCCTGGATCGCCGCGTTGAGGGACAGGATGTTCGTCTGGTCGGCGATGTCGTTGATGAGCGACACGATGTCGCCGATCTCCTGGGAGCTCTCGCCGAGGCGCTTGATGCGCTTGGACGTCTCCTGGATCTGGCCGCGGATGCGGTCCATGCCGCCGATCGTGTTGCGCACGACCTCGCCACCCTTGCCGGCGATCTCCACGGCGCGATCGGCCACGGCAGCGGATTCCGAGGCGTTCATGGACACCTGGTCGATGGACGACGCCATGTCGTTGATGGCCGTGGACGCGCCGACGATCTCGCGGGCCTGATGATCCGCCGCCTGGGTGAGGTTCTTCGCGGTGCTCTGGGTCTCGTCGGCCGCGGCCGCGACCTGCACGGACAGGCGATTGATGTCCGACACCAGGCCGCGCATCTGGTCGATGGCGAAGTTGATCGAATCGGCGATCGCGCCGGTGAAGTTCTCGGTCACGGAGGCGTTGACCCGCAGGTCACCGTCCGCGAGCCCACCGAGTTCGTCGATCAGCTGGAGGATCGCCTCCTGGTTCTGGCGGTTCTGGGCCTCCTGCTCCTCGGCGCGGCTGCGGTCGCTGCGGATCAGCAACCAGGCCACCGGGATCGCCAGGATCGTGCCCACGACCGCGAGGAGCAGGCCGGGACTCGCCATGAACGATCCCTGGGTCGCCAGAGCCCAGCCGAGACCGGCGAGGATGCCGAGAATCAGCACGACGAGGCTGGCCTGCAACGGGAGGCTCTTGTCGCTGCCCCCTGAACGTCTGATGGTGTTCATCGCTCTCGCTCCAGTGTCCGGACCGGAATCAGCCTGCCACCTCGAAGAAGGCAGGTTCCCGGACCAGCGATCTGAGGTCCATCACCCTCCAGGGCCTGCCGGACAGGCGGAAGGCCCCCTTCAGGAATCCATCGAGTCGCCCCGGCGCGGGTTCGCGTCGGGACTCGTCGTATTCTTGTAGTTCGAACTGCATCATTCCGAAGGACTGCTCCACGAGCAGCCCGCAGAACAACTCTCCGTCCTCGACCACGAGGACCCGCCGCTGGTTGCGCGGCCCCGTATGCTCCACATCGAGATACTCGGCCAGATCCACGATCGGCAGCAGCCGGCCACGCACGTTCGCGACGCCCATGACCCAGGCACGCGTTCGCGGCACCCGCGTGACGCCCTGCAGCCCGAGCACTTCCACGACCTCGCCGACCGCCGCCACGAGGCGCGTGCCGCCGAGGCTGAAGCCGAGCCCCCGCCACTGCTCCGACACCTGTTCCTGGGCCGGCAGCGGCAACGCATGGGTGAGGGCGCCGCGCTCGAGCGCGCGAAGCTGTGCGAAGGCGTCGACGGCGGCGGACATACCCTCAGCCCCGCAGCACGCCGTGGACGGACGCCATGAGGTCCCCTTCCTTCACGGGCTTGGTCAAGTAGCCTCTCGCGCCCTGCCGCTCGCCCCAGACGCGGTCCGCGTCCTGATCCTTGGAGCTGACGATGATCACGGGAATGTGTCGCGTGAGATCGCCGCGCGCGATCTGTCGCGTCGCCTGGAAGCCGTTGATCTCGGGCATGACCACGTCCATGAGAATCAGATCGGGCTGCTCGCTCTGGGCCATCTGGACCCCCTCGCGGCCCGTCTCGGCGCTGATGACATCATGTCCATGGCGCCTCAGGATTTCCGCAAGCTGATGCACTTCGGTGGGCGAATCGTCGACGACGAGTATCCTGGCCATGCGCTCCAACGCTCCGTTGATCCTGCTGCGATGCAGCGGCACCCGCCGTGTTCCGGATGCCGTCCGCCTGCCCTTTCCGCCTGTCGCGATCCGACTCAGGACGCGACCGTCTGCGGCACCAGCTTCCTGATGGCGCCGAGCAGCTCGTCCCGGCTGAAGGGCTTCGTGAGGTACTGATCGGACCCCACGATCCGGCCTTTTGCCTTGTCGAAGAGGCCGTCCTTGGACGAGAGCATGACCACCGGCGTGGCGTTGAAGTCCTTGTTGTTCTTGATGAGCGCACAGGTCTGATAGCCGTCTAGCCGCGGCATCATGATGTCCACGAAGATGATAGCGGGCTTGCTGTCCGCAATCTTCGACAGGGCATCGAATCCATCGGTCGCCGTGATGACCTCGAAGCCTTCCTTCTTCAGGAGGGTCTCAGCCGTTCTGCGGATGGTCTTCGAATCATCGATGACCATGACCTTCACGCCGTTCGCGTCACCCGCCATCCTGTATTCGCCTCGATTCGCCGGGAGTCGTGCAGGATCGAATCCTGCCCATGCACATCGCTTCCATCGGTCCGACCCGGAGTGATTAGCACAGGTTGACGCAGTTCACCCTTTTTCGACGGTCTCCGGGCACTCGAGGCGCCATGCAGCCGACGAGCAGGCGCCCGGGGGCGGTACGGACGAGCGCCCTGTCGCGCCCGCCCAGGACAACGGTCGGCGCCGGTCGCGAGTATTAACACAGCATCGAGACTCTTGCCATAAGTCGAAGCACTACAACATTTTTCCACCCGCCCGCGCGCTTGACCAATGACCGGTACAGGCCTTGCCCGACGCCAGGACGGGGGCTACGCTCGCGACCTCGCCCGCCTGTCCGACGGATCTGCCCATGACCGAGCTCGGCATCGTGATGGACCCCGTCGAGTCCCTCAACGTGAAGAAGGACTCGACCCTCGCCATGATCGTCGCGGCCCGGCGCCGTGGCTGGCGGGTCCACTACATGCTCCAGGGCGACCTCTACCTGGAACAGGGCCGCGTCCGGGCCCGCATGCACCCGATCGAGGTGGACCTCGACGCGCGGCCCTTCTGGCGCCTGGGCGACCCGGAGGACCGCCCGCTCGGCGACCTCGACGCGATCCTCATGCGCAAGGATCCGCCCTTCGACATGGAGTACGTCTACGCGACCTACATGCTCGAGCGTGCGGAAGCCGAGGGCGTGCGGGTCTACAATCGGCCACGGAGCCTTCGCGACTGCAACGAGAAGTTCTACGCGACGGCCTTCCCGGAACTGGGACCGCCCCTCGTCGTGACCCGCCGCAGTGACGTGCTGCGCCGCTTCGCCGCGGAGCACGAGGACGTGATCCTGAAACCCCTCGACGGCATGGGCGGCGCCTCGATCTTCCGCATTCGCCCGGGGGATCCGAACCTCTCGGTGGTCATCGAGACGCTGACCGGACACGGGACTCGGCAGATCATGGCCCAGCGCTACATTCCCGAGATCGTCGACGGCGACAAGCGCATCCTCGTCATCGACGGCGAGCCGGTCCCCTTTGCCCTCGCGCGGATTCCGGCCGCCGGGGAGAGCCGCGGCAACCTGGCCGCGGGAGGGCGTGGCGAGGCCCGGCCCCTGTCCAGGCGTGACCGGGAGATCGCCGAGACCGTGGCCGACGCACTGCGGGCCCGGGGACTCATGTTCGTCGGCCTCGACGTGATCGGCGACTACCTCACGGAGGTCAACGTGACCTGCCCGACCTGCATCCGCGAGCTCGACGCCCAGTGCGGCCTCGACATCGCCGGATCGCTCATGGAGCGCATCGGACAGGACCTCGAGGCAGGCCGCCCCGAGGGAATCCCGGCACGGTGACCCGCCCCGACCAGGGGGCGGCGATCGCCCTGGCGCTCGACCCGCCGAAGGAGGGCGTATCGAGTGCCGATCGGCTCTCCTTCAGCCTGTTCCTGGCAGCGGCCCTGCACATCGCCCTGATTCTCGGCATCGGTTTCACCCTTCCGGAGCCCAGCCCGCCGCGCCGCAGCCTGGACGTCACCCTCGCCCAGTTCCGCAGCGAGGCCCCCCCCGAGAACGCCGACTTCCTGGCCCAGGCGGATCAGGAGGCGAGCGGAACCCTGACGGAGCGGCGGGAGCTCACGACCGATCGGGATGCGCCGCTGGACGACGTCGAGGTCCGTGACGCCGCCGAACCCGTGCCGTCCACCGCGCCGGCGCCGACCCCGGAGATCGCCACACTCGCGGGGGCTGCGGAGGCGGACCGGAGCGCCCCGGAGCAGGCGGTCGAGGCGACTCCCGACACCGCCTCGACGGGCGCCGAGTTCCTGCTCCAGCGCGCCCTGGACATGGCCAGCCTCGACGCCCGACGCAGCACCGAGGTGCAGACCGACGCCCAGGGACGACGGATCCGCCGCCTGACCAGCGTCAGCACGCGCACCGCCGTGGAGGCCGCCTATCTCCAGTCGTGGCGACGCAAGGTGGAGGCGATCGGCAATCTGAACTATCCGGCCGAAGCCCGGCGGCAGAGCCTGGAAGGTGATCTGCGCATGCTCGTCGAGATCGATGCCAGCGGAGAACTCATCGACGTGCGCATCCTCGAATCCAGTGGCTCCGACGTCCTCGATCAGGCCGCCCTGCGCATCGTCCGCCTCGCAGCGCCCTATCTGCCCTTTCCGGAGTCCCTCCGGGCCGAAACCGACGTGCTGCAGATCATCCGCACCTGGCAGTTCCGCGCCCGCGGCTTCGGCAGCGGCTGAAGGGTCCGGCAGCGGCCCCCGCCGCGCTTGTGCCCGCAGAAGCGCCGCTCCTATGATCGGGACCATGGAAACCTGCCTGCGCCATCAGTTCCTGCTCGCCATGCCGTCGCTCGCGGGCAGCTATTTCGGTGACACCATCACCTACCTCTGCGAGCACAACGAGGACGGCGCCTTCGGCCTGACGATCAATCGACCATTGACGGACGTGACCCTGGGCGACCTCTTCGATCAGCTGGACATCGACGGCACGGCCCACCGCGCCGTGCCGGTGCTCGAAGGGGGCCCGGTCCAGCGCGATCGCGGCTTCGTGCTGCATACGGACGACGTGGTGCTGGACGCCTCCCTGCGCCTGCCGGACGGCCTCGCATTGACCACGGCCCGGGAGATGCTCACCGCCATCGCCGACAGCGAAGGGCCCGAACGGTTTCTCGTCTGCGTGGGCTATGCGGGCTGGGGTGAGGGTCAGCTCGACGCGGAGATGGGGGAGAACGCCTGGCTGTCGTGCCCGGCGCGCAAGGAGATTCTCTTCGACGTGCCCTTCGCCGCCCGCGTCGACCGCGCCGCGGCGGCCCTCGGCATCGATTTCAGGCTGATCAGTGGCGAGGCCGGCCACGCCTGATGGCAGACGCGCCGGACCGGGACCACCGCAGCGCCATGGCCTTCGACTTCGGCCTTCGTCGCATCGGCACGGCCGTGGGTCAGACCCTCACGGGCACGGCACGACCGACCGCGAACCTCAGCGCCCGGGACGGCGTCCCCGACTGGACGCAGGTGGAGCGCCTCCTGGCCGAGTGGAGGCCCGACGTGCTCGTGGTGGGCCTCCCCCTCAACATGGACGGCACCGAAAGCGAGATGAGTCGGCGAGCGCGCCGTTTCGGCAATCGCCTGGCGGCGCGTACGCGCCGTCCCGTGGCCTTCCAGGACGAACGACTGAGCAGCCGCGAGGCGTCGGACCGAGCACGACCGGGCACGCACCGTGACGATCTCCACGGCGAGGCGGCCTGCGTGATTCTGGAGGACTGGCTCGGCGCGGAGCGCAGTGGGGGGGAGCGCTGAGCCTCAGCGCATCATGAAGCTGTCGCTCTCGGTCTCCTCGAGGCTGAGCTTTTCCGCGGCGCGGTCGAAGCGCCCCGTGTCGGACTCGTTGCCCATCTTGATCATCAGGCGCAGATCGTTCGGGGAATCGGCGTGCGACAGGGCGACTTCGTAGTCCACGTCGCCGGACTCGTAGAGCTGATAGAGCGCCTGATCGAAGGTCTGCATGCCCGCCTGAGGAGACTTGGCCATGATCTCCTTGAGCAGATGCACGTCGCCCTTGCGCACCGTGTCCTGCACCAGGGGCGTATTGACGAGGACCTCGATGGCGGCACGGCGGCCGGAGCCGTCCCGCGTCGGGACGAGCTGCTGGGCCACGATGGCACGCAGGTTCAGGGAGAGATCCATCCACACCTGATTGTGTCGATCGTGCGGGAAGAAGTTGATGATGCGGTCGAGGGCCTGGTTGGCGTTGTTCGCGTGCAGCGTGCACAGGCACAGATGCCCCGTCTCCGCAAAGGTGACGGCGTAGTCCATGGTCTCCCGCGTCCGCACCTCGCCGATCATGATCACGTCCGGCGCCTGGCGCAGCGTGTTCTTCAGCGCGACGTCGAAGGAATCCGTGTCCACACCGACTTCGCGCTGCGTCACGATGCAGCCCTGATGCTGGTGCATGTACTCGATCGGATCCTCGATGCTGATGATGTGACCCTTCGAGTTCTTGTTGCGATGCCCGATCATCGCGGCGAGGGAGGTCGATTTGCCGGTGCCCGTGGCGCCCACGAAGATGATGAGGCCGCGCTTGGTCATCGCCAGATCCTTGAGGATCGGCGGCAGATTGAGATCCGCCAGCGTCGGGATGTTGGTCTCGATGCGCCGCAGCACCATGCCGACCATGTTGCGCTGCTGGAACGCGCTCACGCGGAAGCGGCCGAGACTGCGCGTGGCGATGGCGAAGTTGCACTCGTGTTCGCGGTTGAAGACCCGCTGCTGCTCCGAGTTCATGACGCCGTAGACGAGATCCTTCGCCTGGTCCGGCGACAGCGGATTGCGCGTGACCGGCGTCATGCGCCCGTTGAGCTTCACGGACGGCGGCACGCCCGCCGTGATGAAGAGATCCGATGCCCCCTTCTCGACGACGAACTTCAGGAGCTTCTCGAAATCCATGCTCTATCTCCGTGGCTACGGCACCGGGCCGCACCGTCCACCGCGCGAGGCAACGCTGCTCAGAAGTTCTCCGGAAGCTTTGCCTTCGCCCTGGCCTGCTCTCGGGAGATCAGGCGCTTCTCGAGGAGTTCCTTGAGCGCCTGATCGAGGGTCTTGGAACCGATCTGGCCCCCGGTCTGGATCGCCGAGTACATCTGCGCGACCTTGTCCTCACGAATGAGGTTCCGGATCGCGGGCGTGCAGATCATGATCTCGTGCGCTGCGATGCGGCCCCCGCCCTGCTTCTTCATCAGCGTCTGGGAGATCACCGCCTGTAGCGACTCCGAGAGCATGGAGCGGACCATGGATTTCTCGGCCGCGGGAAACACGTCGATGATCCGGTCGATGGTCTTGGCCGCAGACTGCGTGTGCAGGGTGCCGAACACCATGTGGCCCGTTTCCGCAGCCTCCAGCGCCAGCCGGATGGTCTCGAGATCGCGGAGCTCACCGACGAGGATCACGTCGGGGTCCTCGCGCAGGGCCGAACGCAGCGCCTCGTTGAAGCCGTGAGTATCGCGATGGACCTCACGCTGGTTGATCAGACACTTCTTGGACTCGTGTACGAATTCGATCGGATCCTCGATCGTGAGGATGTGCTCGTAGCGCGAGTTGTTGATGTGGTCGATCATCGCCGCCAGGGACGTCGACTTGCCGGAACCGGTGGGGCCGGTCACCAGCACCAGGCCGCGCGCCTTCTCGGCGATGTCCACGAACACCTTGCCCATGCCCAGGTCGTCCATGGACAGGACCTTCGAGGGAATGGTCCGGAACACGGCACCGGCGCCGCGATTCTGGTTGAAGGCATTGACGCGGAAGCGGGCGACGCCCGGCACCTCGAAGGAGAAGTCGGTCTCGAGGAATTCCTCGTAATCCTTGCGTTGCTTGTCGTTCATGATCTCGTAGATGAGATCATGCACCTGACGATGCTCCATGGGCGGCAGATTGATCCGACGCACGTCGCCATCGACGCGGATCATCGGCGGCAGTCCAGCGGAAAGGTGGAGGTCCGAGGCCCCCTGCTTGGCGCTGAAAGCGAGGAGTTCCGTGATATCCATGGGATTCCTGTCTCGACGGTCCGTGCGCGGGTCACCCCGCCTTGCCCGGTCCCGATGACTATAGAACCGGGTTCCGGGTTCCACCAGCCGAACCCCGGATCGACGCGAGCACGGCGCCCGCCTGGCCGGGTCTGCCTGACGGGGTCGGGATCGAGCCGGTACACTGCGCGCCTCGCGCCTCAGACTGATCCACGACGCCTTCATGCGACTCGATCCCCTGTCCCAGGCACCGGACGCCGACGCCGCGCATCGCGTTGCCGCGGTGCGCGCCCGGATCACGGCCGCCGCGCTCGCCGCGGGTCGGGATCCGGCGGACGTGACCCTCGTCGCCGTGGGCAAGACGCGCGGCGCCGAGGCGCTCCGGGCCGTCGCGGACGCCGGTGTCATGGACTTCGGCGAAAACTACCTGCAGGAAGCGCTCGGCAAGCAGGTGCTCCTGGGCGGGGCCGCACTGCGCTGGCACTTCATCGGCGCCATCCAGTCGAACAAGACCCGCGCCCTCGCCGAGCACTTCGACTGGGTGCACACCGTGGATCGCGAGAAGATCGCGCGCCGACTGGCGGCACATCGGCCCGACGACCGACCCCCGTTGAACCTCTGCCTGCAGGTGAACATCGACCGGGAGCCGACCAAGGCCGGCCTGGACCCAGACGCCCTGGCCGACGTCTTCGCGGCGATCCGCGATCTGCCCGGGCTGCGCATCCGCGGGCTCATGGCGATTCCCGCCCCGCGCAGGGAGCCGGCGGCGCAGCGTGACGCCTTCGCGCGCGTGGCGGCCCTGCGCGATGCCCTGGCCGAGGCCTGGCCGGACAGCCCTCTCGACGTGCTCTCCATGGGCATGAGCGACGACCTGGAGGCGGCAATCGCCGCAGGCGCGACTCACGTCCGCATCGGCACGGCGCTCTTCGGGCCCCGGGCAACGAGGGAACACACGCAATGAACGACTCGACCGCTGCAGCGACACCGCGCCTGGCCTTCGTGGGAGGCGGCAACATGGCCCGCTCCCTGGTCGGCGGGCTGCTCGCCGCCGACTATCCCGCCTCGCACATCACCGTGTCGGAACCCCATGCGCAGACACGTGCAGGGCTCGCGACCATGGGTCCGATCCGGATCCTGAACGACAACGCCGCGGCGGTCGCCGAGGCCGACCTGGTGGTCCTGGCCGTGAAACCACAGGTCATGGCCGAGGTGCTGGCCCCGCTCCGCGGAGCGCTCGAGGCCTCGGCCACGGTCCTGCTGTCCATCGCCGCAGGCATCACCGTGTCCATGCTGCGCCGCTGGGCCGGCGCCGTGCCCATCGTGCGCTGCATGCCCAACACCCCGGCCCTCGTCGGCGCCGGCATGTCCGCCCTCTACGCCACCGGCGATGTCGATGTGGCGGGCCGCGCCCTCGCCAGCCGCGTGCTCGAGGCCGGCGGTGCGGTCCTCTGGCTCGAGGACGAGGCGCTGATGGATGCGGTCACGGCGACGTCGGGAAGCGGCCCGGCCTACTTCTTCCGGGTCATGGAAGCGATGATCGACGGCGCCTGCCGCCTGGGTCTGCCGGAGACGGCGGCGCGGACCCTCGTGCTGCAGACAGCGCTGGGTGCGGCGCGCATGGCCCTGGAGAGCGACACGGCCCCGGGGACCCTCCGGCAGCAGGTGACCTCGCCCGGCGGCACCACGGCGGCCGCTCTGGCGGCCTTCGACGCCGAGGACCTGGCCGGTATCCTGACCCGCGGCATGGACGCGGCGGCTCGCCGATCGGCCGAACTGGCCCGGGAGCTCGATCGTTGAACAGCGCACGGCAGGCACCGCTGCACGCCCGCAGCGACCCGCGCCCTCACCCCCAGCAGGAGCAGGCATGAACAACGCGATCGGTGGCGCGGGCTACTTCCTGGTGACCGTCCTCTTCAATCTGGCGACCTTCGCCTTCCTGGTCCGCTTTATCCTTCAGGCGGTGCGGGCGGATTTCTACAACCCGATCACCCAGGGGATCGTGCGCCTCACGGATCCCGTGCTGCGGCCGCTGCGACGCCTGATTCCGTCCGCGGGCGGCCTGGACCTCGCCGCACTGCTCGTCGCGATCCTGCTGCAGATGCTCGCGATCCTGCTGTTCACCAGCGGCGCCTCCATCGTGACCGTGCTGCTGGTATCCGCCTTCAAGCTCCTGAGCCTGGTCCTCGACATCTACTTCTGGGCGCTGGTGGTGATCGTGATCATCAGCTGGGTGGCGCCCGGCACCTACAACCCCGCCGCCGCATTGCTGCAGCAGATCACCGAGCCCCTGCTGGCCCCCTTCCGGCGGCTGATCCCGCCCGTGGGCGGGCTGGACTTCTCCGTGATGGTCGCCTTCCTGGTGCTCATCGTGATCCGCGACTACCTGCTCCCGGGCCTGCTCCTGGAGGTGGGGCTGAATCCCGGGCTGCTCTAGAGGGCGGCCGAAAGGCCGTTCCAGCTGCGTCGCGGGGAACATGGGGGCATCGCGGTCCGTCCGCGCGCCGCCGTCGCCTCCGTGTTGCACCCCGCGCGAACCCGCCG
>JAZBPI010000104.1:0-6213 GCA_036351555.1 Pseudomonadales bacterium
GATCCACTCGGCGTTCTCCCGCCCGCGATCCGACCCCACGTGGTGCGGACGCTCGGAGAGCTCGCGCAGCCAGGCATCCTGGTCCGCGGCGTCGAGGCGCGCGACGAAGTCCGCTTCGAGGGCCCGTTCCGCGGCGGCGCCGGCGGCGTCGAAACCGGCCAGGGGTGCGTCGGCCGCGAAGGCGATCGTGCTCGCTGTGAGCGTGAGGGCGGTCAGGGCAGTTCGGATCACGGTGAGCCTCCTTCGTGGGAAGGGCCCATGATCCCGGATCGAGCGCGGGAGGCAAGTGAGGTCGGTCTTCGCGGTCGCCGCTGAAGCGGGCTCCCACAATGGCGCTGCTGCAGGTCTGCGAGCAGCGATGCCAGTCGCGATCGATCAGAGGGTGGACAGGGCGGTCTCCGCTGAAGCGTGCTCGTACGGTGAAGTTGGCTGCGCGTTTGTGGGAGCCGACTTCAGTCGCGACCGATGAGATGTCCGATGTCGTTGCATTCGAAAGCGGGCAGCGGTCGCCGCTGACGCGTGCTCCCACAGGGGTATTCCGGGCCCGCGGGGCGCGAACGAAAAGGGGCGGCCGAAGCCGCCCCTGTTCGGGTCCTGCGAGTGGTGCAGCTCAGAACTGGTTCATGGTGTTCGCGGCGCCGCCGGCGAGGAGGGCCTTCTCACCGAGGAAGTACTCCTTGTGGTCGTCGCCGATGTTGGAGCCGGCGAGATCCTGGTGCTTCACGGCGGATAGGTCGCGACGAATCTCCTGGCGCTGCACCCCGAGCACGTAGGCGAGCATGCCCTCTTCACCGAAGTAGCCCTCGGCGAGCAGGTCCGTGGACAGAGCCGCGGTGTGATAGGTCGGCAGCGTGATCAGGTGATGGAAGATGCCGGCCTCGCGGGAGGCATCGCGCTGGAAGGACCTGATCTGCCGATCGGCTTCGACAGCCAGCTCGGAGTCGTCGAGCCGTGCGTCCATGAGCCCCTTCTCGAAATGGGCAGGATCCGGGTATGCGGACACGTCCTTGCCTTCCGCCTTCCAGTCAGCATAGACCTGCTCGCGGAACTTCAGGGTCCAGTTGAAGGACGGCGAGTTGTTGTAGACGAGCTTGGCCTCGGGGCGCACCTCGCGGATCCGGTTCACCATCTCGGCGATCTGCTGCACGTTCGGCTTCTCGGTCTCGATCCAGAGCAGATCCGCGCCGTGCTCGAGGCTGGTGATGCAGTCCAGCACCACGCGATCGACGCCCGTGTCTTCCTTGAATGCATAGAGACCGTTGTCCAGGCGCTTCGGCCGGCACAGCTGGCCCTTCTGATGGATGGTGATGTCCCCTTCCTTGAGCTCGTTCAGATCGTGCACGGGCTCGGCGTCGAGGAAGTCGTTGTACTTCGAGCCGAGGTCGCCGGGCTCGATGGACACGGGGATCTTCTGCGTGAGACCGGCACCGAGGGAATCGGTGCGCGCCACGATGATGCCGTTGTCGACGCCGAGTTCGAGGAAGGCGTAGCGCACGGCGTTCAGCTTGGAGATGAAGTCCTCGTGGGGCACGGTCACCTTGCCGGCCTGGTGGCCGCACTGCTTGGCGTCCGACACCTGGTTCTCGATCTGGATGGCGCACGCGCCGGCCTCGATCATCTTCTTTGCGAGGAGGTAGGTCGCCTCCTCGTTGCCGAAGCCCGCATCGATGTCGGCGATGATCGGCACCACGTGGGTCTCGTAGTTGTCGATGCGCTCGATGATCGGCTTGATGTCCTTGCCCTGCGCACGCGCGGCGTCGAGCTCCACGAAGATGTGGCGCAGCTCGCGCGCGTCGGCCTGCTTGAGGAAGGTGTAGATCTCCTCGATGAGCTCGGCGACGGTGGTCTTCTCGTGCATGGACTGGTCGGGCAGGGGGCCGAACTTCGAGCGCAGCGCGGCGACCATCCAGCCGGAGAGATAGATGTAGCGGCGGTCGGTGGTGCCGTGGCGCTTCTTCACGGACATCATCGTCTGCTGGGCGATGAAGCCGTGCCAGGCACCGAGCGACTGGGTGTACTTGCCCGGGTCCGCGTCGTAGGTGGCCATGTCGCGACGCATGATGTCCGCCGTGTAGCGGGCGATGTCGAGACCCGTGTGGAAGCGGTTCTGGCGGCGCATGCGCACCACGTACTCGGGGTTGATGGCACCCCATTCCTGGTGGGTCTTCAGGTGGGCGCGGACCTGTTCGATCTCGTCGATGTAGGCGGACATGGTGGTCTCCCGTGTGCGGCCGAAAGCGGATCCCGGATTGGACGGCGCGGACGTTACCAGCGCAGGAAGCTGAAGTGAATGGAAAGCAGGGTAAGTAATATATTCCCCGGAAGAATGAATGGCGCCGCTGTCGTGGACGCCGCGGCGCCGTCGCCGTAGTTTCAGGGCTGGGATGGCGACCCGCAGGGTTCGGCGGGCAGGGCGGAGGTGAGGCATGAAGCTCGAGGATGCGGGCCGATCGGTCGACGAGGTGATCGGAGAGCTCGAGGCGAAACGCGAGCATGACGTGGCCTGGGCCCGGGGGCGGGCCTTCGGCATGGTCTACAACGGCGGGCCCTCGGTGCATGAGGTCGCGGAGCGCGCCGCGGCGCTCTATCTGCACGAGAACGCACTGAACACCAAGGCCTTCCCCTCCCTTGCGGCGATCCAGGCCGAAGTCGTGGGCTGGACCGGGTCGCTGCTTCACGCGCCCGCGGAGGCGGCGGGCTTCCTCACCAGTGGCGGCACGGAGTCGATCCTCTGTGCCTGCCTGGCCGCGCGCGAACGCGCCCATGAGGAGCGGGGCGTCACGGCGCCGGAGATCGTGCTCGCGGAGAGTGCGCATGCTGCCTTCCACAAGGCGGCGCATCTGTTCGGGATGACCGTGCGCAAGACCAAGGTGCGCGAGGACTGGACGGCGGACGTCGACGCCATGGCCGCGCAGGTCGGACCGAACACGGTGCTCGTCGTCGGTTCCGCGCCCCAGTATCCCCAGGGGGTGGTGGATCCGATCCCGGAGATCGCGGCCCTGGCACGGAGCGTCGATGCGAACTGCCACGTGGACGCCTGCATGGGGGGCTTCGTGCTGCCCTTCGTGGAGCAGCTCGGGCGCCCGGTGCCGCCCTGGGACTTTCGCGTCGACGGGGTCACCACAATCTCCGCGGACGTGCACAAGCTCGGCTATTCCCCGAAGGGGGTGTCGGTGATCCTGCACCGGAGCCGTGCACTACGCCGTTATCAGACCTTCGTCTTCAAGGACTGGCTCGGCGGCTTCTATGCCTCCCCGGGGCTCCAGGGCACTCGGTCAGGACTGCCCATGGCGGCGGCCTGGGCCGTGATCCGCCACCTCGGTGTGGACGGCTACCTCGAACTCACGCGCCAGACCCTGGAGAACGCGGATCGCATGCGGGCGGGCATCGCCGAGATCGACGGCATCCGGGTGCTGGGCGATGGGGCCTACCACCTCGTCGCCCTCGCGGCCGACCCTGCGAGTCCCGCCGCCGTGGACATCTTCGCCCTGGGCGACGCTCTGCTCGAGCGCGGCTGGTTCCACGATCGCCAGGGGCCTCCGGACACGCTCCACTCGACCGTGAGCAATTCCAATACCGGCGTGATCGACGACTATCTGAAGGACCTCGCGGCCTGCGTGGAGGCGGTGCGCGGGCGCAGCGCGGAGGATCGCTCCACGAACTACGCGACGCTCGAGTGATGCCCCGCGGCAAGGGCGTCCTTGGCACGGACCCGGCCGTCACCTTTCAGGTAGCCATGGCTCCTTCCGTCCGCTGAACCCGCGGACCTTCCAGGTCTCGATCCGCGCCGAGTTCGGAGGTCCGACCCTTCGGGCCCCGTCTTCGGACGGGGCCCGTTTGTGCCGGCTCCAGCCTGCTAGAGTCGACGCCTCCGAGATCCGCAGGGAGATTCGCAGCGGTGCCCCCTTTCCTGTCCATCATCGTGCGGTTGGTATTGGTCGTGGTCGGCGTCCTGCCGGCGGTGCTCCAGGCCCAGCCGTCGACGCCGAATCCACTCGAGACGCTGCTCACGGCGAATGCCGAGCGTCTCGGCCCCGTGCTCGCCGATCCGTTGACGCACCGGGTGCAGATCCTCTACACGCAGATCGACCGGGATGCGGAGGGGCGTCCTCACTTCCGCAGCTTTCGCCACGGCGTCGCCCCGGAGACCTACTTCTATCCCGCGAGCACCGTGAAGCTGCCCGTGGCGCTCCTCGCCCTCGAAGCACTCCATCGCCAGGGGATCCCGGGACTCGATCGCGACACGGTGATGCTCACGGGTGCCGCACACCCCTCGCAGACCGCGGTCGCTGCAGACCCAACGGCACCGGGTGGACTGCCGAGCGTCGGGCACTACGTACGCAAGATCCTGCTCGTCAGTGACAACGACGCCTACAACCGGCTCTACGAGTTCCTGGGGCAGGACGCGATCAATGCGGCGCTCCGGGACAGGGGCTACGCAGGGGCCCGCATCGTCCACCGTCTGTCCTCGCCGGTCAGTACGGCCGACAATCGGCGGGTCAATCCGGTGCGCTTCATCGGCGCGCACCGCACCCTGCTTGCCCTGGGCGAACGCGTTGCCGAGGGAGCATGGCTCGGGGAGACGCCGATCCCGCTGGGTGTGGCGGAAATCGTGTCGGGACGACGCATCGAAGGACCCAAGGACTTCTCCGAGAAGAACGCCCTGCCGCTCCAGGCGCTGCACGACCTCGTCAAGGCCGTGATCTTCCCCGGTGCCGTACCCTCCGCCATGCGCTTCGATCTGTCCGATGAGGATCTCGCCTTCGTGCGTCGCGCCATGGCCACGACACCGCCGGAAAGCGGCATCGCTGCCTACGCGGACGCCGAGGTCTTTCCGCCCGGCTACGTGAAGTTCCTGCTCTTCGGGGGCGATGCGACCTCGATTCCGCCGTCGATCCGCATCTTCAACAAGGTGGGCGACGCCTACGGCTTTCTCACGGATGCCGCCTACGTGGTCGATGTCGAGGCCGGGATCGAGTACCTCCTCGCGGCAACGGTCTACACGAACGCGAACGGCACCTTCAACGACGACCGGTACGAGTACGCGGAGCTGGGCTTTCCGTTCCTCAGGGAACTCGGTCAGCTGATTCACGCGCACGAGCTGGCGCGTCCGCGCGCACATCGGCCGGATCTCTCGTCCCTGGCGCAGCTCTTCGATGCCGGATGAGCCGTCCTGGTCGCAGCCTCGAAAGGGAGGGCGCCCCCGGGGATGCCCGCGTCCCTTGAGTCCCGTTCCCGTGACCGGAGGCGACGATGCCCGAGCAGGATGATCCCCGCCAGGATTCACCGGCCTACCATCGCAACGTGGCGCCCATTCTCGAGGTGCTCGACGACTGGCTCGCCGACGCGACCGGGGAGGCCCTCGAAGTCGCCAGTGGCTCGGGGCAGCACGCGGTCGCCTTCGCCCGTGCCTTCCCGCGCCTGCGCTGGTGGCCCTCGGAGCTGGCCGCGCGCCGCTGCGAGAGCATCGACGCCCGCCGCGCGGACGCGGCGCTGGCCAATCTCATGCCCGCCCAGCGTCTCGACGTCGGGCAGCGGAACTGGCCCTTGCCGGCTGCGCTGGCCGGACACAGCGAAGGACTGGCCCTGATCATCGCCGTGAACCTGATCCACATCGCACCCTGGTCCGTGACCCTGGGCCTGCTGGAGGGGGCAGGGCGGCACCTTGCTCCGGGCGGCCAGCTCGTCCTCTACGGACCCTTCAAGCGCGACGGGGCGCACACGGCGCCGAGCAACGCCCGCTTCGACGATTCCCTGCGATCCCAGGACGCGAGCTGGGGCGTCCGCGACCTCGAGGCGGTGATCGGCGCCGGAGCCCCCTTGCTCGCAGCGCCGACCCTGAGGGAGATGCCGGCCAACAACCTGATGCTGTCCCTGCGTCGCGGCTGAGGGGCAGGGGCCTACGGACTTTCCCCGACGGACCGGCTCCCTCACCATGACCCTTTCGATCATCGAGGCGCCACCGCGCGTCCAACCCGGAGGCCCCGTGCAGATCCGAGCTGCATTCCTCGTGCTGAGCCTGCTGTCCTGCGCTGCCTGGTCGGCGCAGGGCCCGCAGACCGACTACCACATCGGCCTCGAGCGTCGCGCCTCGCAGGAACTCGAAGTCGAAGCGCGCTTCGAGGGCGTCACCGGGCGCGAGTTCCGCTTCCATCTGCCGGTCTGGCGAACCGGGCTCTACCTTGTCCTCGATCCCGTCGGCACCCTGTCGGA
>JAZBPI010000105.1:0-2184 GCA_036351555.1 Pseudomonadales bacterium
GCGACCCTGAGCCTCTCCCCCTGCTGTTATCACCGTCTCGACGAGGGCATCGAGCACTGGGCGCCCCGGAGCACGCTGGCCACCGCATCGACGCTCGACCGGGAGGCGCTGCGCCTCGCCGCGGCCGGGCTCGCGACGGCGCCGGCGACCGTGCGCCGTCAGCGCGTGCGGGAGCGGATCTTTCGCGCCGCCTTCGATGCCCTGCAGCGCACCCTGACCGGACAGGACCGCTACCGGCCGGTGCCGTCCGTCCCGGGGCGTCTGCTGGCCCGGGGCTTTCCCGCCTTCTGCGACTTCGCGGCCGCACACCAGGGCGTGAGACTACCGGAGCCCCTCGACGCGGAACGCTGGCTGGCGGCCGGAGCCGCCGTCGAAGCCCGTGCGCGACGGCTCGACCTCGTGCGTCTCGCCTTCTCGCGACTCCTGGAGCTGCGCATCGTGCTCGATCGCGCCCTGGCCCTCGCCGAGGCCGGCCGTCGGGTTCAGCTGGGTCGCTTCTGCGACCGCTCCCTGACCCCGCGCAATCTGCTCATCCACGCCGAGCCGTGACCGGCAGAGCCTCCGCGAGCAGTTCGAGCCAGTGCTTCACGGGCAGATCCGCCGCGCCCGCAAGGTGCGTCTGGCAGCCCACGTTGGCCGTGACGACGAGCTCCGGCCCCGCCGCCTCCAGGGCCGCCAGCTTGCGATCGCGCAGACTCCGGGACAGCGCCGGCTGCAGGATCGAGTAGGTGCCCGCCGAGCCACAGCACAGATGGCCGTCCGCGACCGGCACGCGTTCGGCGCCGACGCCGTCGAGGATCTGCTCGACGGCGCCGATGACGCCCTGTCCATGCTGCAGCGTGCAGGGCGAATGCCAGGCCACGCGCATCGGTTGCCGGAGGCGAAGGGACCCGAGGTCCTCCTTCGCGAGGAACTCGGCGATGTCGCAGCTGCTCGCCGCGACCCGCGCCGCACGTTCGGCGTAGGCGGGATCGTCCGCCAGCAGGGCGTCGTACTCGCGCACGGTCACACCGCAGCCACTCGCGGTCATGACGATCGCCTCCGCCCCGTCCTCCAGGTGCGGCCACCAGGCGTCGATGTTGCGGCGCGCCATGACGCGGGCGCGCTCCCGCTCCGACAGATGCAGCGGCAGGGCACCACAGCAACCGGCCCGGGAGGCCTCGTGACCGTCGATGCCGAGGTGGGCCAGCACACGCGCCGCAGCGAGGTTCGTGGCCGGCGTCGCCAGACTCTGCACACAGCCCGCGAGCAGCAGGACCCTGCGCGGCTGCACGGGCCTCACCGCGTCGTCCGGTCGCTGCACCCGCTGCCGGGGCGGCACCCGTTCCCGGAGCCCGCGCGGTAGCGCCGGCCGGAGCAGCTGCGCGATCCGCAGGGGCAGCCGGAAGCGCGCCGGATAGGGAATCACGGCGATCAGGAGCCCGCGCAGCAGGCGATCGCCGAGCGTGCGCGGCAGACGTTCCTCCAGCGCTTCGCGACCGATCTCGAGAAGCCGTCCGTAACGCACGCCCGAGGGACAGGTGGTCTCGCAGGCGCGGCAGGTGAGGCAGCGGTCGAGATGGCGCCGGGTCGAGGGTCCCGCCTCGTCCCGCTCGAGCAGTTCCTTGATGAGCCAGATGCGGCCGCGGGGGCCGTCGAGTTCGTCCCCGAGCAGCTGATAGGTCGGACAGGTGGCCGTGCAGAAACCACAGTGCACGCAGGCGCGCAGGATCTGATCGGCCTCGCGGCCGGCGTCGGTGGCGAGCAGGGGTTCCGGCAGGCGCGTCTGCATCGCTCAGGACTCCCAGGGGACAGCGGTGAACAGGCCGGCGGGATCGAAGGCCTCCCGGATGCGCGCGTGCAGCGCGCGCAGTCCCGGGGCGAGCGCCGTGCGCAGCGGGGTCGGACGGTAGCGCAGGGCATGGCCGCCGAGCGCACGCGCCGCCTCGAGGACCTTCTCCGGGGCTTCGTCGGTCACGCACCAGCGCTGCGCGCCGCCCCAGTCCAGGAACCAGTTCGCGGCGAGGGCCGGCTGCGGCGCATCCACGGGCACCGACAGCCTCCACAGCGGCGCCGGATCCTCGAAGAACGGCAGGGTCAGATCGCGCAGGCCCTGCCAGAAGGCCGCCTCGTCCTCGAGCGATTCGCCACCGACGGACCGCACCGCGTCGGCGACGGCTTCCTCCGATCCCTCGAGACGCACCC
>JAZBPI010000106.1:0-13109 GCA_036351555.1 Pseudomonadales bacterium
GGCGCCCGGCGGAAGCAGCAATTCCTCCAGGAGGTCGTCGAGGCCGCGGATGAGGGTGGCGCCCTCCCGGATCAGGCGATGCCCTCCGGCACCACCGGGATCCCGCGCCGTGGTCGGCAGCACGAACACCTCCCGGCCCTGCTCTGCCGCCAGACGGGCCGTGATCAGCGATCCGGAGTGTTCACCGGCCTCGACGATCACCACCCCGAGACAGAGCCCGCTGATGATCCGGTTGCGCTGCGGGAAGTGATGGCGGGCAGCGGGCACCCCCGGCGCGAACTCGGTGACCAGGAGCCCCGCCTCCATGATCCGGTCGGCCAGGGGACGGTGCCGTGCCGGGTAGACCCGATCGATGCCCGCACCGAGTACGGCGATGGTGTCTCCGTTCGCGGCCAGGGCCGCGCGATGGGCCGCGCCGTCGATGCCCAGGGCCAGGCCACTGGTGACGCAGATTCCTGCACGCACCAGTTCGCCGGTGATCCAGACCGCATCGCTCAGACCCCGTGGGGAGGCTCGCCGGGCCCCGACGACGGCGATCTGTGGCGCCTGCAGCAGGGCTGCCCGGCCCCGAAGGAAGAGCGCCGCGGGCGGATCGGGAATCTCTCCGAGTCGTGGGGGCCAGGCGGCATCGACCGGGGTGACCGTGCTGACTCCGGCCTGCTCGCACCGCGTTCGAAGCTGCCCGAGCGCGCGCGCAGGGACCGTCTCACGGAGACGCGCCCGCAGGGCATCGACCTGGTCGGCCGCCGCTCCGTCCCGGCACAGGGCCCGGACCCGGGCACGCCAGCGCTGCGGCGCGATCGCCAGCCGCAGCCAGTCGTCTCGATCGAACACGCCGGAACAACGCCACCCGAAACCGGAACGATTCAGTGGTCCAGCGTGGCGGTGCCGATACTCGGGATCAGTGGGAGAACACTCGGGGGGGCGTGCGACTGCGCCCCGTCGCCTGTGGCGACGGGGCGCAACGGTTCAGGGATTGGTGACCTCGTCGAGAACCGAGAGCGGCCGATCGGACTGGAGCACGATGCCGTAGGACAACTTCTCGAACACCCGGAACACCATCATGAGCCCTGCACGATCGGAGGGCATGCGGATCACGTCGCGCGCGACCCGGTCGCGCACCAGCGGACCCTGGCGGAGGACGGCGAGGACATTGCCCCGCTCGATCCCGTCGCGCTCGCCCAGATTGATGGCCACCACCGAGAACTGGCCGATCTGGTTGACGCCGTCGAGCACCGCGATCATCCGGCCCTGCACGTCCTCCGCGGGTGCGCTCGGGAAGAAGGACGAGATGGCCCGCTCCTCGATCGGCAGGAGCCGATCCGCGATCCGGATATCCGAGCGCGACGTGCTCACGGCCAGGGTGCCGACGTCGTCGGTGACCGTCATGATCCGCGCCGTACCGATCTCCTCGGCCTCGAGGCCGAGCGGCTCGCCGGAGTCCGGATCGATGTAGATCCCGCCCCGGCGCACCACGGCGAGGCCGTCACCGACGGCGTAGCCGTCGAGACCGCGCGCATAGAAGCGATCACCGGCACCGACGAGAATGCGGCCATCGTCACCCTGCAGCACATAGGGCGCACCATCGAGGGCATCGGGCTCGACGATCCGGTTCGAACTCAGGAAGGGGCCGATGGCATCCAGATCCACGGCCGGGATCGCCGTCAGGAGCGGGGTGGCGCGAACGCTGGGTTCGAGGGTCACGGTGTCCGACGGCGTCAGCCGCGTGGTCCGCCCTCCCTCGCCGCGCTCGAGCACCAGGGCCGGCTGGCCATCGACGTAACGCAGGCGGATGGTGTCGCCCGGATAGATCAGGTGGGGGTTCTCGATCTCCGGATTGACCCGCCAGATCTCCGGCCAGCGCCAAGGCTGCGTGAGGAACATGCCCGAGATGTCCCAGAGCGTGTCGCCCTTCTTCACCACGTAGATGCCGGGCTGATCGGAGCGCACCAGGGTCGTGCCCTGGGCCGCATCCACGGCCGGCACCATGGGCACGATCGCCACGGCGAGGACGAACAGCAGGCCGAGAAGCCCGGCGCTGCGGGAAAAACGCAGGCGACGACGGTGGGCACCGTCGATGCGATGGTCGCGCCCGATGCCGGGGCCTCGGAGGACGCCAGCCGGGGCGGGCCCGCGCACGGATTTGCTCATGTCCGCGTTCCTTTTATGATGTGCGAGCGCAGCATAGTCTGCGCCGCGCATTTGCGCCCACGCGGATCCGGGGCGGAACCGTCCGGCCGCTCATCGGTGCCGCGATCACACCGACCACTGGCACTCTTGCATTTTCCTTGCATATCGCCATCTTAGCAGCAGCTCTTTCACCTGAACCAGAGGTCCCCGACCGTCCATGGCACTTCTCGAGATTCTCGAATATCCCGATCCCCGGCTGCGGACCCGCGCGGCCCCGGTCGCCGTGGTGGATGCGTCGATCGCGAAACTCGCCGAGGACATGCTCGAGACCATGTACGACGCCCCGGGGATCGGGCTCGCAGCGACCCAGGTCAACGTGCACCAGCGCGTCATCGTGATCGACGTCTCCGAGACCCGGGATCAGCCGCTGGTGCTGGTGAATCCCGAGATCGAGCCCTTCGGCGAGATCGTCGACAGCGACGAGGGCTGTCTGTCCGTGCCAGGTTTCTACGAGCCCGTGACCCGTCACGAGCAGGTCCGGGTCCGCGCCCTGGATGCCAGGGGGCAGACCCTGGATTTCGAGGCCGAGGGCCTCCTTGCGATCTGCATCCAGCACGAGTGTGATCATCTGGACGGCAAGCTCTTCGTGGACTACCTGTCGGGTCTCAAGCGGCAGCGCATTCGCCGCAAGCTCGAGAAGCGCCATCGTCAACCTGCCTGATCACCTCGCGTGACCACCACCGCGACGCGGATCGTCTTCGCCGGATCCCCGACCTTCGCAGCGACCATCCTCGATGCCCTGCTCGAGGCCTCCCTGCCCGTCGTGGGCGTGCTCACGCAGCCGGATCGCCCTGCGGGGCGCGGTCGACGCCTCACGGCATCACCGGTCAAGCACCTGGCCCTCGAGCGGGGCCTGCCCCTGGCTCAGCCGCCGGGCCTGCGTCGGGCGCACAATCGCGCCGCACTCGAGGCCATGGCGCCCGATCTGCTCGTCGTGGCGGCCTACGGACTGCTCCTGCCCTCCGAGGTGCTCACGCTGCCGCGCCACGGATGCCTGAACGTGCACGCATCGCTGTTGCCGCGCTGGCGCGGCGCCGCCCCGGTCGAACGGGCCATGATGGCGGGAGACGAGGAGACCGGCGTCAGCATCATGCAGATGGACGAGGGCCTCGATACCGGTCCCGTGCGCCGCTTCGAGCGGATCCCCATCGGCCCCCTGGTCACCGGCGGCGTCCTCGAGACCCAGCTGGCGACGCTGGGCGCGACCGCACTCCTCGAGGTGCTCGAGGATCTGGACGCACCGGCCCATCAGCCCCGGCCACAAGCCTCACTGGGCGTGACTCATGCCGCAAAGCTGACTCGGCAGGACGCACAGGCCACCTTCGAGGAGGACGCCGCCGCCCTGGCGCGCAGGATCCGGGCCCTGTCTCCGCGGCTGCCCGTCACCGCAGGCCTCGGCGACTTGCGCATCCGTCTTCTGCTCGCGGACCACGAGGACGCTCGCGCAGAGGCCGCACCCGGCACCGTGCTTTCCCTCGACCGGGACGCCCTCCGCGTCGCCTGTGGCCGTGGCGTGCTGCGCGTCCTCCGCGCCCAGGTGATGAAGGGAAAGGCCAGGGAGCTCGATGCGGCGGAACTCGTCAACGGCTTCGCGACCCTCCTCGCCCCCGGCGCTCGCCTCCATGGGGTCTGAGTCCCCGGCCATGGGGAGCGGCGCCGAGGCGCGCGCCCAGGCTGCACGGATCCTCGCCGAGGTGCTCGCCGGGAGCGCCACCCTCCCGGAAGCCTTCGGTCGGGTCAGGATCGCGCCCCGCGACGTCGGTTTCGTGCGCGAACTCTGCTGGGGGACGGCCCGCCACGGGCTGCGCCTCGAGCACGTGGTGCGCGCACAGCTGAAGCGGCCACCACGCGCCCGCGATCTCGACGTCCATGCCCTCCTGCTGATCGGCGCCTATCAGTTGAACTGGTTGAAGGTGCCTGTCCACGCGTCCGTGCATGCCACCGTGGCGGCCTGTGCGCACCTCGGCAAGGACTGGGCACGTGGACTGGTCAATGCGGTGCTGCGCCGCATCGCCACCATGGATCTGACGCAGGACGATCCCGTCTGGCCGCGCGCGGCCCGTCACGACCACCCGGAGTGGCTCCTGGACGCGCTCGCCGCCGCCTGGCCCGACCAGTGGCTCGCGATCGTCGAAGCCGGGAACGCGCGCCCCCCCATGACCCTGCGCGCCGCGGGCAGCCGCGAGACCGCTCGGGCACGCCTGACGGCCGAGGGGATCGAATCGATTCCAGGGCAGCTCGCGGATTCGGCGCTCTACCTGGACACGCCGAGGGACGTCACACAGCTGCCGGGCTTCGCCGAGGGCCGGCTGAGCGTCCAGGACGAGGGCGCACAGCTCGCCGCGCCGCTGCTCGGCGCCGAGACCGGCGAACACGTCCTGGATGCCTGCGCGGCACCGGGTGGAAAGAGCCTTCATCTTGCCCAGCACACGGCAGGCGTGGATCTGGTCGCCCTGGACATCGACCCCCGGCGCTGCGCCCGCATCCGGGAGAATCTGGATCGCGCCGGTGCGAGCACACAGGTCATCGCGGCAGATGCGAGCCACCCGGACGGATGGTGGGACGGGCGTCCCTTCGACCGGATCCTGCTGGACGCGCCCTGCACCGCGTCGGGCATCCTGCGTCGCCAGCCGGACGTGCGCCTGCTGCGGCGGCGGGACGATGTTGCTAAGCTCGCGCGAATTCAGCGCTCGCTGCTCGATGCCCTCTGGCCGCTGCTGCGTGCCGGCGGGACGCTCGTCTACTGCACCTGTTCGGTGCTTCCCGAGGAGGGTGAACAGGTGGTGCAGGGCTTTCTCGACACGCACCCCGACGCTGTCGTCAGCACCATCGAGGCCGACTGGGGCATCCTTCGAGGACCGGGCCGCCAGCTGCTCCCGACCGTCGACCGCCACGACGGCTTCTACTATGCACGGCTGACGCACTCGTGAGCGGGTATCGGCCCACCCCTTCCGAAACCCGGCCGCTGTACGGATGAAGATCCTCATCCTCGGAGCCGGGCAGGTCGGTGGCACGCTCGCCGAGAATCTGGCGAGCGAGAACTTCGACATCACGCTCGTCGACGTGGACGGCTATCGACTCGGTGAACTGCGTGATCGCCTCGACATCCAGACGGTCGAGGGCATGGCCTCGCACCCGGACGTGCTGCGACGTGCCGGCGCGGAGGACGCCGACATCCTCATCGCGGTGACCAACTCCGACGAAGTGAACATGGTGGCCTGCCAGGTCAGCTACTCCCTGTTCCGTACCCCCACGAAGATCGCGCGCATCCGCGCCAGTGCCTACACCACGCGCGCCGGGCTGTTCTCCAAGGAACACATGCCCATCGACGTGCTGATCAATCCCGAACAGGTGGTCACGGACCACATCGAGCGCCTGATCCAGTATCCCGGCGCACTGCAGGTGCTGGATTTCGCGCATGGGCGCATCCAGCTCGTGGCGGTCAAGGCCTATCGCGACGGCCCGCTCGTCGGGCAGGAGCTGCGCGAACTGCGCCGTCACGTGCCGAACATCGACACGCGCGTCGCTGCCGTGTTCCGTCGCGACCGAGCGATCATGCCGCGCGCCGATACGGTGATCGAGGCGGACGACGAGGTCTTCTTCATCGCCGCCCGGCGCGACATCAAGACGGTCATGAGCGAGCTGCGCGGTCTCGAGAAGCCCTACAAGCGCATCATGATCGCGGGCGGAGGCAACATCGGCGAACGGCTCGCTCGCGTCCTCGAGAAGAAGCACTCCATCAAGCTGATCGAATTCGACGAGAAGCGGGCACGCTTCCTTTCCGACGAACTCTCGAAGGCGGTCGTCCTCGAGGGTGACGCCACCGACGGCGATCTGCTGCTCAACGAGAACATCGAGAACACGGACGTCTTCTGTGCGCTGACCAACGACGACGAAGCGAACATCATGTCCTCGATGCTCGCCAAGCGTCTCGGCGCGCGCAAGGTCATGACGCTGATCAGCAAACCCGCCTACGTGGATCTGGTCCAGGGCGGCGCCATCGACGTCGCCGTGTCACCGCAGCAGGCGACGATCTCCGAACTTCTCGTCTATGTCCGTCGCGCCGACGTTGCACGGGTGCACTCGCTGCGGCGGGGCGCGGCAGAAGCGATCGAGGCGATCGCGCACGGCGACCGACGCTCGTCGAAGGTGGTGGGTCGTCGTCTCGACGACATCGATCTTCCGGAAGGCGCGAGCATCGGCGCCATCGCCCGGGGCGAGGAAGTCATCATCGCCCACGGTCACGTCGTCGTGGAACCCGACGATCACCTCATCCTGTTCCTGACGGACAAGCGCCACATCCAGGAAATCGAATCGATGTTCCAGGTCGGATTGCAGTTCTTCTGATGTTCGGGATGGCCCTCGAGCACGGTTCTCGATCCGTCGGCGCGAAGCGCCCGGGGCCCTGAATGCAGGCGAGCCCCATCTTCCGCATCACCGGCATCCTGCTGACGCTGTTCAGCATCACGATGCTGACGCCCATACCCTTCGCGCTCTACTACGCGGAAGGGACCGCTGGCTCCTTCCTCACAGCGTTCGGCCTGACCCTGGGCGCGGGACTCGCGGCATGGATTCCCGTCGCGCGCTCCAAGCGTGAACTTCGCAACCGCGACGGGTTCTTCATCACGGTCCTCTTCTACCTCGCGCTCGGGCTGTTCGGTGCGCTGCCGCTCTGGCTCGAACCGGGCGCCTGGGCCGACTACACGGATGCGGCCTTCGAATCCCTGTCCGGTCTGACGACCACGGGGGCCACGGTGATCACCGGCCTCGATGCACTACCGAAGTCGGTTCTCTTCTACCGACAGCAGCTCCAGTGGCTCGGCGGCATGGGAATCATCGTGCTCGCCGTCGCGATCCTGCCGATGCTGGGCATCGGGGGCATGCAGCTCTATCGCGCGGAAATGCCCGGGCCGGTCAAGGACAGCAAGCTCACGCCGCGCATCACGGAAACCGCGAAGGCACTCTGGTACATCTATCTGACGCTGACCATCGCCTGCGGCGTCGCCTACTGGGCAGCCGGCATGTCGATGTTCGACGCCCTGTGCCACAGCTTCAGCACCGTGGCGATCGGCGGCTTCTCGACCCACGATGCATCACTCGCCTATTTCGACTCGCCCATGGTGGAGTCGATCGCGGTCGTCTTCATGCTGCTGTGCGGCATCAACTTCGGGCTCCACTTCGTGGCCTGGCGACGCCGCACGCTCCTTGCGTATCTGCGCGACCCGGAAACCCGGGCCTACTTCGTCATGCTCGGGGCCCTGGCCGTCATCACGGTGGCCATGCTCGCGGACCTGGCCGTCTACGACTGGTCCGGCGCCCTCCGCAAGGGACTGTTCCAGGTCGTGTCCATCGCGACCACCACGGGCTTCACCACCACGGATTTCAGCGGCTGGCCGACGGTGCTGCCCTACCTGCTGCTGTTCTCCGCCTTCACGGGGGCCTGCGCCGGGTCCACGGGGGGAGGCATGAAGGTGGTTCGCGTGATGCTGATCGTGTTGCAGGGCCTTCGGGAAGTGAAACGACTGATCCACCCGGCAGCGGTCATCCCCGTGAAGCTCGGTCGTTCGCCGGTCCCGGATCGAGTGATCGACTCGGTCTGGAGCTTCTTCTCGGCCTACGTGATCGTGTTCCTGATCATGGTCATGGTGTTGCTCACCACGGGACTGGACTTCATCACGGCCTTCTCCGCCGTCGCGGCCAGTCTCAACAACCTGGGTCCGGGGCTCGGGGACGTGGCCCTGCACTACGGGTCCCTGCCCGATGCGGCGAAGTGGACGCTCTGCATCGCCATGCTCCTCGGACGGCTCGAGATCTTCACGCTGCTCGTGCTGGTCACGCCTGCGTTCTGGCGGAGTTGACCGGGGGTCTCGCGCAGCGCGGGCGCGGCGGCGGTCGCCAGGTCAATCGAGCAGGTGACCCGACGCACGCGCGCAGGCGCCATGCCGATGGCACGAGATCAGGTGATCGTTGACGAGGCCCGCCGCCTGCATGAACGCGTAGCAGATCGTCGGACCGACGAAACGAAAGCCCAGGCCCCGCAGGCGACGCGACAGGGCGTTCGAGGCAGGCGTCTGCGCAGGGACGTCCGCCTGCTGCGCAAAGCGATTCTGGATCGCTTGCCCGTCGACCACCTCCCAGCACAGGTCGGTGAGGGACAGGTCTCGTGCCTGGAGGGCGAGCAGCGCGCGGGCGTTGCCGATCACGGCGTCGACCTTGGCCCGGTTGCGCACGATCCCCGCGTCTGCGAGGAGGCGCTGCCGATCGCCGTGGTCGAAACGGGCGATGCGCTGAGCATCGAAGCCCATGAAGGCGGCACGGAACCCTTCGCGCTTGCGCAGGATCGTGATCCAGGCGAGCCCCGCCTGCATGCCTTCGAGCATCAGGAGTTCGAAGAGCGCGTGCTCGTCCCTGCAGGGCAGACCCCACTCCTCGTCGTGATAGGCAAGGTAGAGCGGGTCGTCGCCACACCAGGTGCAGCGCTCTGGATCGTCGTCGCTCACGATTCCGCGTTCCGGCAGGAAGCGGTGCCAACGACGGGATCGATCATGGACAATCGGTCCGGCGCGAAGTTGGCCCGTTCAGGAGGTCGTCCTTGAAGGTGCTGCTGCTGCTGCGATCGCTGGCCTTCATGACCGGGTATGCGTCGATCACCATCGTCTGGGGCACGCTCGGGACCCTGTTCGGCTGGATGCTGCCCTACCGCGAACGCTTCGTGTTCATCGTGGTCATGTGGACGACCCTGGTGCTCGGCTGGCTGCGCCTCACCTGCGGGATCCGCCACGAGGTGCAGGGTCGTGAACGGATTCCCGACGAGCCCTGCGTCGTGCTCGCCAGGCACGAGAGCACCTGGGAGACGCTGTTCCTGCAGACGCTGTTCGTGCCTCAGGCGACGGTGATCAAGCGAGAGCTGCTGGCGATCCCCTTCTTCGGCTGGGCCTTTCGCGTGCTGCGGCCGATCGCCATCGACCGGAGCGATGCCCGCGGCGCACTCAAGACGCTGGTCCGCGTCGGACGCGATCGGCTCGAGAACGGCACCTGGGTGATGCTGTTTCCGGAAGGCACTCGCCTCGCCCCCGGCGCGCCCGGACGTTTCCAGCGCGGCGGCGCGGCCCTGGCCGTCGCGGCCGGGCGACCGGTCATCGTGGTGGCGCACGACGCGGGACGACACTGGCCCGCCCGTCGGCTGCTGAAGTTTCCCGGAACCATCCAGGTCGAGATCTCCGAGCCGATCGAGACCGCCGGCCGGACCTCCGCTGCCGTGACGGAAGAGGCCGAACGCTGGCTGACGGCTGCCATGAACCGCCTCTACGACCGACCTGCAGGCTGAGCGCTCACCGCCGACGCCTCGCCTAGAAGGCAGCGGCCCATCACCGGCCGCGGGTCGGGGCATCGCCGTCCCTAGACGTCCAGATTCGCGACCGACAGCGCATTGGTCTCGATGAACTCCCGGCGAGGTTCGACGGCATCGCCCATGAGAGTCGTGAACACACGGTCGGCCGCGATCGCATCCTCGATGGTGACGCGCAGCATGCGCCGGGTCTCGGGATTCATGGTCGTGTCCCAGAGCTGATCCGGATTCATCTCACCCAGCCCCTTGTAGCGCTGAATGTCCTGTCCGCGCCGCGATTCCTTCATCAGCCAGGCGATCACAGCTTCGAAGCTATTGATTTCGCTTGATTTTTCACCTCTCCGAACGAAGGCGCCGGGACGCAGGAGCTCATGGAGCTGCTCCCCGAGCGCGCAGATCTCGCGGTACTCGGCGGACAGGAAGAAGTCGTGGCTGAAGCGCAGCGTCGTCAGCGATCCGTGCTCGAGGATCTCGACACTCGGCAGGAACACGCCGCGCTCCGCATCCCTTGCCACGGTGAAGCGATACCGCGCCGTACCCGTGTCACCCTGATCGAGCCGCGCGGCGAGTTCGCTCACCCAGGCGGACACCTCCGCCTCGTCGGCGAGCTGCGCCGCGGTCAGGGTCTTCAGGTAGATCATCGGCCGGGTCAGGGCTTCCGGATAGACACGGCCCAGTCGCTGCAGGCGCTTCTCGACACTCTGGTACTGGTGCACCAGGCGCTCGAGGCCCTCACCGGCGATGGGCGGCGCCTCGGGGTCCACGAAGAGCTCCGCACCATCGAGCGCCTGGGCCGTGAGGTAGGTGATGAGTTCCTCGTCGTCCTTGACGTACTGTTCCTGCTTGCCCTTCTTCACCTTGTAGAGCGGCGGCTGCGCGATGTAGATGTGGCCCCGCTCGATCAGCACGGGCATCTGTCGGAAGAAGAAGGTCAGGAGCAGCGTCCGGATGTGCGAGCCGTCGACGTCCGCGTCGGTCATGATGATGACGCGGTGATAGCGGAGCTTGTCCGGATCGAACTCGTCGCGCCCGATGCCGCAGCCGAGTGCCGTGATCAGGGTGCCGACCTCGGCTGACGAGAGCATCTTGTCGAAGCGGGCCTTCTCCACGTTCAGGATCTTGCCCTTCAGCGGCAGGATCGCCTGAGCACGGCGATCCCGGCCCTGCTTCGCGGAGCCGCCGGCGGAATCACCCTCGACCAGGAAGAGCTCCGACTTGCCCGGATCCTTCTCCTGACAATCCGCGAGCTTGCCCGGTAGCCCCGCGATATCGAGGGCGCCCTTGCGACGGGTCATTTCCCGGGCCTTGCGTGCTGCCTCCCGGGCGCGCGCGGCGTCGACGATCTTCTGAGCAATCGCCTTGGCATCCGCCGGGTTCTCGAGCAGGAAGTCGCCGAGGTGACGTCCCATCTCCTGCTCGACGACCGGCTTGACCTCGCTCGAGACGAGCTTGTCCTTGGTCTGCGAGGAGAACTTGGGATCCGGCACCTTCACGGACACGACCGCCGTGAGGCCCTCGCGCGCATCGTCACCCGTGGTGGCGACCTGGGCCTTCTTGGTCAGGCCCTCCGACTCGATGTAGCTGTTGAGCGTCCGGGTCAGGGCCGCCCGGAATCCCGCCACGTGGGTGCCCCCGTCCCGTTGCGGAATGTTGTTCGTATAGGCGAAGACGGACTCCTGGAAGCTGTCATTCCACTGCATCGCGACCTCGACGGACATGCCGTCCTCGCGGTCGACGGCGAAGTGGAAGACCCGCGCCAGGGGCGTCTTGTTCTGGTTGAGGTATTCGACGAAGGCGATCAGGCCGCCTTCGTAGTGGAACATCTCCGACTTTCCCGAACGTTCGTCCGTGAGCTTGATGCGCACCCCGGAATTCAAAAAAGCGAGCTCTCTCAAGCGCTTGGCAAGAATGTCGTAGTGGAACTCGATGTTCCTGAAGGTTTCCGCAGACGGCCGGAAGAAGCACTCGGTGCCGGTCTGGTCGGTGGTGCCGACGATCCGCAGCGGCGCCTGGGGAACGCCGTGGCGATAGTGCTGCTCGTGGACCTCCCCGCCCCGGCGGATGGTCAGGCGGAGCTCTTCGGACAGGGCATTCACCACGGACACGCCCACGCCGTGCAGCCCGCCCGACACCTTGTAGCTGTTGGCATCGAACTTTCCGCCCGCGTGGAGCATCGTCATGATGACCTCGGCGGCGGAAATCCCTTCGTCGGGATGGATGTCCACGGGGATGCCGCGACCGTTGTCCCGAACGGACACCGCCTCACCAGGATGAATGACGACCTCGATTTCGGTGCAGTGGCCGGCAAGCGCCTCGTCGATCGAGTTGTCCACGAGTTCCTGCACCATGTGGTGCAGCCCCGTTCCGTCATCGGTGTCGCCGATGTACATCCCCGGGCGCTTCCGCACCGCATCCAGGCCCTTGAGGACCTTGATACTTCCCGAGTCGTACGCGTTACCTTCCGCCATACCCTTCTCCCGAGCGTCACCGGGGGACGATTCGCCCCTGTTCCACGTGGAACATGTCCAGTTGCCGCACTGCCTCCAGGCCGTCCAGGACGAGATCGGCCTGGACTGCCGTCATGATCACCTGAGCATCGAGCGCACCCAGGGCTGCGCCCAGACGCTGCCGATGCTCTGCATCGAGCTCGGCCGGAAGGTCATCGACGAGGATGACCCCGGCACTTCCCCTTGCTTCGGCCAGCAGGCGGTCCTGCGCCACGAGCAGAGCACAGGCCAACACCTTCTGCTGGCCCCGGGAGAGCACCTCCGCCGCGCGGCGCCCCGCCGCGACCAGGCGAAGCTCCGCCCGCTGAGGACCGACTCTCGTGTACCCCGCCTCTCGATCCGCCTGGCGCTGCCGCCGAAGCAGTTCCGACAGACTCTGTTCCCGGTCCCAACCGGGCAGGTAGCCGATCTGCACGGCGTCGGGACCCGCCAGGTCGTCGAGACTCTGCTCCAGGGCGTCCTGGAGCGCCGCGACATAGCGTCCCCGATGCCCGTCGACCGCGGTCGCGGCCTCGGCGAGCCGAAGCTCCCAGCTTTCGAACTCCTGTTCCGATGCCCCGGCGGTCCTCAAGAGCGCATTTCGCTGCTCCAGGGACCTACGGAACGCCTTCCAGTCCTCGATGAACGCATGTTCCACGTGGAACACACCCCAATCGATGAACTGGCGACGTCGGCCCGGGGAGCCGGAGACGATCTCGACCGACTCGGGGTGCATCAGCTGAACCGGGAGCGCTTCCGCCAGCACCGACGCCGACCTCACGCGCTCGCCATCGATCCGGATCGCCATGTCACCCGCGCGCTGGCGGGTGATTCCGAGACCCCGGCAACGCCCGTCTGCGGCCCTGACCTCGCCGTAGACCGTCAACGAATCAACGCCATATCTTATCATCGGCGCGATGCGGGCGCTTCGGAAGGAACGCCCGGTGCCGAGCAGCCAGATGGCTTCGAGAAGACTGGTCTTGCCGCTGCCGTTGTCACCCGTGACGAGCACGACGCCATCGTGGAGCTGGAGGCGTGTCGTTTCGAGATTGCGTACGGCGTGGAGGTCCAGGCGGGAGAGGTAC
>JAZBPI010000107.1:0-3438 GCA_036351555.1 Pseudomonadales bacterium
AAGGTCCGCGTGACGGATACCGACGTGCCTGCGTCCGTCGCAACGACCGTATAACTCAGCGGCGGACCCGCATTCGCCGTGACGACATAGCTGATGTTGCCGCCGGTCTGATCGGGCAGCCAGCCCGTCTCCGTGGGACCATCGCCCGGGGACCAGTCCTCGCCGGAGTACGCGCCGGTCCTCAGCCGGAAGTCCTCCTGAAACACGCGCATGGAGTCGATGTTCTGTGAGAGAACCGCTTCCTGCGACGTCTGGATGTAGTCCTGATAGATCGGAAAGGCGAGACCACTCAGGATCGCGATGATCGCGACCGTGATCATCAGTTCAAGCAGGGAAAATCCATGCTGCTTCGCGGCCACGCTCGCAGTCATCTCGAAGTTCCTTCCAAAGCAACGCCAGACCGGGACCTGAACGAAGCAGACGGGATTGCCCTCCGGGCAATCCCGTCTGAGGCCGAGCCATCAACCCGCTATCACGGGATCTGCACGGTCTCCCTCAGCGTAGAGGTGATCAGCCCGTAGTTGGGAAGATCGAGAATGTAGCCAGTGGTGGCATCGCCAGCGATGCCGACCACACCCGTGACCGGGTCTGCCGCGGCCGCGTAGGCCTGGGGAGCTCCCGGCGCCGTCGCCCCGGACGCGTTGAGCGTCGTCACGAACGATGCTGCAGGATCGTAGCTCGGCGCCGTGCCTGACAGCGATGCCCGCGACTGCTCCTTGGCCAGTTCGTTAGCGATGAAGCGCTTGGCTGCCGAGAAGTTCTCGCGCACCTTCGCGGTGTTGGCGTTGCGGATGTAGTCCTGGTACGCCGGCAGTGCGACGGCGGCCAGGATGCCGATGATCGCCACGACGATCATCAATTCGATCAGGGTGAAACCCTTCTGCATGCTCTTCATGGTGAAAACTCCGTTTCGTTGCGAATCACCGGTTGGTCGACGCCGGATCGGCAACCTCCGCCGCCGTCCGTCACACTGGCCTTTGCATAGGGCGTGCCAGCCATCAGACCCCCGAATCGGGTCCCGAACCGTCGAATTCACCCCGATTTCCATGACGGAAACCGTCACCTTCGATCGGGGCTGACGCTCCGGGTCACTCAAGACGTCAGGATCTGACGCCCTGCGTCACCTGATCCGATGGAATCGATGGTGCCGCAGCGAGAGTCTAGGCAAGGGCAGGAGACCCTGCCGCATTCATGGCAATGCGCGGACCTGAAGTTCCATTCCTGACGCGCAGCACGAGGCGATCTCTCGCACAGGTGCCCCGCGGTGCCGGAGCCCCCGTGAAACAGGGGCTGGCGAGACTCGAGAGAGGTCGGCGAAGAGAATCCGGCGGTGGGGCGCCTCGAGCGCGGCATTTTCCCCAAGGGGTGCTTAAATGGATCCAGAACGCGCCGGTGGCGGACGCGCTCCCTCGTGCTGCCGCACGAACGCTGCATCCGCTGCCGTCGACAGCCTCCGGGGGCGCCGATAGACTGGCATCAACCTTGCCAGCGCCCTTCTCGCGCAGGGCCCATACTGCGTCCCCGATCGGTCAACGAGAGACAGCATGGCCACGGAAACGCTGCCCCTATCCGGCCTCGCCCGGCGTCTGGTCCAGGATGGCATCCTGTCCGCCGATGCGGCGCAGCGCTCCGCCGAGGAGGCGCGCAAGAACCGTGTGCCCTTCGTCTCCCATCTGGTGCGCAGCGGCTCCGCAGGCAGCCGGGACATCGCCTGTTCCGCGTCCGAGGAATTCGGCGTGCCGCTCTTCGATCTCGGCAGCTTCGATGCGGAAGCGATCCCCAAGGACCTGGTGTCCGAGAAGCTGATCCGCGCCCACAACGCCCTCCCCCTGGTGCGCCGTGGCGTCCGTCTGTTCGTGGCGGTGTCCGATCCGACCAACCTCCAGGGCCTCGACGAGATCAAGTTCCAGACCGGGGTGAACACCGAGCCGGTGCTCGTGGAGGAGGACAAGCTCGCCAAGATGATCGAGGCGCACCTCGCCCGCGAGGACGACAGCGTCTTCGACGGCCTGGGCGACGACGACCTCGAAGACCTCGACATGGAGGCGGTCGACGAGGACGGCGACGACGACGTCGACATCTCGCGTGGCTCCGACGAGACGCCCATCGTCCGCTTCGTGAACAAGATGCTCCTGGACGCCATCAAGACCGGTGCCTCGGACATCCACTTCGAGCCCTACGAGAAGACCTACCGGGTGCGCTTCCGCACGGACGGCATCCTCCAGGAGGTCGCCAAGCCCCCGCAGAGCCTGGGCGTGCGCCTGTCGGCCCGCCTGAAGGTCATGTCGGAGCTCGATATCTCCGAACGTCGCGTCCCCCAGGACGGGCGCATCAAGATGAAGCTCTCGAAGTCCCGCGCCATCGACTTCCGGGTCAACACCCTGCCGACGCTGTTCGGCGAGAAGGTGGTGCTGCGGATCCTGGATCCCTCGAGCGCCAAGATGGGCATCGATGCGCTCGGCTACGAGGACGAGCAGAAGCAGCTCTACATGGACGCCCTGGATTCCCCCCAGGGCATGATCCTGGTCACGGGCCCCACCGGCTCGGGCAAGACCGTCTCCCTCTACACCGGCCTGAACATCCTCAACACGACGGAGCGCAACATCGCCACCGCCGAGGATCCGGTGGAGATCAATCTCGAGGGCGTGAACCAGGTCAACGTGAACAATCGCGTGGGCCTCGACTTCGCCGCCGCCCTCCGCTCCTTCCTGCGCCAGGATCCGGACGTGGTGATGGTCGGCGAGATCCGTGACCTCGAGACGGCCGAGATCGCCGTCAAGGCCGCGCAGACGGGGCACCTGGTGCTCTCGACGCTGCACACGAACTCGGCGCCGGAGACGCTCACGCGCCTGCGCAACATGGGCGTGCCCTCCTTCAACATCGCCACCTCCGTGAACCTGATCATCGCGCAGCGTCTTGCGCGACGGCTCTGCCCGAGCTGCAAGCGGATCCAGGAGGTGCCGCTCGACGCGCTGAAGGAGCTGGGCTTCACGGACGAGGACATCGAGACCGGCTTCGAGGTGTTCGAGGCCACGCCGGAGGGCTGTGCCAAGTGCTCCTCCGGCTACAAGGGACGCGTGGGCATCTACGAGGTGGTGAAGATGACGCCGCGACTGCAGCGCATCGTCATGGAGGACGGCAACGCCATCGACATCGCCGACGCGGCGCGCGAGGCCGGCTTCAACGACCTGCGCCGGTCCGGTCTCGTGAAGGTGATGCAGGGCATCACCAGCCTCTCGGAAGTGAACCGCGTGACCCAGGGCCACTGACGGTCCGACCTGCATCGAACGGAGACGAGTGAACCGCCATGGCCGAAAGTGCGATCTTCCAGTACGAGGGAACGGACCGGACCGGCAAGAAGACCAAGGGCGAGATCACCGGCATCAACGCCCAGACGGTCAAGGTCGAACTGCGCCGCCAGGGCATCGCCGCCGCGCG
>JAZBPI010000108.1:0-2008 GCA_036351555.1 Pseudomonadales bacterium
AGGGTTTCCATGACGGCGTCGGTAGTCTGCTCCTAGGCCTTCTGGGCGCCCTCATGCTCGCGGTCCTAGGCCTCCCGATCGTCTATCGAAAGTGGGCTTCGGAACGGAAAAGGATCGAGACCTACGAGAAGTGGACGATCCGCATCGCGCTCGTCGCCTTGGGGATCTGGTTCCTCGGCTGGGTAATGCCCTGGGTCTATCACGGCCTGCGTTGGCTAACGGACTCGCCGGGAACCGTGCTCGCCCTGTTCGCCGCGCTCCCGGTGCTGCTCGCCGTCGCGGCGTTCGCCATCGGTTCCGCGAGCCTGCTCGGCCGGGTGCTGATCGCCCTGGCCGGTGTGGCCGGTCCGCTCCTGCTCCTGATGAGCTACTTCGCGCTCAACGAATGGATCGGCACGACGTCGGGTTGGATCATTGCCCTCCTGTTGGCCGCGGGCGCCTTGATCGTCTGGCTGTGGTTCGTCAACGCCAACCAGATCTCGCCCCACCGCTACTACCGCAATCGTCTGGCGGAGACTTACCTGCTGCGCAAGCGGAAGGAGGAACCCGTCGATCCGCAGCCCCTCTCCGAGCTGCGCGCCGCCCGGAAAGCGGCCCCCTATCACCTCATCAACGCCGCCGTGAACCTCCCCGACAGCAAGGATCCGGAGCTGCGGGGGCGCAACTCGGATTTCTTCCTGTTCAGCCAACACTTCTGCGGCAGTCCGCTGCTGAGCTACTGCGAAACGGACAAGATCGCGAAGAAGGACCCGAGCCTCGACCTGGGCACGGCGATGGCCGTTTCGGGGGCCGCGGCCTCCGCCTACATGGGCACCGGCACCATCAAGGGGCTGGCGTTCTGGCTGGCGCTGCTCAACATCCGCCTCGGCTACTGGGTGCCCAACCCGAAAAGGATCTCGGAGATACCGGATGGACTCGGCCCTCGGCCTTTCTCTCTCTGGACGGAGTTGCTCGGGGGGCTCGACGAGACGGGCAAGTTCGTGAACGTCTCCGACGGCGGCCACATCGAGAACCTCGGCATCTACGAGCTGCTGCGCCGCCGCTGCAAGTTCATCATCGCCATCGACGGCGAGGCGGACGCGGGCATGACCTTCCCGAGCCTGATGCGGCTGATCCGCTACGCGCGGATCGACTTGGGCATCGATATCCGCATGGACCTCGGCGACCTGCGGCCGGGCTCGTCCGGGTTCACCAAGGCCCATTTCGTCCTCGGCGAGATCGACTACGGTGCCGGGCAGAGGGGCTATCTGCTCTACATCAAGTCCTCCATGACCGGCAACGAGCCCGACTACGTGCTGGACTACCGCCAGGCCCACGGCACCTTCCCGCACGAGACGACGGCGGACCAGTTCTTCAGCGAGGCCCAGTTCGAGGCCTACCGCAGGCTCGGCGAGCACATCGGCGACGACCTCTTCCGCCCCGAGCTCATCGGGCAGCCGGTGACGCTCAGCTTGGAGTCCTGGTTCCGGTCTCTGGTTCGGAACCTGTTCGAGGAGGCCGTCTGATGGCCTTCTTCGCCGTCGAGCCCCTGACCCTGATGATCTCCAGCCGCTGCGCGGACGAGGTCGAGTTCGGCGGCCGGCCCCAGCCCATGAGCGCCGTGCGGCGCGCCATGAAGTCGGCGCTGGAGGAGATCCGCTTCGGCGGCGAGCAGGTCTTCCGCGTCTGGATCCACGAGGACGAGGCGGTGACCCCCGGCGACCGCAACTCCTGGGACACCTGCATGCGCCACGCCCGCCAGGCGGACGTCTTCCTCGTGCTCTACAACGGCAACGCGGGCTGGCCCGGCACCAGCGAGCGGCTGGGGGATCACGTCGGTATCTGTCACGCCGAGTTCGAGATGGCGTACAACAAGACGCCAGGCAAGGTGCGCAGCGTCCAGTTCCCGGAGATCGAGGCCGCGCCGGGCTCCCCCGACGGGCGCTTCCAGGCGTATTTCCGGCGCCAGGGGGTGCTCGGCGCCCAGGTCGAGACGGGCGAGCAGGCGATCGAGCGCGGACTGCAGGCC
>JAZBPI010000109.1:0-4646 GCA_036351555.1 Pseudomonadales bacterium
CGTCTATTCGTTCGATCAGGGCCCCGGGATCAGCGACCGCTGACGCCCGCAGCGCCCTCTGTGGGAGCACGCTTCAGCGGCGACCCGCGCCAGGATCCAACGGACACACCCCGACGACCACGCTCGACGGAATGCACGCTGCGGGAGCCACGGCTGTCCGTGATCGCCGCTGAAGCTGGCTCCCACGAGCCGTCCATTCGTTCGACAAGGGCCATGGGATCAGCGACCGCTGACGCCCGCAGCGCACCCGCGCCCGCTCAGGACGGCGCGCGGATCAGCGCAAGCACCTCGTCGATGGCATTGCGCGCGAGCGCGCGCATCTCGTCATCCGTCCGATCCTGGATCGGATGGGCGACGAACACTGCGCGGGCATGGAAACCGAGCGCGTCTCCCTGCGCTGCAGCCGCGTCCCTGAACTCTTCGGAGGCAATGAAGCCACCGGGAACACCACGCCTGTCCAGGTCACTGATGTCATGCAGACTGCACGACGTACAGGACCCTCAGTCGGCCAGGCCTTCGATCACCAGATCACATTCCTCCGCGATCTGCTGACGCAGCTCGGTCGGCGCCGGTCGCGTGAAGGTGGGCTTGGCGAAGCGCTTCACGGACACGCCCAGTGCGGACAGCTGGCGCTCGACTTCGTCGAGAAAGACGTCGCCGCGCGGCTTCGAGATGTCGAGCAGCCCGACGGTGAGCCCGTCCAGCTGCGCGGGACAGGCAAGCGGCTCCCGATGCGCAGCCTCACGCTCGGAACCGGGGTCGAGCAGTTCACGTACGGTCATGATGGATCCTCCGGCAGGTCGATCGGACGGGTGACGGGAGAACTGCCGATCCGCCCGCTGGCACCCCAGCCACCGATGATGGCCGAGAACATGCCGGCGCTGCCACCGGCACGAACCAGGCGCAGGCCCCCTTCGCGGAACTTGCACAGGGTCCGATCCGCGAGCGACGCAGGAATGCCCTCGGCCATGCCATGGGCACCCCGCACGAGGTCGGCCCCCGGAAGGGTCAGGAGCTCGCGGAGGCGCGCCGTGGTCTGCGCCTTGCTCCAGCCCGCCTCGTGAAAGACCCGCGCGTGCTCCGGCGTCACGACCAGAAAGGCATCGGCGGCCTGCACCATCTTCGGATGCGACACGACGCGCAGCCCCGCAGCGAAGGAGCGGCACAACGCCTCCGGGTCACGGGCCTGCTGATCGACGATGCCCTGCACGCCATCCGCCGCGAAGAGCGTCACGGTGCTGCGATCCCGCGCGTACCCCGCTTCCTCGGACAGACTGCTCCAGGCCGGATCCTCGTCCTCAGCGAAACAGAACGTGTACTTGCCGGGATTCCCGAGGGTCGCGCGGTCGACACCCTGGGGCCGCCCACCGCCCAGGTTGCGGATCACCAGCTGCAGGGCTCGGCCGATGGTCGCATTGGCACGATTGCCCTGCCCCAGCGCATTGCCGCCGGCGTTCATGCCGATCCGGCGTGCGATGGGCCCGCTCACCACGACCATGGGGCCCGAGAAATAGGTGGTCGCGAGCAGGCCGTGCATGCAGAAGGGCTCTTCGAGGGCGGCCTCCACGGCAGCGATCACGACGGGCAGATACTCGGGCAGACAGCCCGCCAGGACGGCATTGATCGCGATCTTCTCGATGCTGCAGGGCACGAGATCGGGCGGCACCTCCCCGACGATTTCCGCGGGATCCCTCGTGGTGCCGGTGAGCATGCGCGCGACGCGTTCAGGCGTCGGGGGCACCACGGGCAGGCCGTCACTCCAGCCGCGGTCGAAGCAGGCTTCCATCTCGTCCTCGAGCTCGCCGAGCGGAAGTCGGCGAGCGCGCAGACGGCTGCCGGCAGCAAGCCGCGCAGCATGGAGCGGATCGACGCTCAGGGAGCCACAACCGGGACGGAACGGCGGCAGCGCGTCCCCCAGGGTCGCGAAGCCGGTCAGCGTCCGCCAGGCGTTGCGATCCCAGCCTTCCGTCCGCGCCACCTCGATGTCGTCCTCCAGACACAGGAGCGTGGGCACGATCTCGATGGCGAGATCGAAGGACCGCTCGAGGGTCGCATCGTGGCTGCACCGCGCCGCCGGCACGGTCGGGAAGTCCGAAGAATCCTGATTGAGAATCTCGACCGGGGCTCCAGCCGAGAGTTCACAGAGGGCCGGCTCGATGAGCCTGCAGGTGGGACAGTCGGCCTTGGTGACCACGAGATAGTGCCGGCTCATGCCTCTCTCCCCCTCCGGGCGACCTGGAGGGCGATGATAGCAGCGACCTTCACGGTCCCAGCAGCCGGGTGGCAACGAGGCAGCCGTTGCACCGGGAGGCAGGATGTCCGGAGATTCCGGCCTCCGGACAGTGCAGGCGCTGGCGGAGGGGGAACGGGACGCCACGCCGCCATCCTGGAGCATGCGCAGCGGGATCCACGGGCACTCGAATGCTCACGCGGGCCCATTCGCACCGAATGCCACGCCAGACGCGAGGAAGCCACCCTATGCAATCGAGGCGCGCAGACTCACACCGGGCGCACCGCAGGCGTCAGGTCGACGCGGGAGGTGCGAGGCACGCGCCTTCCGGGCAGCGCGGACGCCGCACGATCGGCGGACAGGTCAGTGAACCGCACCCGCCAGTCTTTCGAGATTCTCCACGGCAGGTCTTGTCGCTGCCAACATCCGCCCGAGCGCAGCGGCCTGTGCTTCGTCGCTTCCGTCGAAGCGCTGCAACAGATGGTGACCGTTGTCCAGGCGACAGCCGCGGACCCAGGCGCTGACATCCTCGTCGGCGCTCCACGCGGCCTGATCGCGCAGGGTGGCCGCCTGAGAGCTCAGCCAGTCCGTGACCGTATCGGTCATCGGGGCCGGACGCGTCATCGCTGCGCGCGTTTCCTCATCGAAGGATCCCGCCTCCAGATGAGCGATGAGCGCGGAACTGAAGCAGGGTTGATAGACGCGGAGCATGTTCAGCGCGATCCGGCCCTCACTGAAGGTCGGCGTGCGATCGCCCACGTTGCCCTCCACGGCGGACGCGGTGCAGTTGACGTACAGCGTGTCGGGGCGCGCAACCACCTCGCCCTGTTGCAGGATCATGCGTTCCGGTTCGAGGGCCTCGACCCGGCCGAGGCGGACGACGTCCTTGACCCGTCGCAACAGTTCGAGATCGGCATGGGTCACCGTCGCGGCGTGGTAGAGCGTCGGCCACTCCTCCTCATCCAGGCGCAGCCACATCCCGCAGGCCTCCATACGCAGCGCGAGGTCATCGACACTGCTGGCGACGCCGCAGGCCTCGAGCGTGTCGGCCTGACCGCCGATCGTGGTGAGGAAGAACTCGGGCGCAGGCTGCAGGCGGTCGCGATTCCAGAACCAGGATGCGCGCGGCATGACCCAGGTGATCGCATCGGCGGGATAGCCCTGTTCGAGCAGCCAGACGAGACAGTCGATGCCCGTCTTGCCGGCCCCCAGCACGGTGATGTGAGGGTGGTCGGCGGCGAGTCGCGGGACGTGATTGATCGGTTCACAGGTGACGCCCGGCGCGATCGCGAAATTCGGAGGCTGCGTCATCGGGATTCGTGTGGTCAGGTGCGTCCCCTCGACGATCTTGCGGCGCACCGTGACATCGTGACGCGCTCCGGAGAGGCGCGAGACGAATCCGTTCTGCCCATTCCAGGTCGCCATGGGATGGAACTGGACGCGACCGGAGGCGAGGAACTTCTCCCGCATGAGCGCATGGTAGTAGCGCACGATCTCCGGGCCGGAAGAAAGCTCGAGCAGGCCCCTGTTCGTGCCCCGGGTCTCCACGCGCATGGAACCGAGCGGGCGGGACGCCACCCCGTAGGTGCACGCCGGCTGATGCAGTCGGACGAAGGGATAGGTGTCGTTCCAGTGTCCACCGGGCGCTGGACGATCATCGATCATGACGAAGGTGGCGTCGGACTCGTCGAGCATGGTGTCGACGAAGGACATCGAGGACGCACCGCTGCCGACGACCAGATAGTCCGCTTCCATGACGTTGTTCCCCGTGTTCGGGTGCGCAGCCGGGACAGATGCGCCTGAGAGGGCTATACCCCGCTTCGCAGCTCCTGTCGATGGCGATCCTGTCGAGACAGCCACGCACGTTCCGACTCACCCGAGGGCATCTGACGAGCGTGTCGCGAACGATGTAACGAGACTCAGAGCCCCTCTTCACGGACGCTGGTGAGACGTCCCCGAATCCGGACACCCACGCCGCCGAACCTCGACACCGACGTCGCCCCCTCGGGACCCCGCCAGCCTGGACACCCACAAACAGCCCGCCAAGCCTCGAACCCCGGCCTGAACACCCGCATCAAGGGCCACCCAGCCGTGGACGCCCATGGGACCCAGGCCAAACCGTCGCCCAATCGCCGCTCATTCACCCCTGCCCGGCTCCCTGCCGAACGCGCTGCCGAGTGCCGCAATGGTCACCAAGGCGACCGCCGCGAGCCCCTTCCCACCCGGCGCTTGACCAAGCAGAAAGGCGCCGGCCACCGTGGCAGCAGCCGGCTCCAGCGCGATGAGCGTCCCGTAGACCGTCGCGGAGATGCGCTTGAGGGCGTGGAACTCGAGCGAGAACGGGATCGCGGTCGAGAGCAACGCCACAGCGAGCAGCGTCACGAGCGCCCCGGGCTGCGTGACCAGCGCCGGTACC
>JAZBPI010000110.1:0-19002 GCA_036351555.1 Pseudomonadales bacterium
CGCCGCAGGATCGGGGGCTCGATGCTCTCGCGCAGCGCCTCGGCGAAGCCGCGGCGGGCGACGAGACCGAGCCGTGCCGCCTGCTCCTGGAGTACGAGGGTCGTGACGAGCGAGAATGCGAGCGCCCAGAGCAGGCCGAGGCCGAAGTCGGCGCCGGCGAGTGCCGCGGTCGTGATGGTGCCGGGCCCGACGAAGGCCGCGGTCACGAGCAGGCCCGGTCCGAATGACCGCATCGATGGCGTCCGTGACGGAAGACAGCGGGCAAGGGTGAGGCCCTGCCGCCGCCCAGGCAATCGACGCGTCGATCCCACGGGGCGCCGGGGCAGGACCGTCGCTCCGACGCCCTGCCCCGATCGGCGGCGCGATCAGGCGTGCCGTGGACGTCGCGACAGGACCCGGGCCAGCATGCGGCGCCCGAAGTCGAGGCTCAGGCGCAGGGTCTCGAGCAGGGCGAGCATCGACAGACCCGCGGCGACGCGGAACTGGGTCAGCGTCGAGCGATGACGGGCACGACGCCAGTGGGTCATGGCGTCGCGCAGGGCCGGCAGCGTCGCGAGACGATCGTGGATGCGAGGGCTGACATTGGCGAAGCACAGGGCGGCGAGCACGGCGAAGGGCGGTCCCGGGAGGATCGGCAGCAGCACGCCGAGCAGGGCCAGGGCGGCTGCGAAGGTCCCGAGCAGGGCCCAGGCCAGGCGTCCCAGCGGCGGCGGCAGCGGCGTGCGGGCCTCGGAGTGCGGTCGGTGCATGGGGCGCGGGTCCGGTGGCGGCGGGTACCGGGACGAAGCAAGGCCTGTGCCGCTCGCAACCTGTTGATCTACATGAATGCGAGGGCTCGATGGCGGTGGGTTTCGCCTGAGCCTGGCGGTTTTCGCCAGCGAACCGGGGATGGCTCCGGGCATGCGGCGCGCAGCCCCTGACGGGAGTACGGATTGGACGTCCTGCTCGTATCGACGCTGTCGGTCGCGGTCGCGGAGATCGGCGACAAGACTCAGCTCCTGAGTCTCGTGCTGGTCGCCCGCTATCGCCGCCCCGGCGTGATCGCTCTCGGCATCCTGGTCGCGACCCTCGCCAACCATGCCGGCGCGGCCTGGTTCGGGATGCTCGTCGCAGAGCTGTTCTCCGAAGCGGTGCTGCGCTGGGTGCTCACCGGCAGCTTCCTGGCCATGGCGCTGTGGTTGCTCGTGCCCGATGCGGCAGAAGAGGAAGAGATGCTGCCCGGGGCCGGCGCCCGCTCGGCCTTCGTCGGGTCCCTGGTGCTGTTCTTCCTCGCCGAGATGGCGGACAAGACCCAGGTGGCGACCATCGTGCTGGGTGCGCGCTACGAGGACGACCTGGCCATGGTGGTGTGCGGGACCACGCTCGGGATGATGATGGCCAATCTGCCCGTGCTCTACGGCGGGCACGCGCTCCTGAAACGGGTTCCCCTGCGCATCGTGCGGACGATCGCCAGTGCGCTCTTTCTCGTGCTGGCCGTCCTGACCTTCACCGCACTCGCCTGAGCCGTCCGGCGCCGGCACCCCGCGTCGATCCAGTCCCTGGATCCAGCCTCATGGAGGAGACATGCGCTTCACCCTTCGCCAGCTCGAGTACCTGGTCGCCATCGCGGAGGAAGGCGACCTGCGGCAGGCTGCGGCACGCTGCCGGATCACCCAGGCGACGCTGAACGCTCAGCTCGCCAAGATGGAACGGACGCTCGGCCTCAGCCTCTTCGATCGGAATGGCCAGCCGGTCCGCCCGACCCCGGTCTGCCGCCGGGCGCTGCCCCAGGCGCGCCGTGCTCTGGAAGCAGCGGAACGCTTCGCCGACGCGGTGCACGAGGACCGCTAGCAAACGCCTTCCGGCGACTCAGAGGGGCTTCACGGCGCCGACGGCGATCAGGCTCTCGCCCGTGGCGCGGATCGCGTCCGCCGGGCTTCGCGGCGACCAGCCCAGCATCGTCTGCGCCTTGCTCGCATCGCATTCCCGGCGCACGTCGAGTTCGAAGAGCACGCCCCGTGTCACCGGATCGAAGAGGGACACGAGACGCACGAGCCAGCCCGGCAGGCGTCGTGCCGGCATGCGTCGCGCGTAGGCCGGAAAGGCATCGCGGAGGATCGTCGCGATCTCCTCCATCCAGCAGAAGCCGTTCGTGGCGAGGAAGCGCTGACCCGCGGCGGCGGGGTGGGTCATGGCGAGCAGATGCAGCGCGGCGACGTCGCGGACGTCGACGATGGGAAAGCCGAGGCGGGGCGTTCCGGGAAAATCGCCGTTCAGCAGCTTCAGCACGGCTTCCGCGGAGGTGCCGTAGTCCTGCTCGAGTACCGGGCCCAGGACCAGGCCCGGATTGACCGTGACCAGTTCCAGCCCCTCGCCCTCGGTCTCCAGCCAGTGCCAGGCCGCGCGTTCCGCGAGGGTCTTGGAACGGGTGTAGGCGGAGTTGTCCGCGCCGTCGGGATCCGACCAGTCGGCCTCCGTGAAGGGGCGGCCGGGATCCCCACGCCCATAGCAGATCGCCGCCGTCGAGGAGGTGACCACGACGCGCGGCACACCGGCGGCCTTCGCAGCGCGGAGCACGCGCAGCGTGCCGTCCCGCGCGGGCCGGATCAGCTCGTCGGGATCCCGAGGCATGGCGCCGGGCAGGGGCGAGGCCACGTGCAGCACCTGATCGACTCCGGAGACCGCTTCGGACCAGCCTGCGTCCGAGGACAGATCGGCGGCGACGAAGCTGATCCGTTGGGGATCCGCGCCCTGCCGTGCGAGCGTCTCGCGGACGCGATCGCTTCGCGCCAGGTCCCTGACCGTGCCGCGCACGGCATGGCCGGCCTCGATCAACTGCAGGATGCAGTGGCCGGCGATGAAGCCGGATGCTCCGGTGACCAGCACCGTTCCCCCGGGCTCGCTCATGGTCCTCTGTCTCCGGCAAGGGAATCGCTTCGAGTGAACGCCTCCCCGCCGGGAGGGTCAAGGCGCTGCGCGTGGGCCCGCGCGCGGTGACGCGCTACCATCGCGGCTCGGCGCCGGGGGCGCCTCCACGGCGACAGGGGAGAGACGACGTGAGCGAGTATCCGAATCCGAATTTCTCGATCGATCTGAGCGGCCAGGTGGCGCTGGTCACCGGCACCACCTCGGGCCTCGGCCGGCGTTTCGCGCTCGTGCTGGCACGCTGTGGTGCCCGGGTGGTGGTGACGGGCCGGCGCACGGAGCGTCTCGAGGCGCTCGCGGCGGAGATCCGCGAGGCCGGCGGCGAGGCGCTGCCGCTGCGCGTGGACATGACCGATCGCGCGAGCATCCGCGCCATGGTGGACGCCGCGGAAGCGGCCTATGGCACCGTCGACACGCTGGTCAACAACGCAGGCATTCCCGACGCACAGCGTGCCCACAAGATGTCCGACGATCTCGTCGACGCGGTCTTCGATACCAATCTGCGCGGGCCCTGGGTGCTCTCCTGCGAGATCGCGCGGCGCCTCATCGAGGCGAAGCAGCCGGGGCGCATGGTCAACATCGCGTCCATTGCCGCCTACAGCTATGGCGGCAACGGCGCGGCGCTCTATTCCGTGACCAAGGCGGCGGTCGTGCGCATGACCGAGGCACTCGCGGTCGAGTGGGCACGCCATCGCATCAACGTCAACGGAATCGCGCCCGGCGCCTTCTCGTCCGAGATGATGGACGGAATGCTCGAACGCGTCGGTGACATCAGTGCGCACTTCCCGCGCAAGCGCGTGTGCGATCCGGCGCTCATGGATTCGACCCTGCTGTACCTGGTCTCGCCCGCCTCGGAGGCGGTCACCGGCACGGTGATCAAGATCGACGACGGCCAGGGCGCTCGCTGAGCACCGCGCCGCGAGCATCCCTCCCTACGCGACCCGGATACTGGAGAATTCTATGCGCTCCATGCTGCCTGCCGTACTGCTGCTCCTCTCGCTCTCGGCCTGCGAGCGGTCCGGGCCCGCGGGTGCGGAAGGCGGCGCGGACGCGCGCACCCCGGTCGACCTGCTGATCCGCGGCGGGCGCCTGCTCGACGGACTCGGTCGTGCGGCCGTGGAGGCGGATCTGTGGATCGACGACGGCCGCATCCTGAAGATCGTCCCCGTGGGCTCGGCGGACGAGGCCGATCTCCGGGCGGAGACCGTGATCGAGGCGCAGGGCCGCGTGGTCGCGCCGGGGTTCATCGATCCCCACTCCCACGGGGATCCGCTGGCGACGCCCGACTTCGAGAACTTCCTCGCCATGGGCGTGACCACGATCACCCTGGGTCAGGATGGCAGCAGCCCCGAGACCGCAGATCTGGCCGGCTGGCTCTCCGAGGTGGAGGCGCAGGGCATCGGTCCGAACCTCGCGATGTTCGTCGGGCACGGCACGCTGCGCGATCTCGTGGGCATCGGTCGGGATCCTGCGCCCTCGCACGTGCGCCTGGAAACCATGCTGGGTCTCCTCGACCGGAATCTCGACGTGGCCTTCGGCCTGTCGACGGGGCTCGAGTACAACCCCGGGCTCTGGGCGAAGCCGGAGGAGCTGCAGGCCCTGGCGCGGGTCGTGGGCGCTCGCGATCGCGTGATCATGAGCCACCTGCGCAACGAGGACGACGAGGCCCTGGAGGCATCCCTGCAGGAGCTGCTGCGTCAGGGGGAGCACGCGCGGGTGCACGTCGCCCATCTGAAGTCCGTCTATGGGCGCGGTGCCGCGCGCGGCCGGGAGATTCTCGCGCTCCTCGAGGACGCCCGCGCACGGGGTGTGCGGGTCAGTGCCGACGTCTATCCCTATACCGCGAGCTACACCGGGCTCGCGCTGCTGTTTCCGCCCTGGGCCAAGGCGGCGGATCAGTTCGAGGAGGCCCGCGCGACCCGCGACGCGGAGCTCGCCGACTACCTGCGCCGGCGCGTCGAAGCGCGCAACGGCCCCGAGGCGACGCTGCTGGGCACGGCCCCGCATGCCGGCAAGACGCTCGCGGAGCTGGCGACGGAGCGCGAGAAGCCCTTCGAGCGGGTGCTGATCGACGATCTCGGGCCCCAGGGCGGATCCGCTGCCTACTTCATCATGGACGACGAGCTCCAGACCGAATTCATCGCCGATCCGAACCTGTCCATCTGTTCCGATGGCAGCCCCACGGGCTTCCATCCGCGCGGTCACGGCACCTTCGCGCGCATCATCGAGCGCTATGTGCTCGAGGAGGGCCGGCTGAGTCTCGCCGAAGCCGTGCGCAAGATGACCTCGCTGCCCGCCGCGCAGATCGGTCTCGCGGAGCGTGGCGCGCTGGTGCCGGGACACCATGCGGACGTGATCGTCTTCGATCCGGCCCGGGTGCGCGCCACGGCGACCTACGAAGCGCCCCTGCGCCTGGCCGAGGGCTTCGACCTGGTCATCGTGAACGGGCAGATCGCGCGTCGCGATGGCCGTCTGTCGTCGGCGCTGTCCGGGGCCGTACTGCGCCCCGACGCCTGACCGCGCTCTCCGACAGGCGGGCAGGGGGGCGACAGCTCGTCAGCGGGTCATCTGCATGAACTGGTGGATGAGCGCCACGAGCGTCTGCGGTGCATCTTCCTGGCAGAAGTGACCGACGTTCTCGAGTTCGACGACCGGCGCGTCGGGAAACAGGGCCCTGAAGTCGGCAATCGCGTGCGCAGGATCGATGGCGCGATCGGCCATGCCGTAGGCGAGCATGGCGGGTTTCGCCTTCAGGGCGGCAAGATCCCCTTCCGTGAAGCCTTTCATGATGTAGGGCGTCATGCGCGCGTAGTGCACGTCGAGGGGAAAGGCGATGGCACCGATGCAGCTCGCCCGATCGGGAAAGGGCGCGGCATAGGCGCGGAGCCAGCTGTCCGTCACGGCGGCCGAGTTGGTGAAGCCGAGGCGCTTCATGATCGACAGGATGGTCGAGCCCATCTCTCCGAGGACGCCCTCGAGAGTGCCGGCTTCCTCGTGCTGCGCGATCCACTCGAACCAGGGCGTGCGGCCAGCGGGCGCAGGGACGCGGCCGTAGCCGAACAGCGTGTTCATGAGCATGAGCCGCGACACCCGCTGCGGATGCCGGATCGCGTAGGCGCCGGTCATGGGTCCACCCCAGTCCTGACACACCAGACTGACCTGCTCGAGCTGCAGATCGTCGATCAGGGCGGCGAGATTGTTTACGTGCGTCTCCAGCGTGTAGACGCGATCCTGCGGGGTCTCCGATTTCCCGAAGCCCATGTGATCCGGAACGATGACGCGATAGTGGCGGGACAGGGTCGGGATGAAGTGTCGGTACAGATAGCCCCAGGTCGGCTCGCCGTGGAGACAGAGGATCACTTCGCCGTCACGGGGGCCCTCGTCCACGTAGTGCTGGCGAAACCCTGCGGCGCTCGAGAAGTGCGGCGCGAAGGGCCAGGTACCGTCGAAGGTCTCGTGGGCCGGGATCATGGCGCCGTCTCCGTTCAAGTGGCCAGAGCGGGAGCCTGCCACGGGCCCTGCGCCCGGGCCAGGGCCGACACGCGCGGACTTGCCGGCGTTCGCGCTCCGAGCGCACACTTCACTGGCCCGGTGCATCGCGCCGCATCCCTCGCCGTCCTGCTGGAGGAATGCTCATGACTGTCCTCGACCAGCCTGTTTTCGTCCGTGCGGGATCGAGGGTGCGTCGCGCCTGATCGCGCTTCGCGGCGCGCATGTGCCGCGAGCGTTACCGTTCCCTTCGCAACCCTCTCCCCGGTTTCCGTACGGACTCTCCTGCGGTCGACGGCTCGTCGACCGCGATCCGATGCATGCGCGCGCCCCGGGATCGATGCGGGCGTCGCGGAGAGGGTTCGACATGTCCGAACATCCAACGCACAGCGAGATGCCGTCGCCCGCGGCTCCGACGCTTCGAGCGCTCGGTTTCTCGACGTTCTTTCGCAGCCAGTGTCCGGCAGATCGCGAGGACCTGCTGCCGGCCCGTGTCCTCGCAGTGGAGCGCACGGGGGTCCTGCTTGCCGGACCCGGTGTGAAGGGTCAGTTGCCGATCCCGGGGTCCTGGTTCGATGCCCCGCCGGAGGAGCGGCCGACGGTCGGCGACTGGGTCCTGGTGGCTCGGGATGGCCCGCGCCTGGTGCGCTTGCTCGAGCGCAGCAGCCGCTTCGTGCGCGTCGCACCGGGTGGTGACGAACTGCAGCTCATCGCTGCCAACGTGGACGTGGTCCTGCTGGTGAGTGCGTGCAATCAGGAGTTCAACCTGGCGCGCCTCGAGCGCTATCTGGCGCTCGTGCTGGACGCGGGCGCCACGCCGGTGGTGGTGCTCACGAAACGCGATCTCGCCGAGGATCCCGAGGCCTTCGTCCAGCAGGCGGCACGGCTGAGGCCGGGCCTTGCCGTGGAACTCGTCAATGCCCTCGATGCGGAGGATCTCGCGGGCGTGCGCGCCTGGTGCACACCGGGATCCACGGTGGCCCTGCTGGGCAGCTCCGGCGTGGGCAAGTCGACGCTCCTCAACACGCTGGCCGGCGCAGCGCTGCAGCAGACCGGCGCCGCGCGCGACGATGACGACAAGGGGCGCCACACGACGACGCGACGGTCCCTGCACCGGATCGACGGCGATTGCTGGATTCTCGATGCGCCAGGCATGCGCGAACTGGGGCTCGTCGGGGTCGAGGCCGGGCTCGAGGTCGCCTTCGACGACATCGCGGCGCTGGCGTCAGCCTGTCGCTTCCGGGACTGCAGCCATCACGACGAGCCGGGGTGTGCCGTACGGGCGGCCGTCGAGCGCGGCGAGCTCGAGGCGCGGCGCCTGACGAGCTTCCTCAAGCTGCAGCGGGAGGACCGCCATGCCCGGGAAAGCATTGCCGAACGCAGGGCCCGCGCCCGGCGCTTCGATCGCGTCGTCCGCCACGCCAGTGCCGTGCGGGACAAGCGGCGTCAGTGAGTTCCGCGCGGGCCTGCGGTCTTCGGCACTCGCTCAGAGATCGCAGCGGGGTGCGGCACCGTCGGGAAGCAGGTCGGCCGTGCGCGCGAGCAGGGTCCGGGTGAGCGCCGGCCGCCTGCTGGCGGGTTCCCAGTGGATCGTGCGTCCCAGCAGCGGACTGCCGACATAGCCGCGCAGGCGCAGGCGACCATCCCGCTCGAGGGACGCCTTGAGCGCGTAGGCACGTCCGCTCTCCGGGTCGTAGACGGTGCCGTCCGACCAGCTGTCGCCGTCCGCCTGCAGACCTTCGATGAGGCGCAGACCGGGCAGGGGCCGGTCGCGCAGCGCGGGATCCGGATGGGCGAGGTCGGTGCGCACGGCCCCGGGCGTCGCGCCGGGCTCGCCTTCGAGGAAGCGCGGCTGTTCGAGCCCGACGATGCGGCCGTGCACGCCCTCTTCGTCGGCGATCATCTCGACGACGCCCTTGTCGCCATCGGTGATCCAGCAACCGAGAAGCGAGCCTTGCTCCGCACGGCCCGCGCTCGTGAAGAGCACCAGGGCCAGCAGCAGATGACGGCGGTGCAGCATGGAGCCTCCCTGGTCTGGTGCGGGCGGCGCGCGGTGTCGGGGGTGCGTCAGCGCGAGCCGCCGTCCACGCGGAGCAGGGCCCCGGTCGTGTAGCTCGAGGCCGGGGAGGCGAAGTAGAGGGCCGCACCGACGATCTCGCTGGGCTGCCCACCGCGCTGCAGCGGAATGGTGCTGCGTGCGCGCGCCTCGAAGGCGTCCATGTCCCAGGCCTTGGAGATGTCCGTGAGGAAGGGCCCGGCAAGGATCGCGTTGACCCGCACGCTCGGCCCGAAGGCCCAGGCGAAGGATGCGGTCAGGGCGTTGAGTCCCGCCTTCGCGGCGCCGTAGGGCTCCGCATGGGGGCTCGGCTGCACCGAGGCGATGCTGGAGATGTTGATGATCGAGCCGCCTTCGCCCGCGGCCATGGCCGTGCCGACCCGCGCCATGAGGCGGAACGGCCCCTTCAGATTGACGCCCACCACCTTGTCGAAGAGCGCTTCGGTGACGTCGAGGAGGCTGGGATAGAGCGGCGACATGCCGGCGTTGTTGACGAGCACGTCTATGCGGCCGAAGTGCTCCAGGGCGGCATCGACGAGGGCGTCGCACTGGGACCAGTCGGCGACGTGACAGGCGATGGGAAGGACCTCGGCGCCGAGGGCGCGGAGCTCCTCGGCGGTGGCGTCGCACTGGGCCTGCTTCCGACTCGCGATCACGAGGCGCGCCCCGCGGCGCGCGAAGGCGAGGGCCATCTCGCGGCCCAGGCCGCGGCTGCCTCCGGTGATGAGCGCGACCTTTCCGGTCAGATCGAAGTCGTCCGTCACGCTGAAGTCACTCCTTGACGATCTTCGTGAACTTGGTGCCGGCGAGGGAGAGGTCGTACATGAGGCCGCGGTCCGCGAGCACGAAGGCGATCACCGGATCGGTCGCACTGGTGGTGTCGATGGAGCCGCCGGTGCCGATCTTCACGAGGGTCACGCTGCCGTCGACGCCCACTTCCCAGCCCCGTGCGGCCCGGAAGTCCGCGAGGGACTGATCGGTCATGAACAGGATGAACTGCGCCTTGGACTGGGCGCCGAGCTGGAAACCGATGGAGGCCGAGGCGGTGCTGTAGTACTCGACGGGCTGGCCACCGACGCGCAGGACCCCTTCGCCGTATTCACCGCCGATCCCCATGCCGGCCTTGATCACGCGCGGGAAGACCAGCACGCCGGACGCCTTGGACATGAGCTCCCGGGCCTCCGGCGCGGCCGCCTCGAGGCGCACGATGGCGGCGTCGGCACGGGTGGCGAGCTCGGAGGCGCTGGCCGCCCAGGACGTGGCGGGGGAGAGCACCAGCAGGAACAGGGCCGACAGGGCGGGCAGGACGCGCAGGGATCTCATGGGTGAACCTCTCGGGTAGGCGGCAGGTGTCATTATGACCCGCGTGACGGAGGGATGCAGTGTCGCAGTGATACCTGAACGCGCGCTTAAGGGTCGCGGCGGGCGAGGGCGGCGATCTCAGGGTGACGTGGGGGGGGGCGGGGCCGCGGCGAGCAGCGCCGACAGCGTGTCGGCGATCTGGCGGCACAGCAGGGCGGGGAATCGATCGCCGACGAGCAGCGCCTGGTTCAGCTCCAGTTCGATGCCCGCGTAGGACGCGCCGAAGCGGCGGCGGAGGCTGCGGGTAAGCCCGTCATCGCGGCCGCGGTAGGGATAGTTGCGGCGCACGCGCAGGCCCGTCGCCGCGCGCAAGGCATGGGCCCAGCGCGTCGCGAGGCCGGCCTCGTCGTCGTGTCCCGGATCGTAGAGCAGCCCGATGTCCGCCGTGCGCACCACGCCGTCGAGTACGGGCGTGAAGGAATGCACGGCCAGGTGCAGGACACGGGGCGCCTCCTCGAGCGCGGCCGCCACCGATGCGCTCACGGCGTCGACGTGCGGACGATGCCAGCGCGCGATCACGGCCTCGCGCCGCGCGCGGGTCGCGCTCCGGCCCCAGGCGCCGTGCAGGCGCGGATGGCCGGGCGTGCGGTTCGTGTCCACGAGCAGCCGGGTCACGGTGGCCAGATGCAGCGGCGCCTGGAGGCGTGCCGCCAGGACGCGGGCCAGGGGCGCCGCCCCCGGATCCCAGCCTCGATGCGTCTCGAGCGCCGCGGTCGTCGCGGGATCGTCGAGGAGCTGTCGCACCGCGGCGGGGACGCGGTTCGTGGCGTGCTCGCAGGTGATCACGCAGCCCCGGGGCCGCGCGCCGCCCGGACTAGATTCCATGGAAGGGTCGGTCGCTGTCGAGGCAGTCGGCGAGTTCGCGGCAGACGGCCCGGAGCCGCTCTGCCGGCAGCGGCGGGGTCGGTTCGCCGGGCATCACGCTCATGGAGGGACGCGAGCCCACGGCCGCGAGCATGCGGCTGGCGAGGGTACCGCGCTCGAGAATCCATTCGACCGGCGCGAGATCGACACCGTTCGCGGCGACCAGGTCGTCGCATTCGTCGAGGAGCGTCGCCCAGACGTCTCTCGCCCAGGTCGTGCGTGGCGGCAGCCCGAAGCTGCGCAGCCAGCGGGTGTCGTCGATGCGCAGCGCATCGCCGAGATCGATCGCCTGTTCGAGGAGTGCGGCGAGGCGCCGCGTGTCGAGCTCGCGCAGCGCAGCGGCATGACCGAAGCGTTCCTCCGCGAGTGCCCGCAGGATCGCGGTGATGGCCGAGAGGATCGCGAGATCCGCGGCGGGACGTTCCTGCACGTCGAGCACGCGGAGCTCGATGGCGTCCCGATCGAAGCGTGCGATGGCCCCGCGCGAATTGAGCCATTCCTCCTGCAGCACCCGTCCGGGGTCCAGGGGCGCGATGGCCCGGTACATGGGTTCGAGGATGGTCGCACGGTACTCGGCGATGGAGGCGACCGGTTCCGGAACGATGAGGCCCGCCACGCTCGGCACGCGATCGGCGTTGTGCCGGTAGACCTCCATCCGGTAGTCCTGCCAGCCGGTGTCGCGGCCGTCGGCGATCGGTGAGGACGCCGCGAGCGTCGGCAACAGGGGCAGGAGGTGGCGAATGACCGTGTGCAGGAGGGCGAACTCCGCATCGGTCGCGAAGGGCAGGTTGAGGTGGACGCTCTGCAGGTTTGCCCAGCCGTGGCCGCGACAGTCGAAGATCCGGTCGTAGGCCCGATAGACGTCCTGCTGGCCCCAGGGCCAGAGGCGCAGTTCGCGATGAGGATCCATCCAGGGATGCATGGCGCCGGGCAGCAGGCGGGCCCCGTGCTCGCGGAGCAGCTGTCCCGCATCCTCGACGCTGCGCTGGAACGCGTTCGCGACGCCCTCGAGGCGCGGGACCGGCTGGCTCGTCTTCAGCTCCAGCAGGTGGGCCGCGAGTTCGTTGCTCCAGCTGATCTCGCCGCGCGGAATCTCGTTCGCGGGCTCACCGGCGATGGACTCGAAGAGCGCATCGCAGCGCGGCGCCACGTCGAGGCTGTCCACGTCGACGATCATGTATTCGATCTCGACGCCGTGCACGGAGAAGAGCGCGTGGGGATCAGTGTTCATCGGCACGTTTCATGGCCTCCACGCGATCGCGGAAGCTGTGCATGATCCCTTCGTAGAGAGCGTTCCCCGCGACCCGATCCTCCACGCCCGCATCGATGCTCGGGTTGTCGTTCACCTCGATGACGTAGAAGCGACCCTTGGCCTCCTTGATGTCGACGCCGTAGAGGCCGCGGCCGATCAGATTCGCGGCGCGGACCGCCGTCCGGATGGCTTCGGCCGGCGCCGCGTCGAGGGGCAGCGTATCCGCGTTGCCCTCGTCCTTCCGGCCTCCGGCCTTGTGCCGGACGATCTGCCAGTGGCGGCTCGCCATCCAGTAGCGGCACACGTAGATGGGTTTGCCGTCGAGCACCCCGACGCGCCAGTCGAAGTCCGTCGGCAGGTACTCCTGGGCGACGATCAGCTCCGAGTGATCGAGCAGCTCGCGGACGAGGATGACGAAGGCATCGACGGATTCCACGCGGTGGACGCCGCGGGAGAAGGCGCTGTCCGGCGCCTTGAGCACGCAGGGCAGGCGCAGCCTGGTGACGACTTCGTCGAGGTTGCGACGGTGAACGATGAGCGTGCGCGGCTGGCGAAGGCGATGGCGTGTGAGCAGTTCCGAGAGAAACACCTTGTTCGTGCAGCGCAGGATCGACTCGGGATCGTCCATCACCACGATGCCCTCGGCGCGCGCCCGCTGCGCGAAACGATAGGTGTAGTGGTTCACGGCGGTGGTCGCCCGGATGAACAGGGCATCGAACTCCGCCAGCCGCCCCATGTCCTCGCGGGTGATGCGCTCCGCCTCGAAGCCCACCTTCTGCGCCGCCCGTTCGAAACGCGCCAGGGCACGCTCGTTCGACGGCGGATCCTGCTCCTTCGGGTCGACGAGGATCGCGAGATCGTAGGCGGCCGGGGTTCGCCGGCGCGGTCTCGGGCCATGACCGGAGAAATAGCTGGTCGCCGCCTCGACGGCGAAGGCGCGATGCTCGGGAGGGATGGCGTCGGCGGCGACGGGCCCCAGGGTCACCAGTTCCCAGCGCTCGCCGCGGCGCACGAAGCGGGCCCGCAGCAGGGGGGCGGCGGCCAGCTCGTAGAGCCGCAGGGCGAGGCGGGCGTGGCGTTTCGCGAGATTGCGTCCGAAGTAGATCGACAGGGTGAATTCGTCTGACTGCAGGGTGCCGAGACTCTGCTGGATGAGTTCCTCGAGGTCCTCGGAGGCGAGACGCAGGAGATGGCGCGAGCGCGTGTCCTGGATCGTCGACAGGGTCGGTGACGGGCGATGCCCCCGGGCCTCCGCGAGCAGCGACACGTAGTAGCCGATGCTCTGATAGCGGTAGGACCGACACAGATTGAACACCCGCGCCCGTCCGATGCTCGTCCAGGCCGGGTCGGTCACGTAGTCGCGGGCACCGACCACCTCTACCTCGGGAATGGCGAGCGGCCAGTCCTCCGGCTTGTCGACGACGAAGAGGCGTCTCATGGTCTGCGATCCCCTCCGCTGCGCGGCGTGATGAGCAGGATGTTGGCGTCGTGGGTCAGCACGCCCAGCATGATCGCACCGATCACGCGCTCGATTCCGATCTCGTAGCGTGTGCCCTCTGCGAGCGGATGGTCGCGCAGTGGATCGGCCACCTCGACCAGCCGGCCCTGCGGGCGATAGCCGGCGAGCACCACGAAATGCCCGGAGGGCGCGCCGCGGATGTCGTCGTAGTCGTCCTTCGGACCCCACTCGCGGGCCGTGCGATAGAGATAGGTCGCTGACAGGCCCGCGATGATGGGCGTGCCGCGGGTCAGCGGGCGGCGCAGGAGCGTGCTGTCGAGATCCTCGAAGCGCAGCGCACCGCCGAGCTCGAGAAAGCGCAGGTAGCCTTCCGTGCGCGCGGCGAGGGTCTCACCGCCCTTGTAGGCGAGCTGTCGCTCGAGACGATCGCGCAGGTAGGCCGCGGCATCGGCCTGCGTCCCTTCGGGCGCGCCCCCGTTCGGGAACCAGGTCGGGTCGAAGAGATGCAGGTTGTAGGTGTAGAGCGTCGCGGCGTAGCCGCGCTGAAGGGCGTCACAGGCGAGATGCACCGCGAGGGTTCCGCGGCCCGGCAGCGTCGGTACGGAAGCGATGAGCTCCGGGAGCGGGACCGGGCGTTTCCAGTAGCGATAGACCGCGTGCAGACAGGTGGGTCCGCAGGTGACGTCGTCCGGCTGGGTCTCGATCTGCAGGTCGAGGGAGGTGGGTGCAGGGCCTGGGTGCGTCATGATCCTGCCGCGGGGCGGCGTCGGGCGTGCGACGGCGAGCGGTTTCAGGGACGCGATCATGCGAGCGCGACCGGGTGCCAGCAAGGGCTGGCCGGCCGCCCCGGGCGTCGAGCGACGAACGGTGCGCAGGAGCCGCTGCTACACTGCGATCCGCCCGCGCGGGGTGCCGGTCCGCGCATCGCGGACAGCGCCTCATGAAGGACGTCGGCTACCTCGCGTTGCTGCGCCGGAACCCGAACTACCGCCGCCTCTGGGCGGCCGACGTCGCGTCCCTGTTCGGCGACTGGTGCAACACCATCGCCATCTACGCGCTGATCGCGGCGATGACCGATTCGCCCCTGGCGCTCGGTCTCGTGTTCATCGCGAAACTCCTGCCGAACGCCATCGCGTCTCCCTTCGCGGGCCTGCTCGTGGATCGCTTCGACCGTCGCCGTCTCATGATCGGCGCGGATCTGCTGCGGGCGGTGATCGTCTGCGGCTTCCTGTTCATCGGTGCCGACGACTGGGTCGGCTGGGTCTATCTCCTCGCCATGGCGCAGGTGACCGTGAGCGCCGTGTTCCAGCCGGCGCGCAGTGCGGCGACCCCCAACGTCTGCACCCCGGACGAACTCGCCACGGCCAATGCCCTCGGCGCCATCACCTGGTCGACGATCCTCACGGTCGGTGCCGGCATCGGCGGCGTGCTCACGGACCTGCTTGGTGCGCGCAACGTGTTCCTCATCGATGCCGCGACCTATCTCGTCTCCGCGGCCTTTCTCTCGCGGACCCTGATTCCGCAGCAGACGGATGCGCCAGGTCCCGGCGGGGTGCGCGAAGTCCTGCGCGGCATCGGCGCCGGGGTGCGCTACATGCGGGGTCATCCCTCCGTGGGGCGCATCGCCACGGCGAAGGCCCTGTGGACCGTCGGGATCGGTGCCATCTACTACATGTTCGTGATCATCGCGCCGACGCTCGCGCCCGAGGCGCCGTCCACGGCCATCGGCGTGCTCTACGCGGCGGCCGGGCTCGGGACCGGTATCGGGCCCATCGTCGTCCGGGCGCTGGTACCGGAGCGCCTCTGGCCGCAGGCGCTGGGGATCGCCATGGTGGTCGGCGGCCTCGTCTACGTGGCGTTCAGTCAGCTGCCCTGGGTGCTGGCCGTGGTCGTGCTGGTGGTGCTCGCGCACAGCGCCGGCGGCGCCAACTGGGTCATGAGTGCCGTGCTCCTGCAGCGGCGCACGGAGGACCGCTACCGTGGTCGGGTGTTCGCCAACGAGATGCTGATGCTCGCCCTCGTCAACGCGACGACGATCGCCGCCGCCAGCCTGGTGCTCGAGGTCGGCCAGCTTGCGCCCAGGGACGCCGTGCTGACCTTCGCACTGCTCCAGACCGGCGTCGGCATCGGCTATTTCCTGTGGGCGCTGGCGAGCGAGCGGCGTCGGGACGGGCCGCCTGCAGGGGCGCAGGGGACGCCCTGAGGGCGCGCGGGCCGCGCGCGCACCGGGGTGCGCTGCTCAGTCGCTCAGGTAGAGAAACGCCTCCTGCACGATGCGTCCATCACGCACGTCGTGGAGGGCGACTTCCGTCATCTGCATGCGCGCGCCGCCCCGCGGCGTGACGTCGAGGACGAAGCGCACCGCGAACCGGTCGTCGCGAGGACCGATGAAGGGGCCTTCCGCGCTCAGGCCGTGGACCTCGTGGTGGTCGTGGCAACGGTCGATGGGGCCGACTCCGTCGTGCCCGAATTGCACAGTGCGACGAGGTCCTTGCCGATCTCTTCCAGCGTCACGGTGAGCGCTCCTCGTGTGGGGCATCGGACGGCCCTGGCGCCAGTCGCTGCCCCGCGATCCGCAGCGCGGTCTCGCCGCCTAGGTCCGTGCCAGGTCGCTCGGAGCCTGAGGGCGTCGCTCAGCTGCGTTCGAGCGGTTCCGCACCGCAGGTGGTGATCAGGGTGCGCAGCTCGTCGAGCACGGTGTCGAGAAGGGCTTCGTCCGTGCCGCGCACGACCAGGGTCGTGCCGTAGCGCCCGGCGTCGGAAAAGGGATAGCTGCCGATGTCCACGGCCGGATGGGCGTCCTGGATGGCGCGCAGGCGATCGGCCACCTGGCTCTCGCCCAGATAGGCGCCCACGCTGCGCGCGCGCACGGGGCGTGCGCCGCGGAGCTTCGGTGCGAGCAGGCCGAGCATGGACTGCATGACGGCGGGAATGCCCGCCATGACGTAGACGTTGCCGATGGAGAAGCCCGGCGCCCCGACTTCGGTCTCGACCAGCTCTCCGCCCTCCGGAACCCGCGCCATGCGCAGACTGGCCCGGGTGATCTCCTCGGACATGCCGCGCTCCGCCGCGTAGGCGCGGATCCGGCCCTCGATCTGCGGGTGCATCACCAGGGGGACGCCGAAGGCGCGTGCCACGCAGTCGGCGGTGATGTCGTCGTGGGTCGGGCCGATCCCGCCGGTCGTGAACACGTAGTCGAAGCGGCTGCGCACGGCGTTCAGGGTCTCGACGATCACCGCTTCCACGTCCGGAATGGTCCGCGCCTCGCGAACCTGGATGCCATGCTCGTTCAGGGTGCGCGCGATGAAGGACAGGTTCGCATCCTGGGTGCGCCCGGACAGGATCTCGTTGCCGATGATGAGGACGCAGGCGGTGACGGCAGAGTCGGACATGGGGGCTCCGGCAGCGGGGTGGGTGTGCGACGCGGCCGCAGTATAGGGCGCGCGTCCCGCGCTCGCCGAGCCGGGTGCACGCCGCGGCGCTAGAGGAGGGCGGCGACGAGCATGGCCAGGGTCGCGAAGAAGCCCACGGCCCAGATCAGGGAACGGAGCAGAGGAATGCCCGAGGCATAGGCGGGCACGTAGAGCACACGGGCGCCCAGATAGGTCCAGGCGCAGGCCGCCGTGAAGCCCGTGCTGCGCTCGCCGAGCACCACGACCAGCACCGCGATCGTGAACAGGATCAGGGCTTCGAAGTGGTTGTCGAAGGCGCGCTTGAGGCGGCCGGCCAGTCCCCTCGCTTCGCGCGGTTCGTCGCGCGGGCCGCCGGTCCAGGTGACGCCCAGCTGGAGATTGACGGGCACCGCCATGAGGAAGAGCTGGACAACCTGAAGCAGTCCCGCGAGGGCGAGTACCTGGAGTTCCGTGGCCATGGGCGTGTCCTCTATCCGGTCCGGCAGGCGGCGTCGAGCATGGCCGGGGACTGGCGATCGGGACCACGACCCTCGAGGTCATGGTCCCGCGGGGGTGGCTCAGGCCGGGCGCCAGTTGCCGTGGAAGCCGAAGGGCACGCGCACGGGCAGTTCCACGGTCGCGAGGGGCTCCGCGGCGATGTCGGCGGCATCGAGCACGAGCAGATCGCTGCGCTTCTCCTCGCCGCGATAGACCAGCGCGAGCAGGAAGCCGTCGCCCTCCGGCGCGTCGGCGCTGCGCGGCACGAAGAGGGGTTCGCCGGTCGCGTCGCCGGCCGGCAGCTCGAGCAGTCTGCGTCGTCCGGTGGCGTGATCGACATGGGCGATGCTGTCGAAGCTGCCGGCGCCGCCGCGGGTCCGTCCCGTCGAGCAGGCGAAGAAGCCGTGGCGATAGGCCTGGCCCGTGCGCCGTTCGTCGAGGCGGGGAAACTCTCCGGGCAGATCGTCGAGCTGCTCCTCCTTGATGTCGCCGCTGTTGGCGGCGAGATCGAAGGTCCAGCGCACGAGGTGCGCCTGACTCTTCTTCGGATCGCCCGGACTGCCGTCCGGGTTCGGGAACAGGGGGGCCTGCTCGAACTTCATGACGTCCGCGAAGACCTTCGAGCCTTCCGTCCAGGCATTCATGGGATGGAACACGTAGCAGGGGTCGTGCTCGAACCAGCGCATGGCGGCCACGTCGCCGTTCCGGTCCATGATGCCGATGTGGGTGCCCTTGTCCGGCTCCCAGGCCCAGGCCGGCCGGCCACTCATGGCACGTTCGAGACTGCCCGTGAGCGGAAAGATCGGGAAGATCGCGTGATCGGTCGTCGTGACGAAGTCGTGGACCATGCTGCAGAAAGGCGCCTGGAACCATTGCGATCGCGTGAGGGTGCCCGCGCGATCCACGACGTGATAGCTCATGTCGGCGCTGAAGGGCCCCCGGGCCGAGTAGCCGAAGAAGAGCATCTCGCCCGTGATCGGATCCAGCTTGGGGTGGGCGGTCATGGGCCCTTCGAGGCGGTCGTCGAAGCGCCAGTAGCCGCGGGACTCCAGGGTGACCGGGTCCACCTCCCAGGGTGCGTGGCCTTCCTCCAGGGCGAGCAGGCGATCGCCGTGCCAGACGATGTTCGTGTTCGCGAGCGTCGAGTCGACGCCCGCCACGCGCGGATCGGCATTGCCGGGATTGAAGGGATCGAAGAGGGCCTCGCCGGCCTCGTGCTCGAGGGTCCACTTGGGCGTCCGCATCCAGCGGTTGCGATAGCTCACGCGCCCCTGCTCGAAGTGCAGGGCGTGCACCATGCCGTCCCCCGCGAACCAGTGATGGAGCCCGCGCGGCGCGTACTGAGGATCGGGCCCGTTGCGGTAGAAGGTGCCGGAGAGGTGCTCCGGGAGTTCACCTCGAACCACCAGATCCGGTGCGTCGCACTCCATGCGAATCGGGGCGTAGTTGCCGCGCAGCTGCGGATGGGCGGGCATGGGACGGGCCATGGCGTGTGCTCCCTTCGGTCGGTTGCCCCGATCATACGATCGCGGCGACGCCGACGCGCGCCGTCCACGCAGGCCCTTGACGAGCGGTGGGGCGCGGCGCAGGCGTCCCCGCGGAGTGTCGCCGGGGTCGCTCGAGGCGGGCATCGCCGATGCCGTGCCCTGCCCCTAGACTGCGGTGATCGCCTGATCCCGGAGAACGACCTCGTGCTCGACGGCTACGTGCATCCCGATTTCTCCGA
>JAZBPI010000111.1:0-33460 GCA_036351555.1 Pseudomonadales bacterium
ACGGCAGATGGTGCGGCTGGCGGCAAGCCGCCTCGATCAGGGGCACGCGGAGGCCTCCGTCTACTGCGCCATGGCCAAGCGCTTCGCGACGGACGTGGCCTTCGAGGTCTGCAATCGCGCCATGCAGCTCCATGGCGGTTACGGGTACATTCGCGAGTATCCGATCGAACGGCATGTCCGTGACGTGCGCGTGCCCCAGATCCTCGAAGGCACCAACGAGATCATGCGCGTCATCGTCGCGCGGCGCTTGATGATGGAAGGGGCGGCGGAGATGCTTCGATGATCCACAGCAGCACGAACAAGCTCCGGGTCGAGGTCGACGGCGCCACGGCGATCGTCACCATCGACAATCCGGCGGCGAACGTCTGGGACGAGGAGAGTCTGATCGGTCTGCGCGATCTCGTGCGCGCCCTCGACCAGGCGCGGGACATCTACGCACTGGTGATCACCGGCGCCGGCGAGAAGTTCTTCTCGGCCGGGGCGGACCTCAAGGTCTTCGCGGACGGCGATCGCGCGCGCGCGCGCACCATGGCGCGCTGTTTCGGTGAAGCCTTCGAGACCCTGGCCGCCTATCGCGGGGTCTCGATCGCCGCGATCAACGGCTACGCGATGGGCGGTGGCCTCGAATGCGCGCTTGCCTGCGACCTCCGCATCGCCGAGGCCCAGGCTCAGCTCGCGCTGCCGGAAGGCACCGTGGGTCTGCTGCCCTGTGGGGGCGGCACCCAGAATCTCGCGTGGACCGTGGGCGAGGGCTGGGCCAAGCGCATGATCCTCTGTGGCGAGCGTGTCGATGCGGCGACGGCGCTGCGCATCGGCCTCGTCGAGGAGGTGGTGGCGCAGGGCGGGGCGCTCGCGGCGGCGCGCACCCTGGCAGCCCGGGTCGCGAAGCAGAGCCCCGTGGCCGTCACCGCCTGCAAGTCCCTGATCCAGCGCGCCCGCACGGGCCCCGTGGCCAGCGCCTACGCCGCCGAGCGGGAGGCCTTCGTGGATCTCTTCGATACGGCGGATCAGAAGGAGGGTGTCCAGGCCTTCCTCGAGAAGCGCACCGCGGTCTGGCGCAACGCCTGAGACGGGTCGGGCGAGTCTGCGAGGGGGAGAGCCATGCCGAAGGGAAGTTGTTTGTGCGGCGCCGTCGCCTACGAGATCGATGCGCTCGCGAGCCCCGTCGTCTGCTGTCACTGCACGACCTGCCGCAAGGCCCACGCCTCGGCCTTCAACGTCGGTGCGCGCGTCCGTCTCGATCAGTTCCGCTGGATCCGCGGTGAGGAGGTCGTGGCCGCCTTCGAATCCTCCCCGGGCAAGCAGCGCTTCTTCTGCCCACGCTGCGGGTCCCAGCTCGTGGCGCTGCGCGCGGGCGAGGGCAGCTGGGTGCTGCGTGTCGCGAGCCTCGACGAGGATCCGGGCGCGCGCCCCGGCATGCACATCTGGATGGAGGACGCCTGCCCCTGGGCGACACCGGCCGAGGGGCTGCCTGCCCATGACCGCTATCCTCCCGCGCCCTGATGCGCCGGCGATCGCGCGCGTGCAGGAGACTTCTGGCAGCGCCGGGGCGCGCGTGCGCGCGCCGGGGCATCATCGGGACGTCACGCCATGACTGAAACGACCTTGCTCAACGCGCAGGACGCGCCCGTCGTGATCGCCGAGTGGGCCACGGCGGGCGGGGCGCGGATCGGTGTGCTCACCCTGAACGTGCCGAAGACGCTGAACTCCCTCGATCTCGCGATGATCGATCTGCTCGACGGACAGCTGCGTCGCTGGCGCGACGATCCTCGCATCGCGGCCGTCTACCTGCGCGGCACCGGGGATCGCGCCTTCTGCGCCGGGGGCGACATCCAGGCCCTCTATCGGTCCATGAGCGCGAACCATGCCGCCGGCGAACTCGTCGATCGCTACGCGGAGACCTTCTTCGAGCACGAGTACCGTCTCGATCACCTGATTCACCGCTATCCGAAGCCCGTCGTCTGCCACGGGCACGGCGTGGTCATGGGAGGTGGCCTGGGGCTGCTCTCTGCGTCCAGCCATCGCATCGTCACGGACACGAGCCGGGTCGCCATGCCGGAGATCACCATCGGCCTCTTTCCCGATGCCGGCGGCACGGCGCTGCTGTCCTCCATGCCCGGGCAACTGGGTCTCTTCCTGGGCCTCAGCGGCGCGCAGATCAACGGTGCGGACGCGCTGGCCACGGGGCTCGGACAGTACCTGCTGGCGGGCGATCAGCGCGCGAGCCTCGAGGACGCCCTGCGCGCCGCGCCCTTCAGCGGCGATCGCGCGCAGGATGACGCCATGCTCGACGGGGTCCTCGCGGAGCTGGATGCGGCCTCCCGCGGTCAGCGCCCCGACGGCAAGCTCGCCCCCGTGCGGGACGCGATCGACGAGGCGCTCGGGCGGGTCGATGGCGTGTACCGAGCGGCGGTCGGTGCCATGCGCGGCCTCGTCGGTCGCGATCCCTGGCTCGATCGAGCCGTCGATACGCTGGAAAAGGGCTGCCCGGTCACGGCCGGCATCGTGGTCGAGCAGCTGCACCGCGCGCCGGCCCTGAGCCTCGCGGATCAGTTCCGCATGGAGATGATCATCGGGACGCACTGCGCGCGGAATCGGGATTTCGCGGAAGGGGTCCGGGCGCTGCTGATCGACAAGGACCATGCCCCCCATTGGTCCGTCGAGGGCCTCGATGCCCTGCCGCGCAAGCTCGTCGACGCTCATTTCGCGCCGCCCTGGGACCACAATCCCCTGGCGGATCTGGTCGACTGAGCCGCGCACGCAAAGAAGGGAGGAGCAGCCATGACCCGGATCGCCTTCGTAGGCCTTGGCAACATGGGCGGGCCCATGGCCCGCAATCTCGTCCGCGCCGGGCATGCGGTCACGGCCTTCGATCTCTCCGCCGATGCGCTGGCCCAGGCCCGCGCGGACGGTGCGTCGGTCGCCGCGTCGGTCGCGGACGCGGTCGCGGACGCGGCGTTCGTCGTCACCATGCTGCCTGCGGGCCAGCACGTCGAGCGCGTCTACCTCGGCGCGGAGGAGGGTCCCTGCCTGCTCGATCGGGTCGGCCCGGACACGGTGCTCATCGACTGCTCGACCATCGCGGCTGCCACGGCGCGCACTGTGGCGGCCGCCGCTGCGGCGCGCGGACGGGCGATGCTCGATGCGCCGGTGTCCGGTGGGGTCGGCGGTGCGGAGGCCGGCACGCTCACCTTCATGGTCGGCGGCGACGCGGCGGCGCTCGCGCAGGCCCGGCCCCTCTTCGAAGCCATGGGGCGCAACATCTTCCACGCAGGCGACTCCGGGGCCGGTCAGGTCGCCAAGATGTGCAACAACATGCTGCTTGCGGTGCTCATGACCGGCACGGCGGAGGCGATCCAGCTCGGCGTCGCCAACGGTCTCGATCCGGCGGTGCTCTCGGACATCATGAAGCAGTCCTCCGGCGGCAACTGGGCCCTGAACGTCTACAACCCCTATCCCGGTGTCATGGACGGGGTCCCGGCGTCCCGAGGTTACAGCGGCGGATTCCTCGTCGACCTCATGATCAAGGATCTCGGTCTGGCCATGGATGCGGCCGCGAGCACGGGCCAGTCGACGCCACTCGGCGCTCTGGCGCGGTCGCTCTACGTGCTGCACAAGAACCGCGGCGCCGAGGGACGCGACGATGCGGGCGGCCTCGATTTCTCGAGCATCCAGCGGCTGTTCAGCGGCGAGGGCTAGGCTGGCCGCGGAACGCGTCGCTCCGGCTCAGGCGCCGCCTTCGGCCTTGAGGGGCGGAATCTCGTAGGCGAGGGGTTCCGGCTTCAGGGCGCGTTCGCCGATGAACAGCGCGGCATCGGCGTCCTCGATCCTGACCACGGCGAGGAGATCGCAGGCGCCCTCGTCCTGGACCGAGGCGACCACTTCGCCGACCTCACGACCCTCCGCGCCGCCCAGCGTGATGGGCGTTCCGAGGGCCGGCGGCCGGGTGCAGTCCTCGATCCTGAAGCGATAGAGACGCTTCTTGAGTCGGCCCCGGTACTGCATGCGGGCCACGACCTCCTGACCCAGATAGCAGCCCTTGGTGAAGTTCAGCATGCCGCTCGCCTGCAGGTTCAGGGCCTGCGGCACGTATTCACCGGCGGTGCGCGGCGACAGCTCGACGAAGCCGGCGCGCAGCCGGCGCGCCGCCCAGCGCGACCAGGGCACGGGCCGCGCGTGCCGGGCGAGCCGCTGCCACAGGGCCGGCGCGTCCTCCACGTCGAGCCAGAGTTCGAACCGTGCCGGCGTGCCGCGGTCGCGGATCGCCGTGCAGGGGCCGTGGTCGAGTTCGATCCTGACCACTTCGTTCTCCTCCGGCGCCACGCCGCACAGCTCGGCGACACAGCGATCGGCCCCTTCGCCGGCGAGGCCGAGGCCGATGATGCGGTCCGTCGGTTCGGACAGCTCTGCCTTCGAGAAGACGATGTAGCGCGCCAGGAGATCGCGCACGGGAACGATCAGGGCCCGGTGCAGGCGCAGCACCAGGGCGTCCGGTGGCCCCCAGAGCCGATAGGTCGCGAGCGTCCGGCCCTCGCGCGTGCAGAGAGCACCCGGTATGGAGCGATCGGCCGCGGCATCGCGCACGTCGCAGGTCGCGTAGCCCTGGAAGAAGCGCCCGGCGTCGGGCCCGTCGATGCGCAGCAGACCGAGGGGCGACAGATCGGCGAGCTCCGGCAGGGCGGCATCGGAGTGCGCCGCGAAGGCCGTCACGCAGGGCTCTCCGTCGCAGTCGCCGAAGCCTGCGCCGCGGCTCTCCAGGAATTGCTGCCACTGAGGATGCATCGAAGGTCTCCCGTTGCCGTAGGACCCTGCCGCAGTCGCCGGCCGGCGGCGACGCGACTGCTATGATCCGCCTCCACGCGAGGGGCAGGGATTATAGGCACGGGCCGGATGACACTCCATGAACGACTCCGTGAACACTGAACGACGGGACGATGACGACCCGGCGCGCCTCGCCGCCCGCCGGCTCTGGTGGCGCAGTCGGCGCGGCCTCCGGGAGCTGGATCTGCTGTTCCTGCCCTTCGTCGAGGAGGTCTACGGATCCCTCTCGGCCGAGGAGCAGCAGACCTACCGACGCCTGCTCGAGGAGGAGGACACGGAACTCCTGCTCTGGGTGACGGGGCGGGCGGTGCCGCTCGATCCCGACCTTGCCGCCCTGATCGCGCGGATCCGCGCCCACGCGGGGGCGATGCCGGCGCCATGATCTCCGTGGGGCCGGTCGCGATGCCGCCGTCGAGCCTGCATCGCGTCGTGCGGCGCCTGTCCCTGCCCTGTGCGGTGCTGCTCTGCGGCAGCGCCGCGATCGCGGCGCAGCACCTCTGGCCATTGCTCTGGCTGGGTGTGTTCACCCTGTTCTGGGTCCTTGCCGGTACGCGTTTCGACAACGTGCGGCGCTGCGTCCTCGCGGGGGACGGGCTGCGCATCGATCGGGGCGATGGACGCTGGTGCGCGGCCTGCGTGCGCGGCCCGGCACGGCCCTTCAGCTGGGCCATCTTCCTGCCCTGCGTCGATGAGCGAGGGCGCGAGTGCTGGGTCGTGTTCTGGCGGGACGCCGTCGACGATGCGACCTTCCGGCGCCTCTCGCGCATGGCCCGGGCCCATCGCTGGCCGGGGCTCGCCTGACCCCGGGGCCTTGCCCGGAGGGACGTCACGCAGCGGCGTCGCCGGCAGAGTCAGCCCGGCCCCTGGAGAATGCCCTGGCGCCAGGCACGGCCCGCCGCGACGTCCAGACGCAGGGGCGACGGCGTCAGGACCGTGTCCCGCGCGGCGGCCGAGGTCTGCGGAAAATCGAGGGTGTAGTGCAGACCGCGGCTCTCGCGGCGGCTCTCGGCACTGCGGATGATGAGATCGGCGACCAGGGCCAGGTTGCGCAGTTCGATCAGGTCGCCCGAGACCTTGTAGTTCGCGTAGTACTCGTGGATCTCCTGGCGGAGCATCTCCACGCGGTGCCGCGCCCGCTCCAGGCGCTTGTCCGTGCGCACGATGCCCACGTAGTCCCACATGAAGCGGCGCAGTTCGTCCCAGTTGTGCGAGATCACCACGTCCTCGTCCGAATCCGTGACCTGGCTTTCGTCCCAGAGCGGCGCGTCGGGCACGGGCTCCACCCCCTCGAGCTGCGCCAGGATGTCGGCGCTCGCCGCGTGGGCGAAGACGATGCACTCGAGGAGCGAGTTGCTCGCCATCCGGTTCGCACCATGCAGGCCCGTGAAGGCGCACTCGCCGATCGCGTAGAGCCCGGGCACGTCGCTGCGACCCTTCAGGTCCGTGACGATGCCGCCGCAGGTGTAGTGCGCGGCGGGGACGACGGGAATCGGCTCCCGGGTGATGTCCATGCCGAGGTCGAGGCAGCGCTGGCGGATGTTCGGGAAATGGGACTCGATGAAGTCGCGGTCGAGGTGGCTGACGTCGAGATAGAGGCAGTCCGCGCCGAGGCGCTTCATCTCGTGGTCGATGGCCCGGGCGACGATGTCCCGGGGCGCCAGCTCGGCCCTCGGATCGAAGCGATCCATGAAGCGCGACCCGTCGGGCAGGAGCAGCCGTCCGCCTTCCCCGCGAAGCGCCTCGGAGACCAGGAAGCTCTTTGCCGAGGGGTGGTAGAGGCAGGTCGGATGGAACTGGTTGAATTCCATGTTGGCGATGCGGCAGCCGGCGCGCCAGGCCATGGCGATGCCGTCACCGGTGGAGCCGTCGGGGTTCGTCGTGTACAGGTAGACCTTGCTCGCCCCGCCGGTCGCCAGCACCACGAAGGGCGCCTGGAAGACGTCGATGCGCCCCGAGCTGCGGTCGAGCACGTGGGCGCCGATGCAGCCGGAACCCGGCAGGCTGATCTTCTCGCGGATGATGAGGTCCACGGCCATGTGGTCCTCGAAGATGTCGATGTTCCGGGCGGCACGGACGCGGCCGACGAGGGTGGTCTCCACGGCGTTTCCCGTCGCATCGGCGACGTGGATGATGCGGCGGTGACTGTGACCCCCTTCGCGGGTCAGATGGAAGCGGGTGGTGCCGTCCTCCGTGGCTTCCGTGTCGAAGGCGACGCCCTGGTCGACGAGCCAGGCGATGGCGGCCGGCCCGCCCTCCACCGTGTAGCGAACCGCATCCTCGTGACAGAGCCCGGCGCCCGCGTCCAGGGTGTCGCGGACATGGGCCTCGACGTCGTCCCCCTCGTCGAGCACGGCGGCGATGCCACCCTGGGCCCAGCGGGTCGACCCTTCCGGCAGGGGGCCCTTGGAGAGCACCGCGACCCGGGCACTGCCCGCCACGCCGAGCGCCGTCGCGAGTCCGGCCGCGCCGCTCCCGATGATGAGCACGTCATAGTGGTGGCGTCGCGTCATGGCGGTGTTCCGATGGGACCGGCAGGATCGGTGCGACCCGGGCACCGCCCCCGGGCGGGCGAAGGCGCCGCCTAGTATACGGGACCCCGCCTCGGCACAATGCTGCAGCGTTGGTCGGGCTTCCCGGCCGAGGCCTGCTGCCGCAAGGGAACTTCGTGCGCTGCCCGCGGTCTTCATGCGGGGTGGGGTGACGAAAAGGATCACGCTTGTGACCACGGCAGCACGGCAGGTGGAATTCAGGGGTGACGGGGCGCCGATGACCGGAACGAGGGACACGGACGCCCGACTCGTCGAGCGCGTCCAGCGTGGCGATCGGCACGCCTTCGATCTCCTCGTCCTGAAGTACCGGCATCGGATCGAACTGCTCGTGGCCCGCTACGTGCGCGAGCCCCAGGATGTCCAGGACGTGGTCCAGGACACCTTCGTGCGTGCCTATCGCGCCATGCCGCGCTTCCGTGGCGAGAGTCGCTTCTTCACCTGGATCTATCGCATCGCCATCAACACGTCGAAGAACTTTCTCGTGGCGCGCAGCCGCCGTCCGCCGGTGGACGACATCGACGCGAGCGAAGCGGAGTCCTATGCGGGAGGCGAGGCGCTCACGGAAATCGAGACTCCGGAGAATCACCTGGCCGGGGAAGAGCTGCGCAAGGTCGTGTTCGACACCATCGAAGCGCTTCCCGAGGATCTGCGGACGGCCATGACCCTGCGCGAATTCGACGGCCTGTCCTACGAGGAGATCGCCACCATCATGGAGTGCCCCATCGGCACCGTGCGCTCGCGGATCTTTCGGGCGCGCGAAGCCGTGGATACGGCGATCCGTCCGCTGATGGAGCAGTGAGGGCATGATCGTGGCAACGGGTGTGAAGTTGAACGATCGAGCAAGAACGCGGTCTGATGAGCGCGCATCAGTCACCGGAGCCGAGCGGCGAGTTCGCCGGGCGTCGGGGTCCCATCGAGGAAGCGGAGATGAGTGAGCGGTTGCGTGAATCCCTGTCGGCGCTGATGGACGACGAGGCCGACGATCTCGAACTGGCGCGCGTGCTGCGGGCGATGGAAGAGGATGGCGAGGTCCGGGCGACCTGGGCCCGCTATCAGCTCGTGAGCACGGTCCTCCGCGAACATGCAGCGCGGCCCGGAGCCGATCTGCTCGCCCCGGCGCTCGCGGTTGCCGAGGACGAGGTCGCGGCCGGCCGAGCCCTGGAGGGCGTCCGCGCCCCGCGCCGTGGCGCCTGGATGATCAGTTTCGCCACCGCCGCGTCGGTCACGCTCGCCGTCGTACTCGGGATCCAGTGGCAGGGCGGGGCCGACGATCGCGCCGCACCGAGCCTCGCGGGAACCAGTACCGGGGCGTCCCTGGAGCCGGCCTTCGCGGCCGCACCCCTGCGCGTCGAGAGTGCCGTGCTTCGCCCGGCCAGTGACAGGGTCATGCTGCCGCTGCGGAGCATGGAGGCCGCGGCTCCTCGGGCTGCGGTCCAGAACGCAGCGCTCACCCCGCAGCGCCATCTGCAGACCTACATGCTGCACCACGCCGAGGTGAACGCCCTGAACAGCCGGGCGGGCATGATGCCCTTCGCCCGGGTCGCAGCCTTCGAGGGCGCTCCCTGACCATGCCGCGGCTGGTCCATGCACTACGCCACACGGCCCTGCTCGTGCAGTGCATCGCCCTGGCCGCGGCCGCTGCGCCGGTCGAGGGCCCCGAGCAGTGGCTTCAACGCATGGACGACGCGCTGGGCACGCTCGACTATCGGGGCGAGTTCAGCTACCTCAATGGCCGTGATCTCTCCAGTCTGAGTATTCGACACGCGATCCTCGACGGGGTGGCGCGCGAGCGCCTGACCCACCTCGACGGGCCGCCGCGGGAACTGATCCGGACCGGCGACGACCTGCTCTGCGTCATGCGTCGTGGCGATCCGCTCGCCGAACTCGGTCGGCAGGTCCCCACCGGGCCCATCACCCGCTCCTTCGTCGGCGGCTTCTCGGTGGTGCCGGAAGCCTACCGCGCACGCGCGGCCGGGGAAGGGCGCATCGCCCGCCGCAGTGCCAGGGTCATCGAGCTGCTGCCCGTGGACGACAGCCGCTACGGCTATCGCCTCTGGATCGACGCCGAGACCGCCTTGCCGCTGCGCTCCGAATTGCTCGATCCATCGGGCCGCGCGCTGGAGGTATTCCAGTTCGTGAATCTCGAGGTCGGTGGATCCTTCTCCCTCGCGGATTTCGCGCCGCCGGCAGGCGATCAACTCGAGATCCAGCGCATCGTCTTCGCGGACGGCGCCCCGTCCGGGGACAGACCGATCGAGGAGGCCTGGGAAGCCGGCTGGCTCCCGGGCGGCTTCGCCATGGCGGCCCGCGACCTGCGGCGTCTGCCCTTCGCCACGGCGCCCGTCGATGCCCTGTTGTACAGTGATGGCCTGGCGAGCTTCTCGGTCTTCGTGGAGCGGCTCGTCGGTCACGCGGGCTACGATCACAGCAGTCAGCTGGGCGGGACCGTGGCCGTGGTGCGCCGTCTGGAGATGCCCGACGACCGCCGCTGGCTGGTGACCGTCGTCGGTGAGGTGCCGCTGGCGACGGCCGAGCGCGTCGCGCGGAGCGTTCAGCCCAGGGGCGACTGAGGCGCTTCGCGGGAAGAGGGGGCATCCGCCAGCGATGTCCGAGCGTCCGCCGCCGTGCCTTCCCGACCTTGACGCCTCGCGCCCGCGTCCCCACTCCTGGATGTGATCGACTGCCGTGACTGACCAGGGAGTCCCGATGATCGAGGAAGCGGTCCGCATCGTCGGGCTGGAGCAGGACCGGGTCTGGGTCGAGGCGCGACGGCAGTCGGCCTGTGGGCGCTGTGCGGCCCGTGCGGGCTGCGGTCATGGTCTGCTCGATCAGATCCAGCCCGGGCCGGTCATGCATCTCCTGCTCCCGCGTCCCGCGCAGCTGCGGGGCCTCGAGATCGGTGACCGGCTCGTGGTCGGCATCGAGGAGCAGGCGATCCTGGCGGCCTCGCTCCGTGCCTACCTGCTGCCCCTCGCCGGACTCCTGCTCGGCGCCATCTCGGGCGACGTGCTGCTCGGTTCCGATCTCGGTGCGGGCATCGCAGGGGGCGCGGGACTGGCGGCCGGTTTCGCCATGCTGCGCGTGCTGGACCGGCTGCGCCCGCTGCCGGCGCCGCGGATCCTCCGGCGCGCCGAGGCGTCTGGCGAACCTCGACCGCTACGACTTGTCCAACGGGCTGAAGGGGGCCTTGCGCCCTGATCCGCGCGGGCTTGCCCGCGTCCATCCTGAAACTGCTGGAACGGAGTGACCATGAGCGCAGCCGTTCGTGTTCGTCAGGCCTTGAAGGGCCTTGGTGCATTGATCCTGATCGCCCTCGTCGTGCCCGGTGCACGCGCCGATCTACCCGAGTTCACGGAGCTGGTGAAGGAGCAGTCTCCGGCCGTGGTGAACATCTCCACGATCTACCGCGGTGGCCCCGCACAGCAGCTACCGCCCGGCATGAATCCCGACGACCTGCCGGAATTCTTCCGCTACTTCTTCCGCGGGATGCCGGAAGGCCCGTCCCAGCGTGAGCGCCGTTCGCTCGGGTCCGGCTTCATCATCAGTGACGACGGCTACGTCGTGACCAACAACCACGTCGTCGACGGCGCGGACGAGATCTTCGTGCGCCTCGTCGATCGACGCGAGTTCACGGCCACGGTCGTAGGAACGGATCCGCGTTCCGACCTCGCCCTGCTGAAGGTGGACGCAGAGGATCTGCCGACCGTCGAGCTCGGCAGTTCCAGTGACCTCGAGGTCGGCGAGTGGGTGCTCGCGATCGGATCCCCCTTCGGCTTCGACTACTCGGTCACGGCCGGCATCGTCAGCGCCAAGGGTCGGTCGCTGCCCGATGACAACAACGAGAACTACGTGCCCTTCATCCAGACCGACGTCGCGATCAACCCCGGCAACAGCGGTGGCCCGCTCTTCGATCTGGAGGGTCGGGTGGTCGGGATAAATTCCCAGATCTACACGCGCTCCGGCGGCTTCATGGGTCTGTCCTTCGCGATCCCCGTGGACGTCGCGGCGGACGTGATCGCCCAGCTCCGGGAGAACGGGGCTGTGGCGCGCGGCTGGCTCGGCGTGATGATCCAGGACGTCGACCGTGACCTCGCGGAGTCCTTCGGTCTCGATCGGCCCACGGGCGCGCTCGTGGCGCAGGTGCTCGAGGGTGCGCCGGCGGCGGCGGCGGGGATCCAGGCCGGGGACGTGATCCTCAGCTTCGGGGGCAACGAGATCGACCGGTCCGGAGATCTTCCTCATGTCGTGGGTCGCATCCGTCCCGGCGAGAAGGTGCCCGCGGTCATCGTCCGCAACGGCAAGCGCATGACGATCCGGGTCGAGGTCGGTGTGCTGGGCGAGCCGGGCACGCCGCTCGCTCGAGCCGGTGGGGGTAGCGCATCCGGTGGCCTCCTCGGCATGACCGTCGAAGGCCTCGACGACGCCATGCGCCAGCGCATGGACGTCGAGGGCGGCGTGGTCGTGGCATCGATCGAGGACGGTCCCGCCGCCCGTGCCGGGATTCGCCAGGGCGACGTGATCACACGCCTGAACAACAAGCCGATCGCGTCCGTCGCCGACTTCCGCGATGCCGTGAAGGACCTGCCCCGAGGGCGCTCCATTCCGGTGCTGATCGTCCGCGGCGGGGTCCCGACCTTCCTGGCCATGCGGATTCCGGCGGAGGACTGATCGGCAACGCCTCCGAGGATGCCTCGGGACGCGGCGGCCGCGAGGGTCGCCCCGCCCCGGGGCCCAGCAGCGGTGCGGCGCTCGTGGCGCCGCACCGGTCCCGAGCGCTCGCCGATGGCTTGCGCCCGGGGTCCCTAGTAGACTGCGCGGCATCCTTCCCGGGCCTGCCTCGCGACCTCGCCTCGCGGTGCGGGCCCGTCGTGCCGGAGCGCCTCGTCCGAGGCCCGGTGGCCGTTCCCGGGGTAGCTGCGTGACCGATCTTTCGCACATTCGCAATTTCTCGATCATCGCCCACATCGATCACGGCAAGTCGACCCTTGCCGACCGCTTCATCCAGGTCTGTGGCGGTCTCGCCGATCGGGAGATGGCCGAGCAGGTGCTCGACTCCATGGACCTCGAGCGCGAACGGGGCATCACGATCAAGGCGCAGAGCGTCACCCTCTACTACGACGCCGCGAACGGCGAGCGCTACCAGCTGAACTTCATCGACACCCCCGGGCACGTCGATTTCTCCTACGAGGTGTCCCGGTCGCTTGCGGCCTGCGAGGGTGCGTTGCTCGTGGTGGATGCGGGACAGGGGGTCGAGGCCCAGTCCGTGGCGAACTGCTACACGGCGATCGACCAGGGTCTCGAGGTGGTGCCCGTCCTCAACAAGATGGATCTGCCCCAGGCGGATCCGGACAAGGTGAAGGTCGAGATCGAGGAAATCATCGGCGTCGACGCCACCGATGCGATCCCGGTGAGCGCGAAGTCCGGAGAGGGCGTTCCCGCGCTTCTCGAGGCGCTCATCCAGCGCATCCCGCCTCCGGAAGGCGACGTCGATGCGCCGCTCCAGGCGCTGATCATCGACTCCTGGTTCGACAACTATCAGGGCGTCGTGTCCCTGGTGCGCGTGAAGCACGGCACCATCAGGAAGGGCGACCGCATCATGGCGCGGTCCATCGGCAAGGTGCACCAGGTCGACATGGTCGGCGAGTTCACCCCGAAGCAGACGCCCACGGAGGCCCTGCATGCGGGTGAGGTCGGCTTCGTCATCGCCGGAATCAAGGACGTCCGCGGCGCCCCCGTGGGGGACACCATCGTGCGCGAACGGTCGGACGCCGAAGCCCTTCCCGGCTTCGCCAAGGTCCGGCCCCAGGTCTACGCAGGCCTGTTTCCGGTCAACGCCGATGACTTCGAGGATTTCCGCGAGGCGCTCTCGAAGCTCACCCTCAACGACGCCTCGCTCTTCTACGAGCCCGAATCCTCCGATGCGCTCGGCTTCGGCTTTCGCTGTGGCTTCCTCGGCATGCTCCACATGGAGATCGTCCAGGAGCGTCTCGAACGGGAGTACGGCCTCGACCTGATCACGACGGCACCGTCCGTGGTCTACGAGGTCGTGACCAAGGCGGGCGAGACGATCTACGTCGACAACCCCTCGGAGCTGCCCGATCCGTCGCGCCTGGAGATCATTCGCGAGCCCATGGTGCGCGCGAACATCCTCGTGCCCCAGGAGCATGTCGGGGCCGTGATCACGCTCTGCCAGGAGCGTCGGGGCGTTCAGGTGGACATGCAGTTCGTCGGCGGCCAGGTGTCCCTGGTCTATGATCTGCCCATGGGCGAGGTGGTGCTGGACCTGTTCGATCGACTCAAGTCGGCCACCCGAGGCTTTGCGTCCCTGGAATACGCCTTCGATCGCTTCGAGGCCGCGAACGTCGTGCGCCTGGACGTGCTCATCAACGGCGAGACCGTGGACGCGCTGGCGCTCATCGTGCACCGGGACAATTCGGCCACCAAGGGACGAGAGCTCGTGGAGAAGATGCGCGAGCTGATTCCACGGCAGATGTACGACGTGGCGATCCAGGCCGCGATCGGCGCCAAGATCGTCGCGCGGTCGAACGTGAAGGCGCTGCGCAAGGACGTGACGGCCAAGTGCTACGGTGGAGACGTGTCGCGCAAGCGCAAGCTGCTCGAGAAGCAGAAGGCCGGCAAGAAGCGCATGAAGCAGGTCGGGCGGGTGGAGATTCCCCAGGAGGCCTTTCTCGCCGTGCTGCAGGTCGGCAAGTGACCGCCGGCCGCCCCGCCGCCTGAGGGAGAGGATCCTTGGAGAACGCACTCGATTTCCTGCCCGAGTTCCTGCTCATCGCGACGGGCATCACGGGTGTGATCTGGTGTCTCGACCGCTTCCGCTGGCGGCCGCGCCGACTCGCGGCGGTGGCGGCGCTCGAGACCCGGACGCCTGCCGGAGAGCGGGAGGCGGACGCCTTTCGTGCCGCTCGGGAGGAACTGCTGCGCGAGCCCAGGGCGATGGAGTGGGGCGGGAGCTTCTTTCCCGTGCTCGCCCTGGTGCTGGTGCTGCGTTCCTTCGTCGTCGAACCCTTCGTGATCCCGTCCGGCTCCATGATTCCCACCCTCGAGGTGGGCGACTACATCCTCGTCAACAAGTTCACCTACGGCCTGCGCCTGCCGGTCTTCAGGACCAAGGTCCTCGATCTCGGGGCGCCGCAGCGCGGGGACGTGATGGTGTTCTTCCCGCCCCACCTGGATCGCTACTTCATCAAGCGCGTCGTGGGCCTGCCCGGCGACCGCATCCGCTACGAGGACAAGCGCCTGATCATCAACGGCGAACCGGTGGCGCTCGACTATCTCGGGGGCCTGCCGGCGGAGGCCCCCCAGTTCGCCGTCTTCGAGGAGACGCTGGGTGGCGTCGAGCATCGGATCTGGGTCGAACCCCGCAATCGCGAACTACCCTATGAGCACGTGGTCCCCGAAGGGCATTACTTCATGATGGGCGACAATCGTGACCGGAGTCAGGATTCGCGCTACTGGAACGACGTTCCGGAGCGCAACATCGTCGGCAAGGCCTTCGCCGTGTGGATGCACAAGGAAGGTGGCCTGGCCTGGCCGAGCTTCGCGCGCAACGGCATGATCCAGTGAGGGCATGATCATGAGGACGACGGGAGGAAGGCGGGTGCTCGAGCGTCAGCGCGGACTCAGCATGACGGGCTGGCTGCTGGTCCTGATCGCGGTCTTCTCCATCGCGACGCTCGCGATCCGCGTCGTGCCGGTCTACATCGACTACCGGACGGTGAATTCCGTGATCGAGGCCGCCGTGGCGAGCGAGCAGGTCGACCGCATGTCCAAGCGGCAGTTCTTCGACAATCTCACGGATCGCCTGCGCATCAACAGCATCCGCGGCTGGCCCCTGGCCGAGCGGGTCACCTTCGAGCGCAAGAAGGAGGGCCTCTTCGTGGATCTCGTCTACGAGGAGCGCGTCGACCTGTTCGCGAACGTCGATCTCGTCATCTCCTTCGAGAACCACTACGAGAAACGCTGATGCCGCACGGGAGTCGCCGGTGAGGTCCGGGCGGATGGCCTCCGAAGGCACCCCGCCGTCCGCGAAGCCCGGTGCCGACCCTCAGGCGCTGCAGCGCCAGCTGGGCCATCGGTTCGAGGACGTGGCGCTGTTCCGCCTCGCCCTGACGCACCGGAGCCGGTCCGCGTCCCGCAACTACGAACGCCTGGAATTCCTCGGCGACGCCTATCTCGGGTTCGTGGTCGCGGAAGAACTCTATCGGCGCAATGCAGAAGCCTCGGAAAGCGAACTCACCCTGCTCCGCGCGAAGCTGGTCCGTCGGTCCACGCTCGCCGAGATCGCCCGCGAACTCGGGCTCGGTGATCACCTGCGGCTGGGCGTCGGCGAGCTGCGCAGCGGAGGTTTCCGGCGAGACTCCATCCTCGCCGACACGGTGGAGGCGATCATCGGCGCCGTGCTCCTCGATGGCGGCCCGGGGCCGGCCCGGACCCTGATCCTGCGCCTGCTCGGTGCGCGCCTGGATCGGGCCCGGCCGGGATCCATCGAGAAGGATCCGAAGACCCGCCTGCAGGAACTGCTTCAGGGGCGCGGCGAGGCGCTGCCCGAGTATCGGGTCGTCGAAGAACTCGGGAGCGACCACGACAAGGCCTTTCGCGTGGCCTGCGTCGTTCAGCAGCCGGCACTGAGCGCGGAAGGCGAAGGCCGTTCCCGGCGTGCGGCGGAACAGGCGGCGGCCGCCGCAGCACTGGAATCCCTGGAGGGGCTCGAATCGTGAGCGATCCGGCACCGACGGTTTCCCGCTGTGGCTACGTGGCGCTCGTCGGTCGGCCCAACGTCGGCAAGTCCACGCTCCTCAATCGCCTCGTGGGCCAGAAGATCGCCATCACCGCCGACCGTCCGCAGACGACCCGCCATGCGGTGCTCGGCATCCATACGCAGGGCGATGACCAGATCCTCTACGTCGACACGCCCGGTCTGCACGCGGGCGAGAAGCGAGCGCTCAACCGCGCCATGAATCGCAATGCCCGCGCGGCGCTCGCGGATGTCGACGTGGTGGTGATGCTCGTCGAGGCGGGGCGCTGGACCGAAGGCGACGACTTCGTGCTCAGACTCGTCGAGGGCGCGCGCGGTGCGAAGATCCTGGCCATCAACAAGGCGGATCGGATCCGTCCGCGAGAGGCGCTGCTGCCCTTCATGGAGGCCTGTGCGGCCCGACTCGCCTGGGACGAGATCGTCCCGCTCTCCGCGCTGAACGGCGAGAACGTGGATCGGCTCGAGGGCTGTCTGCGCGCACGGCTGCCCGCGTCGCCCCATCTCTACGGGCCCGACGAGATCACGGACCGCAGCGAGCGCTTTCTGGTCGCCGAACTGGTGCGCGAGAAGCTGTTCCGCCGCCTCGGTGAGGAGGTTCCGCATCAGCTGACCGTCGACATCGATCGCTGGCAGGAGGACGCGCGGGGTCTGCTGATCCACGCGACCATCCTCGTCGAGCGCGAGGGTCAGCGCGCCATCGTGCTCGGCCATCAGGGTGAACGCATCAAGCAGGTCGGCATCGATGCGCGACGGGACGTGGAAGCCCTCCTCGGCCGTCACGTGCGCCTCGAGCTCTGGATCAAGGTTCGCGGCGGCTGGTCCGACGATGCGCGCATGCTCCGCCGCCTCGGCCTCGAAAGCTGACGCTGGCCGACCGATCCGGCGCCCGTGGAGCTTGCCTACGTCCTGCATACCCGTCCCTGGCGGGAAACCAGCACCCTGGCAGAGCTTCTCTCCGTCAGTGAGGGCCGGATCGGTGTGGTCGCCCGCGGCGCCCGGCGCGGGCGTCGCGGCGCGGTGAGTCCGCTCCGGCCCTTCGTCCGCCTGCGCTGCAGCTGGGGAGGACGGGGCGAGCTGCGCACGCTGACGGCTGCGGAACCGGAGCAGGCCATCGCGCTGGCGGGAGACGCGCTCTTCGCCGGCCTCTACCTGAACGAACTGCTGATGCGTCTCCTGCAGCGGCAGGACGCGCACCCCGAGCTGTTCCTGCTCTATGCGCGCGCGCTGACCCGTCTCGGCGCCGGCGCCTCGGAACTCGAGCCTGCACTGCGCGAGTTCGAGCGTGGCCTTCTCGACGAGCTCGGCTACGGCTTTCCCCTCGAGATCGACACGACCGGTGCGCCCATCCTCGCGGATCGTCGCTATCGCTTCGTGGTCGACGGGGGCCTGGCGCCGGTCGCGACGGGAGGCGTCGAGCGTGCGGACGTCGCGGAAGGCGATCCCACGGGCGAATCCGCAGGCGACGCCCTCTTCCCGGGCAGCAGGCTCCTGGCCTTCGCCGAGGGAGACTTTCGCGAGGACGCGACCCGCCGCGCCGCGAAACGGCTCATGCGCCTCGCGCTTGCGCCGCATCTGGGAGATCGCCCTCTCCACTCCCGGGCGCTGTTCCGCGGGCGCTGACCCGCGAGGGCGGATGGCGGCGCCGGGCAGACTCGCCTGCGGGTCGGGCGGACCGGGCTCAACGCCGGGCAGCGGTTTCCAGCAGGCTTCGAAAGCGTTCCAGGGACAGCTGGACGGCCTCCGGGTTCGCCGCGCGCAGGGCACGGGAAAGCGCGTCGAGGGCGGCGTCCAGCGCGGGCTCCGGGCACATGCGCAGCGCGCCGGTCATGCGATGAAGCTGATCCTCGATCGCCGGGCCCTGACCCTTGGCGTAGGCCTGCGTCAGCACGTCCAGGTCCTCCAGCAGGGTGTCGTCACGAAGCTCGGCCAGCTCCGCGCCCGTCGATCGGCGCCCGGTCGACGCCGGTGTCGCCGCGTCGAAGAGCCGGTTCAGCCCCGTGGCGAGGGCCTGCATCCCCGCGGGCCTGACGAACACCGCATCCATGAGCAGGCGGCAGCTGCTGTCTGCATCCTCCGGGTCGTTGACCATGAGCACGAGGCGCGCGCGTCTCGTCGCCGGCCGGCCGCGGAGCGCGGTCGCTGTCGCCAGACCGTCCAGCTCCGGCATGTTGCGATCGAGCAGGACCCAGTCGAAGCGCGCCGCCGGCGCCGCGGCGATCGCGAGGGCATCCGTGCCGTCGGAGGCCGTGGTGACGCGACAGCCGATCAGCTGCAGCGCCTCGGTGAGCGCCTGCCGGTTCAGCGGATGGTCGTCGACGACCAGGACGTGCCGCCTGTGCGCGGTGCCCGGTTCCGGATCCGCCTGTCCGTGCCCTGCCTCCAGGGCCCGGGCGAGTGCCCCGGGGAGAATCGGATCCTGCAGCCCGGCTCGGTCCGCCGGATCGTTCAGATACAGAACTGAGGTGCCCACCTCCCGCAGTCGCCCTGCGAGGGCCGCCCCGTCACGGCGCCGGTCGACGAGCAGCAGGTCCAGCGCGTGGCCCTGGTCGAGGAAGCGAACGAGTGCGTCCGCGTCCTCGAACTCGTGCACGCGGAACCCCCAGTCCAGGAGATAGTCCGCGAGGACAGCGCCTTGCGCCCGACTCGGGACGCAGAGGCCGACCCGTCCGGGGCGCAGCGCCGGTGCGGGAAAGGCCGCACCGGGGCCCGACCCGTCCGGCGACAGGGGCAGGGTGACCGTGAAGCAGGCGCCCTGTCCTGGACGGCTCTCGAGGCTCAGCGTGCCCTCGAGCGCGCGCGTCAGTCGATCGACGATGGCGAGTCCGAGACCCGCGCTCCCCGGAGACGCCGCGCCCTGCTCGAAGGGCGCGAAGAGTCGCGCCTGCTCCTCCGGAGCAATTCCCGGGCCCGTATCGCGGACACACAGCTGCAGTGGGCCCGCTCCGGAGGACGGGTCGCGGCCGGGTGGCGACGCGACGCCGGCCTCGACCCTGACCTGTCCTGTCTGCGTATGGTCGAGGGCATTGACGACGAGGTTGGTGAGGATCTGGCGGATGCGTCCGGCATCGCCGTGCCAGCGCACGGGCATGCCGGGCTGCAGGGTGACGATCAGTTCGACGCCGGGACGCTGGTGGATGCGGACCGTGCCGATCAGATCGCCGAGCAGGTCCTCGAGAAGAAAGGGTGCGCTGCGCCGGCGCGTCGGTCCCGACGCCAGGCGCCCGAACTCGAGCCCGTCGTCGGCGAGCCGCAGCGCGTGGCGCAGGGTGCGTTGCATCGCGGCGAGGGTCATCGCATCGGGACCTGCCCCCGCCCTGGTGCCGGCGTCCTGCTGCATGCGGTCCAGGAGACTGAGGAGGCTGCGCAGGGGACCCCTGAGTTCATGGCCCAGGGTTGCGATCACCAGGTCGCGATCCGCCACGGCCCGCTCGAGATCGCGGATCCGGTCCGCCGTCCGGTTCGCCCTCGGGTCCCCCGTGGCGTCGGTGGCGTCTTCCCGCGGCGTCTCGTCCATGGACCGGCGTCCCGTCGCGGCGTCCCGCAGGCCGCGCCGGCCAGGCCGCAGCAGGGCGGCCGCGAGGGCGACGACGAGCAGCCCTGCGACAAGCACGAACCCGAGGTTGGCCCTGTCCAAGCCTCGCCCTCCCGGCCACGGGTCCGACGGCCCGTGCACGATATGCCTGGTCGAGCGCCCGATAGTAGCATCCGTGATTTAGCCTTCCGGAAGCCCTGTGCGTATCATCCGCGGCCACCGCCGGCCCGGATCACGCGCATGACTGGAACCGCCGACGCCTATCCCACGATCGAATCCCTGGTGGGCAACACACCGCTGGTGCGTCTGCAGCACATGCCGGGGGCGACCAGCAATCTCGTGCTCGGCAAGCTCGAGGGCAACAACCCGGCCGGCTCCGTGAAGGATCGGCCGGCCCTGAACATGATCCGTCGCGCCGAGGAGCGTGGCGAGATACGTCCCGGCGACACGCTGATCGAGGCCACGAGCGGCAACACCGGTATCGCGCTCGCCATGGCGGCCGCCATCCGGGGCTATCGCATGGTGCTCATCATGCCGGAGCACATGAGCGCTGAACGCCGCGCCGCCATGACCGCGTTCGGTGCGGAGCTCGTGCTGGTGTCGCGCGACGACGGCATGGAAGGTGCGCGCGATCTCGCCGAACGCATGCAGGCCGAGGGGCGTGGGCGCGTGCTGGACCAGTTCGCCAATCCGGACAATCCTGCTGCGCACTACGAGGGAACCGGTCCTGAACTCTGGGCGCAGACCCGGGGCAGCATCACCCATTTCGTCAGCTCCATGGGTACCACGGGCACCATCATGGGGTGCTCCGCGTTCCTGAAGTCCATGAACCCCGGGATCCAGATCGTCGGTCTGCAGCCGTCCGAGGGCAGTCAGATCCCCGGCATCCGGCGCTGGCCTGCGGCCTACATGCCGAAGATCTTCCAGCGCGCCCGAGTGGACCGCGTGCTCGACATCTCCCAGCAGGAGGCCGAGGACGCCATGCGCCGGCTCGCGCGCGAGGAGGGGATCTTCTGCGGCGTGTCTGCCGGTGGCGCCGTCGCCGGCGCGCTGCGGCTGTCCGCCGAGGTCGAGAACGCAGTGATCGTCGCCATCATCTGCGATCGAGGGGATCGCTATCTCTCCACGGGCGTCTTCGATGCGCCCTGAGCCCTCATGAGTCGTCGTCCGAGCATCCCGCTCGACACGCTCGTCGAGATCGACGGGCTCGATCAGGATGGCGCAGGCCTCGCGGCGGTGGGGGCGCGGCGCCTGCGCGTCTTCGGCGCGCTGCCGGGCGAGCGCTCCACGGTGCGGGTCATGCGCCGCCGCCAGGGCCGCCTCGAGACGGTCGCGGAGACCGTGGCGCAGAGTCATGTCGATCGCGTCTCGCCGCCTTGCCCCTACGCGGGGCGCTGCAGTGGCTGCGCCCTGCAGCACCTCGCGCCGTCTGCGCAGCGCAGATTCAAGCGAGAGCGTCTCGCCGGGCTCCTGCTCGATGCCGGCGTGCCCGCGCCCGAGCGCTGGCTCGCGGACGTCCACGGCCCGGAGCTCGGCTATCGACGCAAGGCACGTCTCGGCGCGCGGCTCGTTCCCGGCAAGGGCGGTGTGCTGCTGGGCTATCGGGAGCGGGGCAGCGGGCGCATCGCCGACCTGGATGCATGCAGGACCCTCGCGCCCGAGATCGGCGAGCGGCTCATCGCGCTGCGCGCCCTGATCGGTTCCCTCACCGTGGCCGCCGCCGTGCCGCAGATCGAGATCGCCGTGGGAGACGACGCCACGGCGATCATCGTCCGGCATCTCGAGCCCCTGGGCGACGCGGACCGTGCGCGCCTCGAGGAGGGCGGTCGCGCGCTGTCTCTGCACGTCTATCTGCAGCCGGCCGGTCCCGACAGCGTGCACCGGATCTGGCCGCTCGAGGGTGCGGAGGTCCTTCACTACCGCCTGGCGGCCTTCGATCTGGACTTCCGTTTCCATCCTCTGGAGTTCGTCCAGGTGAATCCCTTCGTGAACGCCGCCATGGTCGCCCAGGCGGTGGATCTGCTCGCGCCCTCGAAGAACGAGCGTGTCCTTGATCTGTTCTGCGGTCTGGGTAACTTTACGCTCCCGCTCGCGACCCGGTCCGGGAAGGTCGTCGGCATGGAAGGCAGTCAGGCGCTCGTCACGCGGGCGCAGGAGAACGCGGTCGCCAACGGACTCGACAACGTGCGCTTCGAGGCGACCGATCTCTACGGGTCCGCCTGCACCCCGGCCCGGCTTCCCGCGGCCGATGCGGTGCTGCTGGATCCGCCGCGATCCGGGGCGGAGATCCTCTGTCGCGACATGGGTGCCCTCGGGCCTCGTCGCGTCCTCTATGTCTCCTGCAATCCCGAGACCCTGGCCCGGGACGCGCGCCTTCTCCATGACGGAGGCTTCCGGCTCGAGGCGGCGGGCATCCTCGACATGTTCCCGCACACGACCCACGTCGAGTCGATGGCGCTGTTCCGTGCGGTCTGAGATGCACCTCTTCAGCCGGGAGGGGGGCTACCGATGGTGAAGGTCCGCCAGGATCAGCCGATCGGCGCCGACGGCCGCGTCGATGTCGATGCCTGGCTCCACGCCCTCTGTGCGCGCTCCCACGTGCGCGACCCCGAGCGCCTGCGGCGGGCCGCGGACGTCGCCCATCGGGCCGAGGTCGATGCCATAGCGGCGCGCAATCTCTGGGCGTCGGGCATCTCCAGCTTCGAGACCGGTCTCGAGATGGCGGAGATCCTCGCCGATCTCCGGGTCGACGACGATGGCCTGGTCGCGGGGCTCCTCTATCGCGCCGTTCGCGAACGCAAGCTGCCGCTGGAACGCGTCACGGAGGAATTCGGCGATCAGGTCGGTGGGCTCGTCGAGGGCGTCCTGCGCATGGCGGCGGTCAGCGCCCTCAAGCTGTCCTCCGTCCCCAAGGCGATCGGTCGCCCCGAGGACCAGATCGAGAACGTCCGCAAGATGCTGGTCGCCCTCATCGACGACGTGCGCGTCGCGCTGATCAAGCTCTCGGAACGGACCTGCGCGATCCGCTACGCGAAGCTGGCGCGCCCGGAGCGTCGTGAGCGTGTCGCGCGCGAGGTGTTCGACGTCTACGCGCCGCTCGCGCATCGGCTGGGGATCGGCCACCTCCGCTGGGAACTCGAGGATCTCGCCTTCCGCTACCTCGAGCCGGAAGCCTACAAGCGCATTGCCTCGCTGCTGAAGGAGCGACGCGAAGCGCGGGAGCACTACATCGACGAGGTCGTCGAGACGCTCACGCAGAAGCTGGAGGGGTCCGGCATCCATGCCGCCGTGTCGGGGCGCCCGAAGCACATCTACAGCATCTGGCGAAAGATGCAGCGCAAGGGCATCGGCTTCGAGCAGGTGTACGACGTTCGTGCGGTCCGGGTGCTCGTCGACGAGGTGCGCGACTGCTACGGGGCCCTCGGCATCGTCCACGCCCTGTGGCGACACATTCCCCGGGAATTCGACGACTACGTCGCGCTGCCGAAGGAAAACGGCTATCGCTCGATCCATACCGCCGTCATTGGCCCGGAAGGGCGGACCCTCGAGGTCCAGATCCGGACCCACGAGATGCACGAGGAGGCGGAGCTCGGTGTCTGTGCGCACTGGTCCTACAAGGGCAACGTGGTCACGGACGATCGCTCCTACGAGCGCAAGGTGACCTGGCTTCGCCAGGTGCTCGAATGGCAGGAAGAGCTCGGCGATCTCGGCGCCCTCGGCGAGGCGCTGCGTCGCGACTTCGATCAGGAACGCATCTATCTGCTCACCCCCGACGGTCACGTGGTCGATCTGGCGCCCGGAGCGACACCGCTCGACTACGCCTACCGGATCCATACGGATCTCGGCCACCGATGCCGTGCGGCGCGCGTCGACGGCCAGATCGTTCCGCTCAACACGGAGCTGCAGACGGGCCAGAAGGTCGAGATCCTGAGCGGGGAGGAGTGCGAACCGTCGCCGACCTGGCTCAATCCGCATCTCGGCTACCTGCGAACGTCCCGCGCCCGCGCCAAGGTGCAGGGCTGGTTCCGGGCCCGTGACCGCGCGCGCAACGAGGCGGACGGGCGCGAGCACATCCTGCGTGAGCTCGGTCGCATGGCGATCGATGCGGCGTTGCTCCCGCAGCTCGTGGGGGCCCTCGGCTTCGCCAGCGAACAGGAGCTGTTCGCGGCGGCGGGAGGCGGCGACCTCGACATCGATCGTCTGCTCCAGGTCGCCCAGGGGCTGGCGCAGGGGCCTCCGCCGGAGGAGCAGCAGATCCCGCTCCTTCCCGAATTCACCGTGGATGCGGGCCGCACTGCGCCGCTGCCGGAAGTGCTGGGTGCCGGCCAGCGGCCGGTCCACTTCGCCGCCTGCTGTACCCCGGAACCGCCGCAGGCGATCTCGGGCTGGATCGAGGCCGGGCAGGTCGAGGTCCATCGTCGGGACTGTGCGCAGCTTCTCGGGCGTGCCCGGGACGGCGAGGGCCGCTCGATCCAGCTGCGCTGGGGCACGGCGCCGACCCATCGCTATGCCTTCGACATCGTCGTCCAGGCCTACGACCGGGCCGGGCTCCTGCACGACGTGTCACGCGTGTTCGCAGCGGAACACATCGACGTGCTGGCCTCCACGACCCGCACCGATCGCCTCAGCTCGACGGCGACCATCGCACTCTCCGTGGAGCTCGACGGCCTGGCCATGCTCTGACGGCTCATGGATCGGATCGCGCAGATTCCCAACGTCTTCGATGTACGACGCGCCCGCCAGGGCACCTGAGCCGTCCTCGAACCCGACCTCCTCGGCGACCCTGGAACCCGGGCCGAGACGACGCTTCTCCGGGCTCCGGCGGCCGCTTGTGGGGTCCGGGGGCCGCGTGTAAGGTTCGGCGCTCGCACAGGGAAGGGCGCGGTTCCGGGGAGGACCAGGGGGGCGCCGGGCGCATCGCGTCCTGGCGTCTTCCTGCAGCGGGGGGCATCGCCCGGGGCGAGGATTCGCTGCACCCAGGGGAGGTCAGAGGGAATCGCCGCCGCTGCGGACGGTTCTCCTTCTGGCACGATCACGAAAACGAGCACGGAGTGGACGCATGAGGATCATCCTGCTGGGCGCCCCGGGGGCGGGCAAGGGCACGCAGGCGAAGTTCATCACGGAACGTCTCGGCATTCCGCAGATCTCCACGGGCGACATGCTGCGTGCTGCGCGGTCCGCAGGAACGCCGCTGGGGCAGGAAGCCGATCGCTACATGAGCGCGGGGGAGCTGGTGCCCGACGATCTCATCATCGCGCTGGTCAAGGAGCGGATTACCGAGCCCGACTGCAACGGCGGCTATCTGCTCGACGGATTCCCCCGCACCATTCCGCAGGCGGAGGCCCTCGAGCAGGCCGGGATCGCGATCGACAACGTCATCGAGATCGACGTGAAGGACGACGAGATCGTTCGCCGCCTCTCCGGTCGGCGCGTGCACGAGGCTTCCGGACGCGTCTACCACGTCGAATTCAACCCGCCGAAACGCGAAGGACTCGACGACGAGACCGGCGAGCCGCTGATCCAGCGCATCGATGATCGGGAGGAGACGGTCCGCAAACGGCTGCAGGTATACCATCAACAGACACGACCGCTTGTCGACTTCTATCAGGAGCGGGCGGCCCGGCAGCCGGGGCTCGGCTACGCGCACATCCCCGGCACGGGCAGCGTCGACGACATCCGTCAGCGGGTCCTCGCGGTGCTCTCCTGAACGACCGAACAAGGGCGCGTGTAGAAAGAGCCGGCAATTGCCGGCTCTTTTCGTTTCCGATGATCGATTGCAGCGATTCGTCCCGGGGGCTGATGGGCGCGTGGGAGTCCGAAGCGGTCATGCCCTTTTGGCATCGGATACGTGAGATTGCTCAGAACTATCCCGAAGGACGTGCGGCAGCGGATTGATTCAGCGCGTATTTTTCTTTCTCGCAGGGGTGAAAAACGGGATTCCATTGCCTATCATTCCGCCAGGTCGCGAACCGCGAGGTGCTGCGACCCGATTTTCAAACTGCCGAGGAGAACACCATGGCCAGAGCGCCGAAGAAAAAGAAGGCTGCCGCGAAGCGGCGCACGACGACGACGCGAAGCAAGGCGCCTGCCGCCCAGCCCGCCTCCGTCGTCCGCGCAGCGAAAGCGGTCGATACGGTCAAGAAGCAGATGGAAGCCGAGAGCAAGCGTCTCGATGCAGCGAAGAAGAAACTCGCTGCCGCGCAGGCCAAGGCGAAGGGTTCCACGCGCAAGACCGACAAGAAGGCTGTCGTCACCGCGCGCGGTGGGGTTGCCAAGGTCAACACCAAGATGCGCGGTCTTCGCGACAAGCTGCGTGCCGCTCAGGGCAAGCTGACGGCCGAGAAGGCCGCCGCCCGGGTTGCCGCTCGCATCGAGGCCGTCAAGGCTCGCGTGGCCAAGGCCAATGCCGCTGGCGAAGCGAAGGCCGCTGCCAAGCTCGAGCAGGCGGTCAAGCAGTTCCGCGCGCGCAAGAACGCCGAACTGATGCGGGCCGAGAAGCGTCGCGCCAAGAAGCGTGAGGCCACGGCGGCCAAGCAGATCAAGGCTGCCTCGAAGGTGAAGGCCAAGAAGAAGCCGGCCAAGCGCAAGCCTGCAGCGCGCAAGCCTGCGGCCCGCAAGCCGGTCGCGAAGAAGCCCGCTGCCCGCAAGGCAGCACCGCGGAAGACCACCGCGCGCAAGGCTGCGCCGCGTCGCCGCGTCGCCAAGAAGACCGCCTGACCCGCGGGCGCGTTCCGCGCCCCGCGTGAACGCCCTCGTCGGCCTCTGGCCGGCGGGGGCGTTCTTCTTTCCGGGCCTGCTCCATGCCGGCCGCGAGCCGGTCCCCGCGGCTCAGGGGAGGTCGAGCGCGTTGGGGAGCGGCAGCACCTGGACCGCCTCGCCCGCCGCCAGATCCCCCGCTTCCCGCGGCAGGTCGATGAGGCAGTCTGCCTCCGCGAGCGTGGAGAGGACGTGCGAGTCCTGTCTGTCGAAGGCCTCGACGCCCAGGGCGCCGTCCGCCTGCCAGTCCAGCCGTCCCCGCTGAAAGTCCCGGCGCCCCGGCGTTTTCCTCACCGGCGAGAGCAGGCGCGCCCGAAGCCGTCGCGGCGCGTGCACCGCCATGCCCGCAAGCCGCATGAGACCCGGGAGCACCAGGAGCTGCGCCGTCACGAAGGCGGACACGGGATTGCCCGGAAGGCCGAAGAAGGGGCGGTTCTCCAGGTGGCCGAAGGTGAAGGGCTTACCCGGCTTCAGGGCGAGACGCCAGAACGCCAGCTGACCGCTTGCGGCGAGATGATCGCGCACGAAGTCCGCCTCGCCGACGGAAACGCCACCGACGGTGACGATCGCATCCGCCTGCCGGAGCGCGACGGAGAGACGGTCCGCGATCGCCTGGGGCGTGTCGCGTGCATGCAGCACCGGCCCGACGTCGATCGGCAGCGAAGAGAACAGGGCGGGAAGCAGCACACGGACGGCATCGTGGATCTCGCCGTGGGCGAGGGCGTCGCCCGGGCTCCGGAGTTCGTCGCCGGTGGTGATGAGCGCGACGCGTGGCCGGGGCCGGGCGTCGATCCGATCGACCCCCGCCGCGGCGAGCAGCCCGAGGCGTGCGGCGGTCAGGCGTGATCCTGCCCGCGCGATCGGCGTGCCGCGATCGACGTCCCCCCCGGTGTGGCGCACGAAGCGTCCTGCGGTGGTGCCGGCGCTGAAGCGGATGCTGCCGTCCTCGAGCACCTCTGCGTCTTCCTGAGCGATCACCGCATCGGCGCCCGCGGGCAGGGCGGCGCCCGTGAAGATGCGGATCGTCGTGCCGGCCTCCAGGGTGCGCCTTGCGGGCGTGCCCGCCAGGGACCGGTCGATGAGCCGCAGCGACTGTCCCTGCGCCAGCCGCGTATCGGCGCTGTGCACCGCGTAGCCGTCCATGGCGGCGTTCGCGAAGGGCGGAACCGGCGTACGGGCGTGGACATCCTCTGCAAGGATGCGGCCGTGGGCGTGCTCGAGCGCGACGCCTTCCGTCCCGGCCAGAGGCGTCACCGCGGCGAGCAGGGTCGCGCGGGCGTTGTCGAGGTCCATCATCTGAGGCCTTCCCGTCGATCGATGGCGTTGGCGCAGGGCTCCGCCGGACAGGATCCGGCCGAGGCGCTATTCTACGCGCCGCCCCTGCGCTGCCCATCAGCCTCCGGATCCGTCATGAACACGATCCTCGCCATCGAGGCATCGTCGGTTGCCTGCTCCGTCGCGCTCCTGTCGGAGACAGGCGTCCGCGCGATGCATGCGCGCACGCCGCGTGCGCACAATCGATTGCTTCTGCCCTACGCCGATGCCTTGCTGGAGGCGGCAGGACTGACGCCGGCCGATGTCGACGCCGTGGCCTTCGGGCATGGCCCCGGGTCCTTCACGGGCCTGCGTCTCGCCGCGGCCTTCGCGCAGGGGCTCGCCTGGGCCCACGACCGCCCGGTGCTCGGGGTGTCCTCCCTGCACGTGCTTGCACGCACCGTCCTCGAAGACGAGCGTCGCGACGGCCGTGCGCTTCCCGACCATGTCCTGGTGCTCGTCGATGCCCGCATGGACGAGCTCTACGCCAATCTGTACCGGGTCGACGAGGGCGGAGAGCCGGTCCCGCTCGGCCGTGACGCGCTCTGCGCTCCCGAGAAGATCGCCGAGCTGGTGCCGCAGCTCGGCAGCTGCATGGTGGTCGGCGATGGCCTCCTCCACGAGGCGCGCATCCCCTGGCCCGAAGGCCTGCGACGGACCCTGCGCCCGGATGCGCTCCCCCATGCGCGCTGGCTCCTGCACCTCGCTGCGCCCCGCCTCCGCAACGGCGAGGGGGGCGCGGCGTCGCTCGCGGCGCCTGTCTACCTGCGTGACGAGACGCGCTGGCGAAGGCTCGGCGATCCGGTCGTCTCGTGAACAGCGGCGCCGTGCGCATCCTCGGTGAGCTGCCCGAGCACGTGCGCCGCTATCTGCCGGACCTCGCCATCGACGCCGCCGAGGCCGAGGCCGAAATCGAACCCTTCTGTCTGTCCATGACGGCACGGGGACTGACGCTGTCCGCGCCCTCTTCCCTGGGGGTCGGATCCCTCTGCTTGAGCTTCCTGGACGGACGCATGGGCTGGCGGGGCAGTCGTCCGCATCAGGAGCTGCTCGTCCGCGCCTGTGGCGTTCGGACCGCGACCGGATCGCAGCCCCTGCGGATTCTCGATGGCACGGGGGGGCTCGGCGGTGACAGCTGGCTGCTGGCGGCCGCGGGGGCGGAGGTCCGCTGTCTGGAACAGCATCCCGTGCTGGTCGCGCTGATCGCGGACGCGCTCGAACGCGCCCGGGCGGTGGCGCCGTCGATCGTCGCCCGCGTGCAGCTGCAGTGTGCGGACAGTGCGGCGGTGCTGGACTCCATGACCGCGGATCAGGATCCCGCCGTGGACGTGGTGTATCTGGATCCCATGTATCCGGCGCGGCGCAAGGCGGCGCTCGGCGACGGACGCCTGCGCCTGATCGCGGCCCTGCTCGCGGCCGACGGCGTCTCGATCGAGGACGGCGTCGGGGACAGGCTCCTCGCGGCGGCTCTGCAATCGCCGGTGCGGCGCATCGTGCTCAAGCGCCCCCTGCGTGCAGAACGGTCGGCGGTCGCGTCCTCGCACAGACTCGAGGGTCGCAGCACGCGGTTCGATGTCTGGCTTCGACCGGCGCCCGCCTGACTCGCGGCATGCGAAGCGGGCGGTTTCAGGATGCCCGGCGCAGGGGCGGCGCCCCGGAATCCTCATCAGACTCCTGGTCCTTGTCCGGGAGTGCTCGCGCGACGGTCACACCCTGGCGGAACTCCGGCGACACCACGCGGCGTGCTTCCAGCAGGATCCGGCCGAGCAGCGGCTCGGGCCGCAGGACGCCATGACTGTCCGAGTGCGCCAGGCCCCGTTCCACGAGCAGATCGATGAAACGGCGGAACAGGGTGCGATCGAAGAATTCCGGTGCATCGAGCCCGTAGAGCCGGGCCATGCGCTGTGCCGTGAGCACGCAGGCGGCCTCGAGCTGTTCTCGCTCGACGCCGCTTTCCGCCTGTGCGGCGATCAGCGAGAGGACGATGTAGTCCCGCTCGAGCGTCGGCATGATGATGCGCGCGAGCAGGTGCAGACGCGGTGAGCGTGGATCCTGGGCCGGTACGGCACTGAAGACGTCCCCGCTGCGACGCACCAGTCCCCTTGCCACGAGCAGATCCAGTTCGGCATCCATGCGCGCCTCGAGCTCGTCTTCCGACCAGGGGAGATAGAGCTCCTGGCGCAGATAGGGATAGGCCGTGGCGACGAGCACGCCCAGGCGCGCTCGGGGAATGCGTCGACCGCTGACGAGCAGCGCTGCGAGCAGTGACGGCAGGGCGCAGAGGTGTTGCACGTTGTTGCGGTACCAGGTGAGCAGGATCGAATCGGCGCCGGTCACGCTGAGGATGTCGCCGAGCGGGTGCTGTTCTCGCCGCAGCAGGCCGCTCCGCTCGCAGTAGGCGATCACGCCGGGCCCGTCGAGGGCGGTGACGGTCACCCGGTCGGAGACCGGTGCTTCGCGCACCAGCGCGAGAATGTCGTCGAGGAAGAGGGCCAGCTCCGCTTCGTCCAGGGCCTGCCGCGGCGTCGTGAGCAGCGCCAGGGAGACGGCCCCGACGGGATTCAGGGACGCAGCCGCATTGACCCGCTGGTGCAGCACCTGGCCGAGGCTGCGCACCACCGGACCGAACCATGCGGGTTCTGCTTCACTGGCCGCGGCGTCCCGCCAGCCGGGCTGCGCACGGTCGAGAAAGGCGCCGAGATCCAGCGGCGTGCCGAAATTCACCTGCACCTTGCCGAAGGACTGACGCAGGAAACGCAGTGAACGGAGCAGCCCGAGCACGGATTCCTTGCGCTTGGCACTGCCGCGCAGTTCACCCATGTAGCTGCGTGCCTCGATGACCTTCTCGTAGCCGAAATAGACGGGGACGAAGGCGAAGGGACGACCACTCCCGTGAAGGAAGCTCGCGAGGGTCATGCGGAGCATGCCCGGTCGCGGCGGCAGCAGCCGTCCGGTTCTGCTCCGCCCCCCTTCGACGAAGTACTCCACGGAGAAGCCCCGTGCGAAGACGCGTCCGAGGTAGGCCTCGAACACGGCGGCATAGAGCGGATCGTCGCGGAAACTCCTGCGCATGAAGAAGGCCCCACCGCGGCGCAGCAGGGGTCCGACGATCGGCAGGTTGAGATTCTTGCCGGCCGCGATGTGCGGCAGCATCAGGCCGTTGTAGAAGAGCACGTAGCTGAGCAGCAGATAGTCGATGTGGCTCCGGTGGCTCGGCACGTAGATCAGCGTGTGGTCCTCCGCGACCTGCTTGACGCTCTCGATCCCCGAGACATCGACGCCGTCGTAGAGCCGATTCCACAGCCAGGTCAGCAGCACGTCGAAGAAGCGGACCACCGGGAAGGAGATGTCCGACGCGATCTCCGCGGCGTAGGCGCGTGCCTGCTGCCAGTGCGGCCCGGCTCTGGATCCGGCGGCGTCCGCCGTCGCATGGACGGCCTGCCGGACGCGCGGCTCGCGCAGGACCTCGCTGAGCAGGGTCCGGCGGTGGGAGAGATCCGGCCCGATGAGGGCTTCTCGATGACGGCGGAAGCGCGTGCGCAGGAGGCGGGCCAGGCGACGCTCGAGCACGACGCCCTCGGCGCCGCCGGTGAGCAGCTCCTTGGCGCCGATCGGGCTTCCGTACTGCACGAACAGATGACTGCGATCGAAGACCAGCGCGAGGAGCTTGCGGAGCCATCCGGTCACGGCCCAGCGTTCGGAGAACATCAGGCGAAGGATGGATTTCTCGCGCTGCGGGGCGCGTCCCCAGAAGATCGAGACAGGGACGAACTCGATGGGGCGCCCCTCGCGCAGGGCCTCGAGTGCGCCCCGCATGAGCGGTGAGCGGGCACGCATGCTCCTGCGCTTGAGCAGGAAGCCTTCCGTGTGGGCCAGGTAGAAGAAGCTCCTCGCGAGCCTCTCCTCGGGACGGGTGGCGAGGGACTCCCGGGGCGAGGGCAGACCGGCACGCGCGCAGGCCAGTTCCAGGGCGAGCAGGTCCAGGCTCGAGCGCTGCGGCAGCACGTAGCAGCGTGCCGCGACCTGTTCGGAGAGCAGCGGCTCAGCGTCGAGGGCCGTGGGACGCAGCCAGCGACCGAGGAGCAGCGTGAGCAGGCGGTAGCCGAACGCGCGCAGGGACTGGAGCGGACGCATGCGCGCGATCACCTCCGTGCAGCGGACACGAGCGGGAGTCTAGGGAACCTCCGGGCAACATGCACCCGGCCCGGTGACGCGTGGGGCCGCCTCGGAACGCCCCTCTGGCAGGCGTGCGTCGGAACCCGGCGCGGGGCTCAGCGCGGCGCGTCTGCCGGAGCCTCCTGGAGGCGGCCCTGGTAGACGTCGTCGATGGACGGCGGCGGAAGCGCGTCCCGCTCGCGGAGCGTGCCCTGCACCTGCCAGACACCGCGATACTTCCGGTTCGTGACGTCGGCGATGTCCGTCTGGTCACGCAGGATGGTGGGCCGCAGGAAGACGAGGAGATTCCGCTTCACGCGCTGTCGGCTGGTGCTCTGGAACAGCTTGCCGGCGAGGGGGATGGCCGACAGCAGGGGCACCTTGCGAACGCTGTCCTGCAGGTCGTCCTGGATCAGTCCGCCGAGGACGATCGTCTGCGTGTCGTCGGCGAGGATCACGGTCTGGATCGTGCGCTTGTTGGTCACGATGTCCGAGAAGCCTCCGTCGCCGATGGAGCCAGCATCGACGACGGACGACACCTCCTGCTCCACTTCCAGGCGCACCGCATCACCGTCGTGGATGTGCGGGATCACCTTCAGGGTGATACCGACGTCCTGGCGCTGGATCGTCGTGAAGGGGTTGTTGGCGCCGCTCTGGTTCGTGGTGAAGGAGCCGGTCCGGAAGGGGACGTTCTGGCCGACGACGATGGATGCCTCCTCGTTGTCGAGCGTCAGGATGCTCGGCGTCGAAAGCAGGTCCGAGTCCGAGTTCGTGCTCAGGGCCTGGAGGACCGCGGCGAAGGACACGCCGTTGGACAGTTTCGCGACGGCCACGGTCGGAGAGGTCGCGCCCGCCGCTGCGCCGATCACGTTGATGTTGTCCGTCGTCTCGATATCTCCGTCACCGATCGCGTTGCCGAGGAGCGTCTGCAGGGCGCCCGCCAGGGGGCTCACCGCCAGCGGCACCGACTGCCCGCTCTGATCCGCGACGACGATGTCCACGCCGAGGTCCCGGCGATCCTGGATCGACACCTCCACGATGGCGGCCTCGATGAGCACCTGGATCCTGCGAACGTCCAGCTGCTCGATGATCGAGGCGACATCGGCGATGGTCGCCGGATCGGCGCGTACGACCACGGCGTTCAGGGAGGTGTCTGCCTGGATCATGGTGCTCGCCTGGGGATTGTCCGCTGCGCCCTGCTGTTCGCTGACGATCCCCGTGAGGATCTGCGCCACGGTCTCGGCATCCGCGTGCTGCAGGCGGAACACCTGGGTGGAGCCGGTGCGGGTCGCCGGCTGGTCCAGACGCGCGATCAGACCGCGCAGCTTGGCGATGGGTCCGGGCTTGCCGCGCAGTACCAGGGAGTTGTTTCGCGCATTGGCGACGACCTGCACGGCCTGTGGCCCGCGGCCGGCGCCGCCGATCTGCTCGGGCGCCAGAGCTTCCAGCAGGGCGACGACATTCTCGACCCAGGCATCCTGCAGGGGAACGACCACCACCTGTTCGTCGTCGGCGACGTCGATCTCGCGGATGATCTCCTCCATGCGACGGATGTTC
>JAZBPI010000112.1:0-36407 GCA_036351555.1 Pseudomonadales bacterium
GACCGAGCGACCGAGCGACACAGTGGTGCCTGCAGCCGTCACCGGCAACCACTCCGGCCAGGGCGTAGACGCCCTGGCCTCCGCACTGCCGGAGCGCTCGCCAGCGGACGCGCTCGGCACAGACCAGGGGACCCTCCTGCGCGACGCGAGACTCGCCCGGGGGCGCGCGGGCCCGTCTGGCGTCGCTGCGTCCGTTGGCCGGGACGCGCCTCGCACCTTCCCCTCCCGGTCAGGGTCCGCCGCACCCGCGTTCTCGACGCAACGGCCGCGGCGGCGCGAGGCCGTGCCGCGGGCGAAGCTCGTCGCTACACTGTCGCCTTCCTGCCCTCGGGCCCGGTCCTCGTGCACTGGGACAGGCCCGGACATCGACCGGAGACCGCCCGTGAGCCTGAATCGCTTCCCGCCCCGCAGTTTTCCCGCCACACGCATGAGGCGCATGCGGCGCGACGATTTCTCCCGCCGCCTGATGCGCGAGCACCGGCTCTCGGCCGATGACCTGATCTATCCGATGTTCATCGTCGACGGCACCGCCGTTCGCGACCCGGTCGCGTCCCTGCCGGGCATCGAGCGCCTCTCCATCGGGGAAGCGGTGCGGGATGCGGAACGGGCCTTCGAACTCGGCATCCCGGCCATCGCCCTGTTCCCGAACACGGCCGCGGAGCTGAAGACCGACGACGGTCGCGAAGCGTACAACGAGGATGGTCTGGTGCCACGCACCGTGCGGGCCATCAAGAAGGCCGTACCGGAACTCGGCGTCATCACCGATGCCGCGCTCGATCCCTACACGAGCCACGGCCAGGACGGCATCATCGACGAGGCCGGCTATGTCCTCAACGACGTCACCGTGTCGGCACTGTGTCGCCAGGCGCTCGTCTGTGCAGAGGCCGGCGCGGACGTCATCGCCCCCTCGGACATGATGGACGGGCGGATCGCCGCCATCCGCGAGGAGCTCGAGGCGCACGGCCACATCCACGTCCGGATCCTCTCCTACGCGGCGAAGTATGCCTCCAGCTACTACGGCCCCTTCCGGGATGCCGTGGGCTCCGGCTCGAATCTGGGCAAGAGCGACAAGAAGACCTACCAGATGGACCCCGGCAACAGCGACGAGGCACTGCACGAAGTGGCGCTCGACCTCGCCGAGGGCGCCGATGCCGTGATGGTCAAGCCCGGCATGCCCTATCTCGACATCGTGCACCGGGTGAAGACGTCCTTCGGTGTGCCGACCTTCGTCTACCAGGTCAGCGGCGAGTACGCGATGCACATGGCCGCCATCGAGAACGGCTGGCTCTCGGAATCCGTGATCACCGAGTCGCTGCTCGCCATGAAGCGGGCCGGCGCCGACGCCGTCCTCACCTACTTCGCCCTGCGCGTGGCCGAAGCCCTGCGCACCGCCTGACCAGGCTGCACCCCGCGTACGTCCTTCAGGCGCAGGGAAACTCGGCGCGCAGGGTCGGCGTCACGGCGCTGCTCGCCAGGAGTCCGCACTCGCGAAGCAGGGCATCGCAGACCCAGGGATGAAGACTGCACCACTGCTCGCTCGCGCGCAGGACGATCGCCTCGGGCGTCGCGACCAGCTCCGGCAGTCCCGCGACATCGAGGGACTCCAGGATCACCGCAAGGCGCAGGAGCACGCAGAGTACCTGGGCGGCAGGGCGTTGCCTGACGTCCAGAGCCTTGAAGGCGAGCTGCGGCCAGGCGCCGCGCTGACCGCGCACCAGGGCGATGAGCAGCGCCCGCTCCTCGGCCCGGAACCCACGCAGTTCCGCGTGGCGAAGGAGCCATGCGCCGTGGCGCTCGTGGTGGATCCAGGAGACCGCCATGCCCACCCCGTGCAGGGCCGCCGCCGCGTCGAGGGCCTCGAGATGCTCCGGCTGCAGGTCGAAGGTCGCGCGCGCGCCGGCGGCGAGTGCCGCCACCACCCGGCGCACCCGGTCAGCGCCGGGGACATCGACGGAGAACCGTTCCTGGAGCGCCGCGAGGGAGCGCAGGCGCAGACCCTCCTCCGGAAGGGGCACCAGCTCCCGCAGCAGGCCGTCCTGGAGCGCCCCTTCGGTCCACTCGAGACGCTCGATCGCGAGGCGCTCGCAGAGGGCGACGAGGATCGCGAGCCCTCCGGGCAGCACGTCCTCCTTGTCCCGATCCAACCCCGGCAAGGGTCCGGGAAGCCGCTCGGCCGCGGCGAGATGCGCGGCCAGGCGCTGCAGACTGTCCTGCGTGAGGTCCCGATCGATCCAGCCGAGCGCGCGCAGGACGTTTCGCACCGATTCGACGGTGCCCGAGGTCCCGACCACCTCCTCGCGGTCGCCGAGCACCGGGGCACCGGCGACGAAGGGCTCGAGGTCGGCGCGGAGGACGGCCTGCCGGGCCTCGTCCAGCGCCCGGCGCATGACGCCCTCGCCGCCGGCGCCCGCCGCGAAGGCGCGTCGGCTCACGCCGACGCAGCCCAGCGGGATGCTGGCCACCTGGTCGGCGGCGTGACCGGTGCCGAGGGCGAATTCCGTGCTGCCCCCGCCGATGTCGATCACCAGGCGGCGGCGACGGGTTTCCGGCAGGGTTTCGGCGGCACCGGTGAAGACGAGGTGCGCCTCCTCCTCACCGCTGACGATGCGCACGGGGACACCGAGGATCCGCTCCGCTGCCTCCAGGAAGGGTCGGGGATCGCGCAGGGACCGCAGGGCGCTGGTGCCCACGGCGCGAATCCGCCCTCGCTCGATGCCACCGAGCCGATCGGCGATACGCACCAGGGCCGCCAGCGCCTCCTCGAGGGCGCTGGCGCGCAGGGTGCCGTCCGCTTCCAGGCCCGCCGCGAGGGCGACCCGGTACTTCAGGCGCTCCTGCACACGCGGCTCTCCGGCGTCCAGACGCGCCACGAGCACATGGAAGGTGTTGCTGCCGAGGTCGACCGCGGCGATCCGCTCCGGCGCCGGCTCACCCGCGGGGCGCAGGGGCAGCGACTTGAATCCTTCGAATTCGGCCATATAGTGCCGCCTCGGACGCGACCGTAGAGGTTGCTGTACAGGTCCGTGCAGGAGTCTTCCGGTCCCTGACTGCGCCCCATGTCCGCAATCAGGGGCCTCGCAGATCAACGACTTGACGTCGCCGATCTGCGGGCGGGCCATCCACGGCCCGCGGAACCGGGTGCCCTCCCGACCGCTCTCCGGCGGGAGTCGGCAATGATACACTCCGCGGCCCAACGCCCCGCGGCAGCCATCGGAGCGAGCCCATGAGCGACAAGATCGTGCACGCAAGCAAGGAGTCCTTCGAGGAGGACGTGCTCAAGTCAGACCGCCCCGTGTTGGTCGACTACTGGGCCGAGTGGTGTGGTCCGTGCAAGATGATCGCACCCATCCTCGACGAGATCGCCGACGAGTACGGTGATCGCGTGAAGGTGGTGAAGGTCAACGTCGACGAGAACCAGGACACCGCTGCCCGCTACGGGATCCGCGGCATTCCGACGCTGATGCTGTTCAAGAACGGCGACGTCGAGGCGACCAAGGTCGGGGCCGTGAGCAAGTCCCAGCTGGCCGCCTTCCTCGACGGCAACATCTGAAGGATTCGTCGAAGGATCCGTGCCGGCGGCGCGGGGGCGTCGCCGGCACTGTCCTGACGCATCCGGGGACCGAGTCGATCGGCCCCCGGATGCGGGTCGAAGGCGCTTGACGCTGCCCTTCGTCCGCGACACTATGTGGCTGCCTACGGGGGGGCGATAGGCAACGCACGGCTTCTTCCCGACTCTTCCGCCCCACTTCCGTTATCCGAGCCATCCTACGCATCAGCACCGGCCCACCTGCCGGCGTCCTCGCTCCTACGTGCGTGGCATGCGCTCAAGTATCCGACGCCTGGAAATGAACCTTACCGACCTCAAACGCAAGCCCGTACCCGAACTGCTGGACACCGCTCACGAGATGGGCCTCGAGAATCTGGCCCGCTCCCGCAAACAGGAAGTCATCGCTGCCATCCTTCGCAAGCACGCGAAGAGCGGTGAGGACATCTACGGTGACGGGACCCTCGAGATCCTCCAGGACGGCTTCGGCTTCCTGCGTTCCGCGGACTCCTCCTATCTCGCCGGCCCTGACGACATCTATGTCTCGCCGAGCCAGATCCGGCGCTTCAATCTGCGTACGGGCGACTCGATCGCCGGGAAGATTCGGCCGCCGAAGGATGGCGAACGCTACTTCGCGCTGTTGAAGGTCGACGAGATCAACTACAGCGAGCCGAATACCAAGAAGCACAAGATCCTCTTCGAGAACCTCACGCCGCTCTTCCCTCAGGAGCGCATGCGCCTGGAGCGCGGCAACGGCAGCACCGAGGATCTCGCGGCCCGCGTGGTCGACCTGGTCGCACCGATCGGCAAGGGTCAGCGCGGTCTGATCGTCTCGCCGCCCAAGGCGGGCAAGACGCTCATGCTGCAGAACATCGCCCAGGCCATCACCTACAACAATCCGGACGTCATGCTCATCGTGCTGCTCATCGACGAGCGGCCCGAGGAAGTCACGGAGATGCAGCGCACCGTGCGCGGCGAGGTCGTGGCGAGCACCTTCGACGAGCCGCCCTCGCGGCACGTGCAGGTGGCCGAGATGGTCATCGAGAAGGCGAAGCGCCTCGTCGAGCACAAGAAGGACGTGGTGATCCTCCTCGATTCCATCACCCGTCTGGCGCGCGCCTACAACACCATCGTGCCGTCCTCGGGCAAGGTCCTCACCGGTGGTGTCGACGCACACGCGCTGGAGCGCCCCAAGCGCTTCTTCGGCGCTGCGCGAAACATCGAGGAAGGCGGAAGCCTCACGATCATCGCCACTGCGCTCGTGGAGACGGGCTCGAAGATGGACGAGGTCATCTACGAGGAATTCAAGGGCACCGGCAACCAGGAACTGCATCTGGAGCGCCGTATCGCCGAGAAGCGCGTGTTCCCGGCGATCAACATCCGCCGCTCCGGCACGCGCCGCGAAGACCTGCTCACGACCGAGGACGAGCTGCAACGGATCTGGATCCTGCGCAAGCTGCTCCACGACATGGACGACATCGCTGCGATCGAATTCCTTCTCGACAAGCTGAAGGACTTCAAGTCCAACGACGAGTTCTTCTCGTCCATGAAGGGTCGCTGAGTCATCACGCGCGTTTCAGCCCGGATCGAGCGCGTCGTTCCCCTGGGAGGCGACGTTCGCGGGATCACCTTCACCCTGCTGGACCCGGCGCCGGCCACGCTGCTGGCCGGCCACTACGTGCTCCTGTGTCACCCCGATGGCGCCCGGATTCCCTTTTCCCTGGCCTCCTCACCCGCCGAGCTGCCCGAGCTGACCCTGCACTATCGATCCACGCCCGGCAGCGAGGACGCGCGACGCGTCGACGCCCTGCTGGCGAACGGCGCCCCGATCGAGATCGATCTGCCGCATGGTCACTGCGGTGTACCGGCCCCCCTCACCGCGCCCCTGCTGATGCTGGCCGGGGGAACGGGGATCAGCCAGGCGCGCAGCATCCTGCGCACCCATGCGCAGGGCGAGGCGGGACCTCCACTGCGCCTCTACTGGGGCGTTGCGCGCGAGACGGATCTGTATCTCGCGACGGAACTCGACGCGCTCGCGCAGGACTGTCCGCGCTTCGTCTGGACCGCCTGCATCGAGGAAGCATCGACCGAGCGCCAGGACGACCTGAGGCAGGGCCGCCTGGCGACGGTGGTGGCCGCCGATGTGGCGGCGGGCCGGATCGATCTGGGCGCCTGGGATCTGTTGCTCGCCGGTGGCCCCCCCATGGTGTGGGGCACCATCGAGGCCCTTCGCGATCTCGGTCTGTCCCGGGCCAGGACCCGCGCCGACGTCTTCGAGTACGCGCCGCGGGACGATCTGTGGCCCGCGGCCCCCTGAGTGGTCAGGCGGCCGCGTCCGGGCCCGGCAGCTCCGGAAGATAGCCGGGCTGCAGGCGCAGACCATCGAGGAAGTGTCGGGCGGCCAGGGCGCCATCACCGCGCCTCGCCTCGAAGCGGCCGAGCTCCGCGTGCGCTTCGGCGCTGTCCCGCGCCGCAAGGCTCGCTTCCAGATAGGCCTGTGCCTTGTCCCAGTCCTCGCAGCGCAGGGCGAGCCGCCCGAGCGTCAGCAGCAGCACCGCGTCGTCCCGGTGATCGTCAATCCAGCCCTGTGCAGCGCGCAGCTGCGCCCGGGCATCCGCACCGCGCACGCGCCCGTAGAGCGCAACGAGCCCTTCGTCCCAGTGCTTGCGCAGCACCGACCGCAGTACCGATTCCGCCTGGGCATCGGCGTCGACGCTCATGAGCGCCTGGGCGTAGGCCGCGACCATTTCCGGCTGGCTGTGCAGATGCCGAGGCACGTCACGCCACAGCGCTTCGAGGCTGGTCGGATCGTCGGACCCGCGCGCCAGGGCCGCCGCCCGCGCGAGTTCCGCGCGCCAGGTCCGGCGCTCGAGCGCATCGAGGGCGTCGCCCTCGACGACGCCGGCGCGCTTCAGATCCGGCACCAGCTCCGCAAGCGCCCGCCAGTCCTCGAGCTGTTCGTAGACGCGGCGCAGCATGCGCAGCACGACCAGGTTTCGGGGCACGCCGGCCCGCAGGGGCAGCAGCGTGGACAGGGCCTGCTCCCACTGCCGGTTCGCCATGAGCAACTCCGCACGGGTGAGCCCCACGGCGAGGGTCGCGGCGGGCGTCACCTCGAGCGCCTGCTCCAGCGCCGCATCGCGATCCTCGGGACGCTGAGCGTCATGAGCTGCCCGTGCCGCGGCGAGGTAGTTCACGAGCGGTGTCTCCACGCGCGGTGCCGCATCCATGAGCAGCTTGTAGGCGCGCCCGGGTTCCCCTTCCGCGAGCGACAGCAGCCCCTGGGTGGAGAGGCGCTGCGCGCGTCGCTGCATGCGTCGACTCGTCCAGGCTCGCACCCCGGCCCCGGTACCCGTGAGCGCTCGATAGCCTCCGCGCAGCAGGCGAACCACGAAGAACAGCACGAGCAGCAGGACGAGGCCGAACCAGAGGCTCGTCTCGAAGGACAGATCGTTCCAGGACACGAGCACATAGCCCGGATCCTGCGCGATGAGGGTGCCGAGCACGCCCGAGAGCAGCAGCAGCCCGAAGACGCTCGCGATGCGGCGGATCACGACGCGGCACCCTCCGCCGTGAGGCGACCGCGCAGACGCTCGAGGACGATGGCAGGCTCACTGATATCGGGGATCTCGACATCGACACGCACCGCCGCGAGGCCGAGCAGCGCCTCGCGGAGGGACCGGGTTCCGGGGGCATCGGGATCGAAGTAGGTCTCCACCCAGGTCGCCGCGTCGCCGAGTGCGTCCTGCCAGACGGCCTGGTCACCGCGCAACAGCGCGAGCTGTGCCTGCTCGAGCTTCAGGCGCAGGTTGTGACGGAGGAGGTTGATCTCGGAGGGTGCGACCAGGGGAAGCACGGGCGCGGGTCGATGAATCCGGAAATCGAAGAGTCCCGCGAAGCGCTGCGCGAGCGTGCGAGCCCAGGTCGCCGCGTCCGCGTCGCTGTCCGGCAGCGACGGGGGCGCCGGGGGGGGGAATTCACGCCGACCGGCGGGGAGTTCGGCGATCCGCGCACTCAGTTGTTCGAGTTCCAGGTAGATGCCGACACGATCCACGACCGGCTGCATGCGCAGGCGCGACAAGGCGGCCGCGATGGCTTCGCGCACAGGATACAGGCCATAGTCGTCGAGCTCGGCGAGGACGTCGTCCGCCGCGGACAGCAGGGCCAGGGCGCCGTCCGCGTCCTGTTCCATGCGCGCCCGCTGGTTGGCGATGCGCAGCAGATAGTGCACCTCAGCCAGGCGCCAGCGCGGCTCGTCGACGGGTCCCGTGCCCGCCACCTCCGAGGACAGGGACGCGAAGGCACCGCGCAGCTCGGCGAAGGACGCCTCGCGCGCCTCCATCTCGCTGCGGAGCGCGTCGGCTGCGCGCTGCGCCCGCTCGCTGACCGCCTCCAGCTCCTCGGTGCGCGTATCGAGGCGCGACTCCATGCGCCCGACGCGGGCCTCGATTCCGGCCAGGGGATCCTGACCCTGGTAGGCAAGCCAGTAGGGCCACCCGGCGATCCCCCCCGCACCCAGGGCGATGAGGAGCGCGAGCAGCGCGAGCACGAGCGGGGCGCGCGAAGGACGGTCCGCTTCCGCCGATGGGTCCCGGGTGGAGGATGCCGGCGGACCAGCCGAGCGACGCGGGGGGGCCGGCGCGGCCTCGTCCACGGGGCCGGCAGCCGCCGCAGGAGAAGGCACGGCCCTGCCCGGCGCTGCTTCGTCGTCCTGCTTGCTGTCCGTCACTGCGCTGCTCCCGTGGATCCGGTTCCGACCCCCAGCCGACGGAGGGCCTCGATGGTCGCGAACGGGCCGGCTCCGGCGGCGACCTCCACGCACGTGAACCCTGCCTCACGGGCGCCCGCAGCGACACGCTCCGAGGGCACCACCAGCGGGCAGGTCCGCAGCCCTGCCCCGCCGGTGGCGAGGCAGGCCTCGAGGACCTCGCCGCTGGACACCACCAGCGCGCGGACCTGCGCCAGCGGCGGCAGGGCCACGGCGCGGGGTCGGCGGCGGTAGACCTCGAGGAACGCCACCGTGGCACCCCGGGCCGCGAGCTCCTCCGCCAGCAATGCTCGCCCACCCTCACCGCGGACGACGAGTACCCGATGCACCTCGCCGGCCTGCAGTTCGCGCAGGGCAAGCAGCCCCTCGGCGCGCTCGTCCCCGTCGGGCACCAGGGCACGAATGCCATGGGCGGCGAGTTCCGCCGCGGTCCGGGCACCCACGGCGAACCAGCGGACGCGAAGAGGATACTGCGGCCAGTAGCGGTCGATCCAACGCAGGCCGTGACGCACCGCTGCCGGACTGACGAAGATCACGGCGTCGTGGTGATCGAGATCCTGGACGCAGGCGCGCAGGGCCGGGGAGTCGGGCATGGCCTCGATGTCGAGCACGGGCATCGCCCGGGCCGCGATCCCTGCCTCCTCAAGGGCGGCGACGGTCTCATCCGCGCCGGGCTGCGGGCGCAGGACGAGGACGTCGCCCCGGGTCACGCGCTGGCGGCCGCGGCCGCCTCGAGCACGGGCCCGGCCCCCCGCGCGAGCAGGGCCTCGGCGACTTCGAGGCCGAGCGCATCGGGATCGGTGCCGGTGCCTTCCGCCCGGATCACCTGCCCACCGTCGAGGCTGGCCACGAGCGCCACCAGCCGGAGCGCGTCGCCCGCGGTGACCGCATGCGCCGCGAGGGGGACGGAACAGTTGCCGCCGAGGCGTCGGCTGACCGCCCGCTCCGCCGCCACGCAACGCGCCGTGGGCCCATCGGCGAGCGGCGCCAGGAGGGCCTGGATCGCCGCGTCGTCGTCCCTGCATTCGATGCCCACGGCGCCCTGCCCGCCGGCCGGGAGGAACTCCGGCGGCGCCAGACGATGGTGGATGCGGTCGCCGAGACCGAGGCGGATCAGCCCGGCCGACGCCAGGACGATGGCGTCGAATTCGCCACCATCGAGCTTCGACAGACGCGTCTCGACGTTGCCGCGAACGGGCCCGGTCACGATATCCGGACGCAGCGCCCGGATCTGGCTGGCGCGACGCAGACTCGCCGTCCCGACCCGCGCGCCCTGCGGCAGGCTCGCGAGATCCGTCGCTGCGACCCCGGCGCGGATCACCAGTGCATCCGTCGGATCCTCGCGTTCACAGATGACCGACAGGCCCAGGCCGTCCGGAAAGCTCACGGGCACGTCCTTCATGGAGTGCACGGCGAGATCGGCACTGCCGTCCAGGAGCGCGGTCTCGAGCTCCTTCACGAACCAGCCCTTGCCGCCGATCTCCGACAGGGGCGCGGAGAGGAACTTGTCGCCGCGGGTCTTCATCTCGACGAGCTCGATCTCGAGCCCGGCATGGAGCTCGCGCAGCCGATCGCGCACCCAGTGCGCCTGCCAGAGAGCGAGATTCGAGGAGCGGGTGGCGATACGGACGCGCGCAGGGGTCATGCGTGAAGTCTCTCCCGGGAGCGGATGGAGCGGCGCAGGGGGCCCCGCTCGCCCTCCGGACGAGGACGAGCCGGACGACCTCCTACAGCGACTGGATGAAGCGCCTCAGCCCCGCCACGTGGCGCCGAGACACGTCGAGGCGGTCGTCCAGGCCGCGCATCTTGATCTGGTAGTGGCCCTGCGCGTCCCGCTCGAGGCCCTCGAGGTACTTCACCGCCACGAGCGCGTTGCGGTGGATGCGGATGAAGCGCTCACCGAACTCGTTCTCGAGCTGGCGCAGCGTATCGTCGATGAGCAGCTCACCGCCCGGCCAGCGCACGGTCACGTACTTCTGATCCGCCTGGAAGAAGCGGATCTCGTCGACCGGGACGAGCTCGATGCCGCGGCGCGTCCGTGCGCTGATGTGGGTGCGGGAGCCGTTTCCGGTGATGTCTTCCTCGGCGAGGGCCGCGAGCTGCGCCCGGTTGGCCCGCGACGCCCGATTCAGCGTGTCCTCGAGATCCGCCGCGCGCACCGGCTTGAGCAGATAGCCCACGGCCTGCACGTCGAAGGCCTCGATCGCATGTTCCTCGAAGGCCGTGCAGAAGATGACCGCCGGCGGCGATTCCATCTGCGCGATGTGGCGGGCAGCCTCCAGGCCGTCCATGCCCGGCATGCGGATGTCCATGAGCACGAGATCCGGCGCGAGGGCCTGGGTCTTCTGCACGGCCTCCAGGCCGTGGGCCGCCTCGCCCAGCACTTCGTACCCCCCCAGGCGCTCCACGATCCGGACCAGCCGGTCCCGGGCGAGTTTCTCGTCGTCGACAACGAGGATCTTCATCGATTGGCTCTCCCTTGCGGGCCGTCCGCCTCCTGCGACAGCGCGCGACGGACAGGATAGCGCAGGCGCGTCACGAAACGCTCGCCCTGTACGCCGGCCTGCAGCTCGGCCTCCGCCCCGTAGAGTACGGCGAGTCGGCTGCGGATGTTCGCCAGGGCCATGCGATTGCCCTGGGTGTGCCGATGCCGGACCTGATCGGGCGCCGGAATCGGATTGGTGATCCGGATCTCGACCAGCTCGTCGTCGATGCTCAGACGCACCTCGATGGTGCCCCCTTCCGGGAGCGGCTGGATCCCGTGGTAGATCGCGTTCTCCATGAGCGGCTGGAGCGTCAGCAGGGGAATCTCCACCCCGTGCGGGATCGGATCCGTATCCCAGTCGATGGCGAGACGATCGCCGAGACGCAGCTGCTCGATGCGCACGTATCGGTCGCAGAGATCGAGCTCCACCTGCAGCGGCACCTGGTTCCCGGCCTCGTTGAGGGACGCCCTAAACAGTTCGGAGAGGTCCTCGACGACCGCTTCGGCGGTTTCCGGGTCGGTCTCGATGAGACTCGCGATGATGTTCATGCTGTTGAAGAGGAAATGGGGACGGATCCGCGACTGCAGCGCCTGCAGGCGCAGCCGCAGCTCCGACTGCTCGCGCGAGCGGAGGCGCTGCTGCACGAACAGGTAGCGCAGCACCATGCCCGCGATGATCGTGCCCACGACGGCGGTCCGCAGCATGCGTGTCCACTGGGGCGTGCGGGCTTCCGGAAGCGGCTCCAGGCCGACCACGGCACGCAGCGCCGCGCCCAGATCACCGCTGACCGCGAGCTCTCCGAGCACGGAGACGAGCACCACGATGAGGCTCACGAGCAGCCATGCGGCCACGCCGCCGACGACCAGCTCCAGCCGCGCGAGCAGGGGTCGCGCGAGACACAGCGCCGCCGCGGCGGTGAGGGAGGTCCACTGCAGGAACAGGGACACCACGCCGAAGCGAGCCCAGCTGAGCTCGGCGCCGAGGAGCGTCACCACCACCGCGAGGAGCTCCGCTGCCAGCGCGACCACGGACAGGCCCGTGATCGTGCACAGCTCGGGAACGACGAAGCGGTCCTCGCTGCTGCTCTCGACGGCCCCGTTCGCGCGCAGGGCGCGGGCCATGACCGCATCCTGCAGGCCCGGGCGACCGAAGGCGTCGTTTATACTCGCGCCCCCGCGCGACGGCTCGACGCTGCCGTCTGAACCATCAGGAGCCGCCTTGTCATGACCGACGCTCATGGAAAACCCTGGGGTGGTCGCTTCGCCGAGCCGACGGACGCGTTCGTGGAGCGCTTCACGGCGTCCGTGAACTTCGACCGCCGCCTGTACCGGCACGACATCGAGGGCTCCCTCGCCCACGCAGCCATGTTATGCAATGTGGGGGTACTCAGCCAGGAAGAGCAGGACGCCATCCGCGGGGGCCTGGAGGGGATCCGCGCCGAGATCGAGCAGGGCAGCTTCGAGTGGTCCGTGACCCTCGAGGACGTGCACATGAACATCGAGGCCCGCCTGACGGAACGCATCGGCGCTGCAGGCAAGAAGCTCCACACGGGTCGGTCCCGGAACGATCAGGTCGCCACGGACATCCGCCTCTGGCTTCGCGAGGAGATCGACCTGCTCGACGCCGAGCTCGTGCGCCTCGCCACGGCCCTGCTGGAGCGCGCCGAAACCTATGCCGACGCCATCATGCCGGGCTTCACCCATCTGCAGACCGCACAGCCCGTCACCTTCGGTCATCATCTCCTGGCCTGGTTCGAGATGCTCCTGCGCGATCGGGAACGGCTCGCGGACTGCCGACGGCGCGTCGACGTCATGCCCCTGGGGGCCGCGGCACTGGCCGGCACCACCTTCCCCATCGACCGCAGCCAGACCGCTGCGGCCCTGGGCTTCGCACGCATCTGCGAGAACTCCCTCGATGCGGTCAGCGATCGCGATTTCGCCATCGAGTTCGCCGCCTGGGCGAGCCTGACCATGGTGCATCTGTCGCGCTTCTCCGAGGAGCTGGTGCTCTGGGCTTCGGCGCAGTTCGGTTTCGTGCAGCTGCCCGATCGCTTCTGCACCGGCTCGTCGATCATGCCGCAGAAGAAGAATCCCGATGTGCCGGAGCTGGTGCGCGGCAAGACGGGTCGTGTCGCCGGGCATCTCACGGCCCTGCTCATGCTCATGAAGGCGCAGCCTCTCGCCTACAACAAGGACAATCAGGAGGACAAGGAGCCCCTCTTCGACCTCGTGGACACGCTGCGGGACTGCCTGAAGGCCTATGCGGACATGGTGCCCTCCCTGATCGCCGACCGGACGGCGATGCGCGCGGCCGCGATCCGCGGCTTCGCCACGGCCACGGATCTCGCCGACTACCTGGTCCGCCGCGGCGTGCCCTTCCGCGACGCGCACGAGGTCGTGGGCCGTGCCGTGGCCCACGCGATCGAGGCGGGCTGCGACCTGGCCGAGCTGCCCCTCGAGACCCTGGCGGGGTTTTCCCCGGTGATCGAGGCGGACGTCTTCGACGTGCTCACGCCGGAAGGATCGGTCGCCGCCCGGGACCATCTCGGCGGCACCGCGCCGGCACAGGTCCGCGCCGCCGTGGCACGGGGACGGGCGCGCCTCGCCGCCGGACCCTGAGGGATCGCGGGACGCCGGCTGCTATGATGCGCGCCGCAACGGTACCGGCCTCCTGACCCACCCGGAGGCCGTTTCATCGGAGATTCCGACATGAGCCTCTTCCTCAGGATGGCGGCCACGGCCCTGCTCGTTCCGGTCCTTGCGGCCAGCTGCGGCATCAAGGGGCCCCTCGAACTGCCCGAGGAGCCCGCCGCGGCGCCGGCCCGGGTCCTCTCGCTGCTTCGTCCGTGAGTCCGGAGCCCTTCCAGCGCCGGGATCACGTGCTGCGCGCCGACGGCGTGCCGCTCACGGACATCGCCGAACGCTTCGGCACGCCCACCTACGTCTATTGCGGAGATGCGATCGCGGCGCGCTACGGCGCCTTCGATGCCGCCTTCGCGAGGCATCCCCACCGCATCTGCTACGCCGTGAAGGCCAATGCCAACCTCGCCGTCCTCGGCCTCCTGGCACGGCTGGGCGCCGGCTTCGACATCGTCTCCGGCGGTGAGCTGGAGCGCGTGCTGCGCGCAGGCGGCAAACCCGAGCAGATCGTGTTCGCAGGCGTCGGCAAGTCGCGCGCGGAGATCGATCGCGCCCTCGCCGTCGGCATCGGCTGCTTCAACGTGGAGTCCGCCGCAGAGCTCGGGCGCATCGAGCACGCCGCCCGGGCGGCAGGGCGCCCTGCGCCCATCTCGATCCGCGTCAATCCGGACGTCGATGCGGTCACCCATCCCTACATCTCCACGGGCCTGAAGGAGAACAAGTTCGGCGTGGCCATGGCGCCCGCGTTCGGACTCTATCGCCAGGCCGCAGCCTCTCCGTGGCTGGACGTGCACGGCATCGACTGCCACATCGGATCCCAGCTGACGCGCATCGAGCCCTTCGTGGACGCCCTGCGGCGCGTCCTCGACCTCGTCGACCGCCTCGGCGAAGAAGGCATCCATCTCGCGCACATCGACGTCGGCGGCGGCCTCGGCGTGCGCTATCGGGACGAGGCGCCTCCGGAGACCGCCCGCTATGCCGAGGCGCTGCTCGGTGAACTCCAGGGGCGTCCCCAGACCCTGCTGCTCGAGCCCGGTCGATGGCTCGTCGCGGAAGCCGGTGTGCTGCTGACGCGCGTCGAATACCTCAAGGAGAACGAAGGCCGACACTTCGCGATCATCGATGCAGCCATGAACGACCTCATGCGTCCCGCCCTCTATCAGGCGTGGCACGACATCGTGCCGGTCACGGACCAGCCCGGTGCCGCGGAGCAGGTCGTGGACGTGGTCGGGCCCGTGTGCGAATCCTCGGACGTGCTGGGCCGGGAGCGCCCCCTCGCGGTCCGGGAGGGCGATCTTCTGGCGATCCTCGACGCCGGCGCCTACGGTTTCGGCATGGCCTCCAACTACAACAGCCGCAATCGTCCCGCAGAGGTGCTGGTTCGACAGGGCGAAGCGCGCCTCGTACGCCGGCGCGAAACCATCGAGGATCAGCTCGCGCTCGAGTCCGTGGACGGACTCTGACGGCATGGCGATCGAGTTCACCAAGATGCACGGCCTCGGCAACGACTTCGTCGTCGTCGACCTGCTGACGCAGCGCGCGGAGCTGGATCCGGAGCGTATCCGCGCGCTCGCGGACCGGCACACCGGCATCGGCTTCGATCAGCTCCTGGTCGCGGAGGCACCCTCGACCCCGGACGCCGATTTCCGCTATCGCATCTTCAATACGGACGGCAGCGAGGCCGAACAGTGCGGCAACGGCGCCCGCTGCATCGCCCGGTTCGTGCGCGACCGTCAACTGACGCGCAAGCGCCGCATCGTCTTCGAGGTGCCGCGCGGACTCATCACCTGCCAGATGCACAGCGAGGATCAGGTCGAGGTCGACATGGGAGAGCCCGTCTTCGACCCGGTGGCCCTGCCCTTCGTCGCGACCGCAGGTGCGGCGCTCGTCGAGGGCGGTGCGCACATCCGTCTGGGCACGGAGGAGCTCGAGGTCACGCTCGTGTCCATGGGCAATCCCCACGCGGTGCTCTTCGTCGACGACATCGCCGCCACCGAGGTGGATCGTCTCGGTGCGGCCCTGCAGCAGCATCCCTGCTTTCCCGAGAGCGTCAACGTGGGCTTCTGCCAGATCGTCGACAGCGGCTTCCTGCGCCTGCGGGTCTACGAGCGCGGGGTCGGCGAGACGCGCGCCTGCGGCTCCGGTGCCTGCGCGGCCGTGGCGGCCGCACAGCGGCACGGGCGCTGCCAGGGGCGGGTGAAGGTGTCCCTCCCGGGCGGCAAGCTGCGCCTCGCCTGGCAGGGCCCGGGCCATCCGATTACCATGGCCGGGCCGACGGCGGTCGTCTTCGAAGGGCGCGTGGATCTATGAGCGAAAAACCGGCCGCTGACCTCGCCCGAGCGCCCGCGCCGGCCCTCTCCGCGGACGAGGTCGCCGATTTCCTGCGCAATCATCCGGATTTCTTCCTCGGTCGCGAGGCCCTGCTCGCGGATCTCGCGCTGCCGCACGGCGGCGCCGGCGCCGTGTCGCTCGTCGAGCGTCAGGTGGCCCTGCTGCGCGAGCGCAACATCGAGATGCGCCGGCGTCTGAACGAGATCCTGCGCAACGCGCGCACCAATCACGGCATCTTCGAGCGCACGCTCGCGATCAGCACGTCGCTCATGGACGCCACGGACGTGGCGACGCTGCTGCATCGCCTCGAGGAGGGCCTCGCCGAGGGCTTCGAGCTCGAAGCGGTCCGCCTGCGCGGCGTCCATCGCGCGCAGCTGCCGAGCGCCGTCTCGGCCTGCGTCGACAGCGTGGACGAAGCGACCGCAGAAGCTGTCGTCGGTCAGCTGCTGCGGCCGGGCAGGGTGGTCTGTGGCCCGCTGCGCGAAGCGGAGCTCGCCTTCCTCTTCCAGGATGCTGCGACCACGGTGGCCTCGGCAGCCGTGATGCCGGTCGCAGCCCCCGGCGGCACGCTCATCGTGGCGCTCGGCAGCGGCGATCCTGCCCACTTCAGTCCGGACATGGGCACGCTCTTCTTCCGCTTCATCGGCGATACCACGGCCCGGCTGCTGGCGCGCATGACCGGCTCCGCACAAGACAGCGCGTGACCGCCGGAGCCGGGGCCGCCCAGCGGGACGCGTTCATCACGCACCTGGAACGCGAGCGCCAGCTCTCCCCTCGTACCGTCGACGCCTACGCCCGCGATCTCGAACGCTTTCTGGCCTGGCTCGCCACCCAGGACGGCAACCCTGCCCTCGATGCGGTCGACGTGCACCGCGTGCGCGGGTTCATCGCGGCCGAGCACGGCCGCGGGCGCGGCGGCCGGTCGATCGCGCGCGCACTGTCGGCCCTGCGGACCTTCTACGACTATCTCGCCCGGGAAGGGCATTGCCAGAGGAATCCCGCCCGAGGCGTCCAGGCACCGCGGGCCACGAAGCGCCTGCCGAGAGTGCTCGACGTCGATCAGGTTCACCATCTGCTGGACGGCGCGGCCGCCACGGATCCGGACGATCCGCGCGCCGCCTGGCTCGCCGCGCGCGACCAGGCGGCCTTCGAGCTCTTCTACTCCAGCGGCCTGCGACTCGCGGAACTCGTCGCCCTCGACGTCGGGGACGTCGATCGCGACGATGGCGTGGTCGGCGTCACCGGCAAGGGCAGCAAGACCCGGCGCGTGCCCGTGGGGACCCAGGCCCGGACCGCGCTCGCTGACTGGCTGAAGCTGCGTCCACTCTGCGCCATCGCACTGCGCGCCGACGCCGGTCCGCTCTTCGTCAGCCTGCGCGGCGAGCGCCTCGGTGCACGCACCATCCAGCAGCGCCTGGCCCGCCGCGGCCGCGCCCGGCAGATCGACGGGCGCGTGCATCCCCATGCCCTGCGCCACTCCTTCGCGAGCCATCTGCTCGAGGCCAGCGGCGATCTTCGCGCCGTCCAGGAACTGCTGGGCCACGCGGACATCGCGACGACCCAGGTCTACACGCACCTCGACTTCCGGCACCTCGCGGACGTCTATGATCGGGCGCATCCGCGGGCCCAGCGCGCCACGCCCGCGGCGGTCAGCAACCCCCGGCGCGGCACGGACGAGGAGGATCGATGAGCACCGTGCGCCTCATCACCTTCGATCTGGACGACACGCTCTGGCCCGTCGGGCCGGTGATCGTCCGTGCGGAGCACCGGCTGCGCGAGTATCTGGATGTTCACGCCCCGGACGTGAACCGCCGCTTCGACAGCGCCGGCATGGCCGCGCTGCGCGACGCGGCGCTCGCGCGCGACCCCGAGCTCGTGCACGACCTGTCGACCCTGCGCAGGCGCGTGCTCGGCGCCGCCCTGGACGCCTGCGGCTACGCCGATGCGGAGGCCATCGCGGCCGGTGCCTTCGCGCATTTCCTGGATGCCCGACACGACATCGAGTACTTCGAGGACGCCCTCGACACGCTCGCTCACCTGGCGCGTCACTACACGCTCGGCGCCCTCTCGAACGGCAACGCGAACGTCGCACGCCTGGGTCTGGACCGCTATTTCGCCTTCCACCTCAGCGCGGAATCGGTGGGCCGCCGCAAGCCGGATCCGGCCATGTTCGAGGCGGCGCTGCAGCGCGCAGGCCTGGGTCCCGACGCCGCGGTGCACATCGGCGACCATCCCCGCGACGACGTGCGCGGCGCTGCCGGCGTCGGCATGAGCACGGTGTGGGTGAATCGCAGCCCGTCGGCCTGGTCCGACGAGGACGTGACGCCGACCTGGGAGATCCGCGACCTCACGGAACTGGTCACCCTGTTCCCCGGCTGAGCGAACAGGACCAGCGCCTCCAGGTTCGGCGCGGTGCGGGCCGCTCTCTCAGGCGTCTGCAGCGACCTCGACGCCGCCATCGTCGGCGGAAGCCTCCGTCGCCTGCGGCGATGGCTGCCCACGCCCGCGAAGCGCGAACAGCACCCCGCCGAGGCCGCACCAGGCGATCACGATCAACCATTCCTCGGGCCAGCGCAGCGCCGCCGGGCTTCCGGGCAGATACAGGCAGAGGAGGCCCGCGGCGAGCACCAGCGCCAGCACGGCAAGCGGCTGTCCGAAGGGCACGCGGAAGGGCCGCGGCAGGGCCGGTTCACGACGCCGCAGCACGATGAAGGACAGGGCGACCATGAGGTAGGCCAGGACGATGCCCACACCCCCGGCATCGACGAGCCAGACGAGCACGGGCCGGCCGAACAGCGGCGCCAGCAGCGAGAGCGCACCGATCATGAGGATCGCGTTGACCGGCGTGCGGAACCGCGGGCTCAGGCGTCCGAGGAACGCGGGCAGCAGCCCCGCGCGCGCGAGCGCATAGACCGCGCGGCTCCCTCCGAGCAGGAAACCGTTCCAGCTCGTGAGGATGCCTGCGAGTCCCGCGCAGAGCAGGAACACGCGTCCCGCCTCGCCGAAGAGGACTTCGGCCGCCTGTGCCGTGACCAGGTCGGCGTCTTCGAGGGCCGCAGAAGGCAGCGCGAGGCCGACGCCGAGCACCACGACCATGTAGAACCCTGCAGCGAGTACCACGGACAGCAGCAGCAACCCGCCGATGCTGCGCCGCGGCAGGTCGATCTCCTCCGCCGCCTGGGGGATCACGTCGAAGCCCACGAAGAGGAAGGGCACCATCACCAGCACCGCGAGGACGCCGGGCACGCCGTCGCGCATCAGGGGCGCGAGATGATCGAGCTCACCCACGGCCACCGCGCCGCCGAAGAGCGCCGCGCCGGCCGTGAAGATCAGCGTGACCACCAGCGTCTGCAGCCGGGCAGCGACGCGCACACCGGTGACGTTCACCAGCGTCACGAGGAGCGCGCCGGCCATGCCGACGATCAGCCAGGGGCCCGTGACGGGCCAGCCCGCCACATGCCAGAGCGGTGGCGCATCCATGATGGGAAACAGCAGCGCGAGCACCGTGGGGAGCGCGACCGCCTCGAAGGCCACCACCGATACATAGCCGAGGATGATCGCCCAGGTCGTGACGAAGCTCGCGGTGCGTCCGAGCGCCCGCTCGCTGTAGACGTGCTCTCCGCCGGCCAGGGGCATGGCCGCGGCGAGCTCGGCATAGGTCAGGCCGATGAGCAGGACGACGAGGCCACCGAGTGCGAAGGCGAGGAGCGCCCCGCCGCTGCCCGCCCTCAGGATCCAGTCGCCGGCGAGCACCACCCAGCCCCAGCCGATCATGGCGCCGAAGGCGAGCGCGATCACGTCGGTCCGCCCGAGGACGCGAACGAAACCCGGTGTGGCAGGGTCGCGATCCGCGTCGGGATCAGTCCCGGGCGTGGACAAGCCGGCCACCGAGCCAGGTCCGCAGCACCTGGACGTCCATGATGCGCTCCGGCGGAATCGTCAGGAGATCCTCGGACAGTTCGATCATGTCGGCCAGCTTGCCGACCTCGATGGATCCCTTCTCATCCTCCTCGAAGGTGATCCAGGCCGCGTCGCGGGTGTAGGCCCGGATCGCCTCCGGCATGGTGATGGCCTCCTCCTCTGCGAACACGCGGCCGCTCATCCCCTTTCGGGTCACCGCACCATAGAGGCCGACGAGAGGACCGATCGGCAGGATGTCGCTGGACAGCGCAACGTGAATGCCGTGTTCCATCGGCGAGCGCACGGGGTTGTTGTGCTCCAGGCGCCAGCCATCGAGATTCGCCACGTAGCGGCCTTCCAGGGTGTAGGTGAAGTTCGGCTGCTGCGTGATGGCGATGCCGTGCTGCGCCATCAGGTCCATGGTCGCGTCCGTGGGCCGCATGCTGAAATGGTTCAGATAGTGGCGGTGGTTCTCTCGCGGATTGCGTTCGAGCACCTCGGCCAGCGTCTGGGCGACGATCTCGATGGCCGCATCGCCGATCGCGTGAACCCCCATCTGCCAGCCCGCATCGTGGATCTCGTCGAGAAGCGCGACCAGTTCCGGCTCCGGTCGCGTGAGATAGCCACGGTAGTCCCCCTGGCCGACATAGGGTTCCGTGGTGAAGGCGGCGGGCCCGGTGAATCCGCCGTCCGCGAACACCTTGATCGGTCCGAGGCGAAGGTGCTCATCGGCCGGATCCTGCTCGCGGAGCGCCGCCATCGCCTCCGCCCCGGGCCAGAGCATCTGCACGGCCGCGCGCGGCAGCTCGCCGCGATGCTGCGCGTAGACCTTCACCCAGCGCGGCCAGTCCTCCGGCTGCTTGGCCGCATCGACGATGCTCGTGATCCCGAGCGGCAGCAGCGCCTCGAGCGCCTCGACCAGGCTCTCCTCCAGCTCTGCCTCGGTCGCCGCGGGGACGAGACGCGTCAGCAGATCCTGCCGTTCACGAATGACCCCCGTCGGGACGCCCTGTGCATCGCGCTCGATCACGCCACCGTCGGGATCGTCCGTGGCCGCATCGATCTCACCGAGCAGGAGCGCGCGGCTGTTCGCCACCGCGCTGTGTCCGCCCGCCCGGGTGAGCACGACCGGATTGTCCGGAGCCACCGCATCGAGATCGCGCCGGTCCGGCTTGCGCCCATCGGCCAGTTCGTCCTCGGACCAGCCGTAGCCCGTGATCCATTCACCGGGACCCAGGGCGCGCGCCCGCGCCTCGACGCGTGCCTGAAGCTCGGCGATGGACGAGGTCCCCGCCAGGGCGACGTGCCGGCGCGCCGTCCCCCGGATGTGGATGTGGGCGTCGACGAAGCCCGGCATGAGCGCGCGCCCCTCGAGGTCGAGGACCTCCGGCGCCGTCCAGCGCTCCAGCAGTTCGGGGCCGCCGACCGCCGCGATGCGGCCCTCGTCCACGACCACGGTGTCCGCGATGGTGAAGGCGTCGTCCACCGTGATCACCCGTGCATGGGTGATCACCAGCTCGGCCTCGCGTTTCGCGGCGACCGCGTCGGGCGCTTCGCCACAGGCCGTGCCCAGCAGGGCCACGACAGCGAACAGCACCGCGCGTGATGCACCGGTCGCGGACCCGGCCCTGCCACCTGACCTCTTCATGGTTCTCCCCTCCCCGGAACGACGCACAGGCCACAGCCTACACCGCCCGATCGCCCTGGATCGCATGGCATCATGCGCGCAGAGCCCATCCGGACCGGATGGCTGGAGGGAGACAGGCCATGATCCGCTTCAGGTCACTCGGGACCGCAGGTGCGCTCGCCGGCGTTCTTGCCTGCATCGCCGCAACGGCGGGACAGGCACCGGAGGCCATGCCTCCCGTGGACCGCCAGGGCATCTTCGACGCCTTCGGCTGGCAGCCCGATGCCATCGAGGTCTCGACGCAGACCATCGCCCCCGGCTTCCACGTCCTGTTCGGCATGGGGGGCAACATCGCTGCCTCCATCGGGCCCCAGGGCACGCTGCTCGTGGACGATCAGTTTCCGGAAATCCGCGACGACCTGGACGTCGCGCTGTCCCGCCTCGGCTCGATCAGCGTCGACTTCATCGTCAACACGCACTGGCACTTCGATCACGCGGACGGAAACATGTCCTACGGGCCGGACGGCACCTGGCTCGTCTCCCAGGCGAACGCGCGCGCCGGCATGGCGAAGGGCGGGCTCGTCGATCTCGTCTCCGTGGTCTACGACCAGAAGCCCTACCCGGCGGACGCCCTGCCGGTGATCACCTTCGACGATCACATGAGCTTTCATTTCAACGGCGAGCAGATCGATCTGCTGCATGCGGGACCCGCACACACCACCGGAGACACGGCGGTCATCTTTCGCGGCCGCAATGCGGTCCATCTGGGCGACGTCTTCAACAACGCGGGCTGGCCCTTCATCGATACGGGCAGCGGCGGCGACCTCGACGGGATGATCGCCTTCTGCACGGCCGTACTCGCGGAAATCGACGACGAAACCGCCGTGATTCCCGGGCACGGCCCGGTCACGAATCGCGCGGAACTGAAGCGCTACGTCGAGCTCCTGAGCATCGCGCGGGATCGCATCAGTGCCCTGATCGCGGCGGGCGCATCGCTCGAGGAGGTGATGGCCGCGCGTCCGACCGCCGATCTCGACGGCGAGATGGGCGACCCGGTGCGCTTCGTCAATCGCGCCTACATGTCCCTGACGCGAGCCGTGGATGACTGAGACCCGGGCGAGCAGAAGCGATCCAGGAGGAGGGCGGCGAGGGTCCCAGTGACGCCCGCGGCGAGGAGCTGCAGACCGCTGACGAGGGTCGTCAGCAGCGCCGGATCCGGGAGCGCGATGCAGAAGCCGCCAAGCACGACCACCGCGCGGACGGCGCCACCCAGGAGTCCGCGCGACTGCAGGCGGCCGAAGAACGGCAGGTAACCCTGCAATCCCCCCGCGATGACGGCGATGCCCAGCCCCGCTTCCAGGATCACGCGCAGGATCCCCGTCAGGTCACCGGCGAACAGATAGGCCGGATCGAGCACGAAGAAGAAGGGGATGAAGTAGACGACGCTGCCGAGCCGCATCGCGGTGAAACCGGTGCGCATGGGCGAGGTCCCCGCGATCGCGGCGGCGGCAAAGGCGCCGAGGGCGACCGGCGGCGTGATGAAGGACAGCATGCCCCAGTAGAGAATGAACAGATGCACGGCCATGGGGTCGAGCCCGCCCTGCACCAGGGCGGGGGCCAGGACGATCGCGAGGAAGATGTACGCGGCGGTCACCGTCAGGCCGATGCCGAGGAAGAAGCTGGTCAGCGCCCCCATGAGCAGCAGCGCCAGCATGGATCCGTCGGCGAGATACAGCAGCTCGTTGACCAGGGTGCCGGACAGCCCCGTGAGGGACAGCGCACCGACGATGAGTCCGACACCCGAGAGGATCGCGAGCAGCTCCGCGAGCAGCGCGCCGGCCGCCAGACAGAAGGCTCCGAAGGCCGCGCGATCCCAGCGCTGTCCGGGAATGCACTGATTCAGGCCGACGAGGACGGCGGTGGCCAGCCAGGGCGCCACCGCTTCCTGCTTGAGCACCACGAGCAGCACCACGAGCACGACGAAGGAGCCCAGGTGATACCAGCCGGCCCGGAGCGTGGCGCCGAGCCGCGGGGCGTCCGCATCCGCGATGCCCGCCAGACCGGCCCGCGCGGCGTAGGCATCGACCTGCATGAACAGGCCGAAGAAGAACAGGAGCGCGGGGATGGTCGCCGCGATCGCGACTTCCGCGTAGGGCACGGACAGGAAGGTCGCCATGACGAAGGCCGTGGACCCCATGATCGGCGGCAGCAGGACGCCTCCCGTCGACGCACAGGCTTCGACCCCCGCCGCGTAGTCGGCGCGGATGCCGTTCTGCTTCATGGTCGGGATCGTGAGCTGGCCGGTGGTCAGCACGTTGGTGATGACGCTGCCGCTCATGGATCCCATGAGCCCGCTGGCGACGATGGCGACCTTCGCAGGTCCACCGCGGACTCGCCCGAGGAGAGCGAAGGCCAGATCGATGAAGAATCGACCTCCGCCCGTATGCTGGAGCGCGATGCCGAAGACGAGAAATCCGATCACCAGGTTCGCGAAGGCGCGGAAGGGCAGGCCGAGAAGACTCTCGGTGCCGAGGGCGTGATAGGACGCCACCACGTCGAAGGGGACAGCGAGTCCCGCGAAGATCCCGGGCACACGATCGGCGAAGAGGGGATAGAACGAGAACAGCACGACCAGCACGAAGAGCACCCAGCCTGCCGTGCGGCGCACGGCTTCGAGCATCAGGCCCCAGAGACAGACACTCACGAGGATCGCGCGAGGAGGCGCGCCGAACTCCCAGCCCTCGTCGAGGATCTGTTCTGCATGGAAGAACAGCCACAGCGGCGCCGCAACCGCCACGAGCGCGAGCAGCAGGTCGAGAGGGAAGGTGCGCGCGCCGCGCCAGGGCGGAAAGAGCAGGAACACGAGGGGCAGGAGCAGGGCGATGAGCGCGTAGAAGTACTGGGTGTCGACGGCGACGAGGCTGCCGAGCAGCTGCTGACCGCCGAAGAGGCGCAGCGTGTCCATGGCGAGGAGCGATGCCGCGATGGCCGCCGCGCCCGTGAGCCAGAGACCCCAGGGCGGCAGCGCGCGGTGCCGCGTGCTCATGGTCCCGAGGTGCCCACGGCGAGGATCTCGAGCTCCGCTTCCGCGAGGCGACGCGCACGCTCCGCGAGCCACGCGGCCTGGAAGCCGTCGTCGTCGCCCGTCCAGCGCGTCACATGGGCCTGCCAGGCGTCCGCGAGCACGGCCTGACGTCGCAGCAGCATGGCGTTGTGCGCCTCGTGGGCGTCCGTCCAGACCCCCACGGATCGCCAGTAGTCGACGGCCGCCTCGTGATAGGGCACCACCCAGTCGAAGATCTGGCGGTCACGGGCCCAGCCCAGGGCGCCCGGGTCGCTGTCGCGGAAATCCTCGAAGTGCAGGTCGATGGCTTCCGCGAGCGAGCGCACCACGCCCGCATCCTGGTTCGCGAAGGTCATGAGCAGGGGATAGGGATAGGTCCCGCCCTCGTGCGGCGACTGGTCGCTGATGCCCGCCCCACGCGTCGCGACATGCTGGGTGAAGTACGGCGCCACGGCCCGGATGCCTTCCCAGCAGCGCGCATCGTCGTGCGGCGCCGGCGGCCAGCTGATGCCCCGCGGTGAGGCCTCGAGCTTGCGCGTGGGGCCGGACACGGTGGTCGCGTAGGCGGCATCGACCTGCCCCGCGACGATGCCGTTCCACATGGCGTCGTAGCCGGGGAACTCGACACGCTCGACGTCGTTCCAGGTGAGGCCGCCGCAGGCCAGGAAGGCTTCCGTGGAGACGTTCAGCGAAGGCGCGCCCCGGACCCAGGCGACGCGACGGCCACGCAGCTCGGAGAAGCGGGTGATGCCCGTATCCGCTGCCACCGCGAGCGCCTGATTGGACAGGCCGTTGGACATGGCCACGAGGCGGATGGGCAGAGGCCCCCAATCCTTCGCCGCGAACTGATGCAGGCCCTCCTGGGCGAAGAAGGTCGCGACACCGTTGGCGGAGAACTGCACCAGGCCACGCCGCAGGGGCAGCAAGCGGGAGATGTCGTTCTTGCCGGGAATCACGCGCAGCGTGACGCCATAGCGCTGACGGAGCATGGCGCCGATTCCCACCGCCTGGTTGTAGCCGGTGGTGCCGAGGTTGTACGCGCTCCAGGTCATGGTGCGCGGCAGCTCCGCCACGGCGGCGGATGCAGCGAGCAGCAGCAGGACGGGCAGGATCAGGACACGCGCTGCACGCACGCGACGGACCAGGTTCGGCGTCACCATCTTGGAACCCTCTACGAAACGGTACCCCGAGGTGAAGCGAGGCATCGGGGCGGCACGTCCAGCTGCCGCTCCCGGGTGCGTCAGCTGCGGGCGTGCTCTCGAATGAAGGCCTTCACCACGGCCTCGTCGGCGGGCAGGGGCGTCGAACGCGTCGGAAGCTCGGCCAGACCATCCACCTTCGGATGATGCGCCAGATCCTCACCCACGGCACGCAGCACGGACTCCGGGAACTTGGCCGGATGCGCCGTGGCGAGACAGACGAGCGGCGCCTCCGTGCGCAGGGCACGCCCGGCAGCAACGCCGACCGCCGTGTGCGGATCGAGCAGGTAGTGCGCACTGGACCAGGTCTCGCGGATCGTGGCGAGGGTCTCGTCCGCCCCCACGGCACGCGCCCGGATCAGCGGATCGATGGCCTCGCCGTCGTCCAGCACCAGTTCACCGGACGCCGCAAAGGCCGCCATCTCGCGAGCGAGACGCACCGGATCCTCGCCGAGGCGGTAGTAGAGGAAGCGCTCGAAGTTGCTCGCGACCTGGATGTCCATGGACGGACTGACCGTGAAGTGCACCTGACCACGGCGATAGACGCCGCTGTTGAAGAACACCGAGAGGATGTCGTTCTCGTTCGTCGCCAGCACCAGCCGATCGATGGGCAGCCCCATGCGCGCCGCGAGCCAGCCCGCGAAGATGTCGCCGAAGTTGCCCGTGGGGACGGAGAAGGTCACGGGACCGCCATCGTCGCGCAGCGCCAGAGCCGCGTGGAAGTAGTAGACGATCTGCGCCAGCACCCGCGCCCAGTTGACGGAATTCACCGCGCCGAGGTGGAACTGCTCCTTGAAGGGCAGATCCCGGAACGTGGATTTCAGGATCGCCTGGCAGTCGTCGAAGCTCCCGTCGATGGCCAGCATGTGCACGTTCGCATCGGGCACCGTGGTCATCTGGAGTTCCTGGATGCGACTGGTGCGCCCTTGCGGATACATGACGAAGACGTCGATGTTCCTGCGGCCGCGGGTCCCCGCGATCGCCGCGCTGCCCGTATCGCCACTGGTGGCGCCGAGGATGTTCAGCGTCTCGCCGCGCGCGTCGAGGATGTACTCGAAGAGATTGCCCAGGAGCTGCAGGGCCACGTCCTTGAAGGCCAGCGTCGGACCGTGCCACAGCTCCAGGACCTGGAGGTCGCCGACGGGGACCAGGGGCGCCACGTCCGGCGTGTCGAAGGTCGCGTAGCTGCGCCGCACGAGGGCCTCGAGGTCGGCACGGGGGATGTCGTCACAGAAGAGGGTGATGATCTCCGTCGCCAGTTCCGGGAAGGACAGCCCACGCCAGGCGTCGAGATGAGCTCGCACGTCGGGGATGGTCTCGGGGACGAGTAGGCCGCCGTCCGGCGCAAGGCCCATGAGGACGGCATCCTGGAATCGCTGCGGAGGGGTTTCGCCGCGGGTGCTGACGTAGCGCATGGTGACTCCCGATCAAGAGCGCGGCGCAGTCTACCGGAGCAGGGCAGAGGCGTCCCCCGCGGCGGGCCGGCCAGTGCGGCGGCGCCTCAGGGAAAGGCCCTCAGGACCTCGCGCAGCAGATCCCAGCGATCGAAGCCCTGACGCCCCCAGTCGAGGCCGCGGCGCACGATCACCAGGGACTTCGAGGGCACGATGATGACGTACTGGCCGCGATTCCCGGAGGTGGCGTAGGCGTCCCTCGGCACGTCGTCGCGTCCATCGGGCACCAGCCAGAACTGCCCGCCGTAGTGATTGCCCCGCGCGGCGCTTGCGGGCGCGGGCGTGCGCACGAAGTCGATCCAGGCCTCCGAGAGCAGGCGCTCACCGTTCCAGACGCCGTTCTGTGCGTAGAGAAGACCGAAGCGCGCCAGGTCACGGGCATTCGCGTAGACCTGACTGGACAGCACGAAATCCCCGAAGCGATCGGTGGAGACCAGGGTGCGATCCATGCCGATGCGATCGAGCAGCGCTGTCCTGGGAAAGGCCTGATAGGCCGCCTCGGACCCGAGTACCTCCTTCATGGCCTGGACGGCGAGCAGGGTGTCGTAGTTCTCGTAGTCCCAGGAGGTGCCGGGCGCGCGGATCAGCCCTCGACGCCGAGCCCCCTCCGCGGAACTGGCGCCGGCCCAGTAGCTCAGGCCGGAGCCCGTCGCGTACTCGCGACCCCAGCTGTCCACGGGCTCGAGGCCCGAGCTCATGTTGAGCACGTGGCGCAGGGTGATCGCGCGGCGCGGATCCGTTTCCGGCGCCGCCGCCTCGCGTGGCAGCCAGGTGATGGGCAGGGGTGCGTCCAGGGACAGGTCGCCCCGATCGACGAGCATGCCGACCAGGGTCACGGCGATGCTCTTCGCCGTCGACCAGGTGCGCGTCCGCGTATGGCGATCGATCCCCGGCGCATAGCGCTCATGGATGATCCGGCCATGATGCAGCACGAGCAGCGACAGGGTGTCCTGCTCCGTCGTCGCGCGGTCGAAGGCCCAGTCGGAGGCCGCCTGCAGGGCAGTCGCGTCGATGCCGGGGTCGAGTTCGGGCACCGGCACGAGATCCCCGTCCGGCCAGGGCAGGGTGGCCGCGTGGCCCGCCGGGGGCACGGGATCGAAGCGCGGTAGCGCGTCGATCGCGGTCAGATCCTGATCCGGCGCCAGCACCACACAGCCGAGTCCGTCGCGGAAGGCGGCCCGCATCACCGGCGTCGGCCCGGGCACGCCGACTTCCACCGCGCGCAGGAGCGGATCGATCCGATAGTCACCGCCGTCCGCGGACCCGATCGGCGCATCGAGATAGGCCAGTTCCTGGGCGAAGACCTGCTCGAGGGTGCGCTCGGAGGTGAACAGGCCATTGCACATCAGCACGGCCTGAACGCCCCGCCGGATCAGCTCACGCTGCGGGGCGAAGTAGTCCCAGGCGGGTTCGACGGGGGCGGGCGACGCCGTACCGGCGAGCGCGCAGAGCAGGCAGCCCAGCAGAAGACGTGACATGAGGAGACGATTCCTGACCGGAAGACAGCCAGCGTCGCCGCGATCGCTGCGGGCCGCAAGACCCCGGAACGACGAGGGGCGCCCGCAGGCGCCCCTCCATCCTGACCGGCTGTGCGGGTTTCAGGACTCCAGCTCGTAGGCTCGCTCGCCGTGCGCGGCGTAGTCGAGGCCTTCCACTTCCTCTTCCTTGCTGACGCGCATCGGCGTGACCAGGGCCGTGACCTTCGCGAGCACGAAGGTGAGCACCACCGTGAAGACCCCGACCGCGAGCAGCGCGACACCCTGGGCCATGAAGCTGCCATGCCCGAGCACCGCGATCATGATGGTGCCGAAGATCCCTCCGACGCCGTGCACCGCGAAGACGTCGAGGGTGTCGTCGATCTTCAGATTCTCCTTGATCAGACGCACGGCCCACTGACAGAGCACGCCGGCGATGGCGCCGATGAGCAGCGCCTCGACGGGACCCACGAAACCGGAGGCCGGCGTGATCGAGGCGAGGCCGGCGATGGTGCCGGTGACCAGGCCGACCATCGACGACTTGCCGAACTTGATCTTTTCCCATGCGGCCCAGGTGAGCGAGGCCGTGGCCGCGGAGATGTGCGTGACCACGAGCGCCATGGCGGCGCCCCCATCCGCAGCGAGCTGCGAGCCCGCGTTGAAGCCGAACCAGCCCACCCAGAGCATGGACGCGCCGATCATCACGTAGCCCGGGTTGTGCGGGGGCTTGTGCTCCGAACGACCGCCGAGCATGACCGCCAGCACGAGCGCCGCGAGGCCGGCCGTCTCGTGGACGACGATGCCACCGGCGAAGTCCTTCACGTCCATGGCGGCCAGCCATCCACCACCCCAGACCCAGTGCGCCACCGGGGCGTAGCAGAGGAGCATCCACAGGGACGAGAAGACGAGCACGAAGCCGTAGCCGATGCGCTCGACATAGGCGCCGACGATGAGCGCGGGCGTGATGATGGCGAAGGTCATCTGGAAGGCGAAGAAGAGCACCTCCGGAATGGTCCCGGACAGCGACTCGGCATCGACACCCGTCAGGAACAGCTTGCCCAGGCCACCCCAGTAGGGACCCTCACCACCGAAGGCGATGCTGTAGCCGGCCACCAGCCAGAGCACGGACATGAGGCAGGCGATGGACATGCACTGCATGAGCACCGACAGCACGTTCCGCGAACGGACCAGGCCGCCGTAGAACAGCGCAAGGCCCGGCAGCGTCATGAACAGCACCAGCGCCGTCGCGACGATCATCCATGCGGTATCGGCACCGTTCATGCGCACACCCCCGCAAGGGCATGAAGGCACCGTCGGGCACGCCGACGCCGGCCCGTGAACTCCACTGCTTCTGCTTGCATCTTCTCCTCCACGAACAATGGGCAGGGACCCCAGCGCCCTGCATGCAGACGTCCCGCGCTGCAGGGGCGCGCGGTGACCATGAGGCAGCGTGCGGCGGGGCCAGGCTCACCGGTGCGGACCCGCAGGGCTTCTCCAGCAGCGGACGCGCGAGCATTCATGCTCCGGGGGCCAGGTAGATGCCCGGGAATTCGCCGACGACCACCTGAACCCCGACGACGGCAGGACCGCAGCGCCCCCCGGCGCCGCAATCAGGAGTTGGCGCCGCCCTTCATGAACTCCGGATACGCCTCGAGGCCACACTCGGAGAGATCCGTCCCCTCGTACTCTTCCTCCTCGGAGACACGGATTCCGATGATCGCCTTGAGGGCGAACCAGAGGCCGAGACTCAGCAGGAAGGTCCAGGCGAAGATCGCGACGATGCCGATCGCCTGACCCGCGACGGTGGCGTCCTCGTTGGACAACAGCACGGCCAACAACCCCCAGATGCCGGCTACGCCGTGGACGGAAATGGCGCCCACCGGATCATCGATCTTCAGGGTCCTGTCGAGGTGGACGATGGAGAAGACGACGATCACGCCTCCGACGAGACCGATCAGCACGGAAAGCTCGGCGGAAGGATTGAGCGGGTCCGCGGTGATCGACACCAGGCCGGCGAGTGCCCCGTTGAGCGCCATGGTCAGATCGGCCTTGCCGAAGAGCAGCCGAGCCACCAGAAGCGCGCCGAGCACGCCGCCGCAGGCAGCGAGATTCGTGTTCACGAAGACCTGCGCGACCGCGTTCGCCTCGTCGATGTTCGAGAGCTTGAGTTCCGACCCGCCGTTGAAGCCGAACCAGCCGAACCAGAGAATGAAGGTTCCGAGCGTGGCCAGCGGGAGGTTGGCCCCGGGGATCGCCCGGGATTCACCGTTGGCGCCGTACTTGCCCCTGCGGGGACCGAGCACGATCACACCGGCGAGCGCCGCCGAAGCGCCGCACATGTGCACGATTCCGGAACCGGCGAAGTCTGCGAAACCCGCCGCGGCAAGGGCGCCACCACCCCAGCTCCAGGAGCCCTGGATCGGATAGATGAAGCCGGTCATGAATACGGCGAACGCCAGGAACGCCCAGAGCTTCATGCGCTCGGCGACGGCACCGGAAACAATGGACATGGCGGTGGCGACGAAGACGACCTGGAAGAAGTAGTCGGACCGCGCGGCGTAGTAGGTCTCACCGCCGGATGCCAGCACGTCGGTGGCCGTGTTCTCGGAACCGATGCCCATGCCGAAGGAGGGCAACCAGCCCCCTTCCGTGGCCCCGGCGTACATCAAGGCGTAGCCGAAGAACAGATACATGATGCAGGCGATGGCGAAGAGCGCGACGTTCTTGGTGAGAATCTCCGCCGTGTTCTTGGCACGCACCAGACCGGCCTCGAGCATGGCAAAGCCAGGCGCCATGAACATCACGAGCGCACCCATCACCAGGAAGTAGAAGGTGTCGAGCGCGTAGTTGGTCTGGGTCAGATCTTCCACGGAACCTCCTCCAAGGGTCGGGACGAAGGACGAGCGATGCTTCCGCGCCGAAGCGCGAGAGCTCAGACGGCGTCGGGACCGCTCTCACCCGTCCGGATCCGGACGACTTCCTCGAGCGTGGAGACGAATATCTTGCCGTCGCCCACCTTGCCCGTATTCGCGGCCTTGCTGATCGCCTCGACCACCGAGTCGAGCTGACCATCGTCGATGGCGACCTCGATCTTGACCTTCGGCAGGAAGTCCACGACGTACTCCGCGCCCCGATAGAGCTCCGTGTGCCCCTTCTGGCGGCCGAATCCCTTCACCTCGGTGACCGTCATGCCCTGTACGCCGATCTCCGAGAGCGACTCCCGCACATCATCGAGCTTGAACGGCTTGATGATCGCCGTGACCAGTTTCATTCACGTCTCCTCGTGTTGTTCCGACTGCGTGACACCCCTGTCGGGTCCCCCCCTCGGGGCCCCGGAAGGGACCACGCAGTGTACGCCGATACCTCATTGCCTCGGGCACCCGGGCGGCTGTTGGCGCGGGTCGCGCCCACCCCTGCTCTGCCCCCCCTTCCCGAGGCCCGAATGCTGATCGTCGCCAGATCCGGAAGCCGAGGTCGCCCGAAGCAGATTCCGTGCCTGCGGCAGGAAACCCCACGACGGCGCGGCCTGCGGACGCGGCGCGGCACGCCACGCCCATCGCGCGCACCGAATCGAGGCATGAATGGCGCCCATGACGCCCCTGTTCGCACCAAAATAATGCGCGCCGTGCGTGCGCCGAAGCGCACCGCAGACTCGGCCTTCCGCCCTCGACGGGACACCGGTCCCTGTCTAGGCTCAGCAGCCGTTCCCTCAACGATCTCGCTTCGCGGAGAGCCCCCATGACCGACGACGATCCGATTCGTCGCCTCGCCGATCAGATCAGCCGCCTCCTGCCGCGCGGAGGCCCGCCGCTGCCTGCCGCCTTCCAGGAGGATCTGCGGGCCCTGCTCCAGGGCATGATCGCGCGCAGCGAACTGGTGACGCGGGAGGAGTTCGACGCCCAGGTCGCCGTGCTGAGACGCACCCGCGAAAAGCTCGAGGCGCTCGAGCAGGAGCTGGCGCGGCTGGACGACGCCCTGCCCGGCACCGCCCTCTGAGGCAGCGGTGTCCTTCGCCTGTGCGACGAGCCGCGCGGCGAGCGGCCTCGATGCGCCCCTGGTCCGCGTGGAAGCGCAGATCGCCAATGGCCTCCCGGCCTTCGGCATCGTCGGTCTTCCGGAAACGGCCGTTCGCGAGAGCCGGGATCGGGTCCGCGGCGCCATTGCCAGCGCCTGTCTCGCCTTTCCTCGCGCCCGCATCACCGTCAATCTCGCCCCGGCGGATCTTCCCAAGCACGGCAGCCGCTTCGATCTGCCGATCGCCATGGCGATCCTCGCCGCGTCCGGACAGATCGAGCCAGGCAGGCTCGAGGGCATGGAGTTCCTCGGCGAACTGTCCCTGGACGGCGCGCTGAGACCCGTGGCCGGCGTGCTCCCGGCAGCGATCGCCGCAACGCGGGCGGGGCACCGGATGCTGGTGCCGTCCGCGAACCTGACCGAGGCGTCCCTGCCGGATGGCGCCATCGCCCTGGGCGCCGCCCATCTCGTCGATGTGGCCGCTCACTTCGCTGCCGGAGCCCCGCTGGCATCTTCGTCAGCGCCTCCGGCACCTGTAGTGGAGGCGACGGACGCCCCACTGGACGCCATCCACGGCCATGCGGTGCCCAAGAGAGCCCTGGTCGTGGCCGCGGCCGGCGGACACAACCTGCTCATGGCCGGCCCCCCGGGCTCAGGCAAGACCCTGCTGGCGCGCTGCCTCCCCGGGTTGCTCCCCGCGCTGACCCGCAGCGAGGCCCTCGAGGTGGCGGCGATCGCGTCCATCGCCGGGAAGCCGATCGGGGACCGGCTCCCGGCGCGGCCCTTCCGCGCGCCGCACCACAGCGCCAGCAGCGCCGCCCTCGTGGGGGGCGGCGGCGATCCCCGACCGGGAGAGATCACGCTCGCGCATCGGGGCGTCCTCTTCCTCGATGAACTCCCGGAGTTCTCCAGGCACGCCCTGGAAACGCTGCGCGAGCCACTCGAATCCGGCGAGGTGATCGTCGCGCGCGCACGGGCCCGGGTGCGCTTCCCCGCTGCCTTCCAGCTGATCGCCGCCATGAACCCCTGTCCCGCCGGGCAGGACTGCCGCGGCGGCGTCGACTGCCTGTGCCCACCGGATGCAGCGCGGCGCTATCGCGCGCGTCTCTCGGGCCCCCTACTCGATCGCATCGATCTGCACGTGCGCGTCCCGGCCGTACCCATCGAGACGCTTGCCGCCGGCATGCCCGGGACGCAGTCCCGTGGCCGGCGCGAGCACGAGGACGCCCGACGGCAGGTGGCCGAGGCGAGGGATCGCGCCGTGCAGCGACAGGGCGCGATCAACGCCCGCCTCGATCCGGCGGCGACGGAGCGGCACTGTCGACCCGACGCCGCCGGACTGGCACTGCTCGAGCGTGCCGCGGACCGCATGCGACTGTCTGCCCGGGGCTGGCATCGATGCCTGCGCGTGGCACGCACGCTCGCGGATCTCGAAGGGCGACCGCAGATCACCCGTGACCAGGTCGCCGAAGCCCTGGCCTATCGCGAGGACGCCACCGCCAGCCGTTGATGCGCGGGGGACACCGCCGCAGGGGCTGGCGGGTTCCGGAAGCCGTCCGGGCAGATGAAGGCTGGACGACGCCTTCCGGGACTCCCTAGACTCCGCGCCCTTCCCGTCCCTGTCGGAGGCGCCCTCCCGGGTGGAGTTGAATCCCCAGCAGCACGCCGCCGTGCGCCACCTCGACGGGCCCATGCTCGTGCTCGCGGGCGCCGGCAGCGGCAAGACGCGGGTGATCACCGCCAAGATCGCGCACCTGCTCCGCCAGGGCAGCCTGGCGCCGGAGCAGGTCTTCGCCGTCACCTTCACCAATCGCGCGGCCCGGGAGATGGCCGAACGCGTCGCCTCGACCGCCGGGCGCGCCGGCCGATCCGTGTCCATCTCGACCTTCCATCGCCTGGGCCTGCGCATCCTGCGGGAGAACCCCGCGGCGGTGGGTCTGCGGACCGGTTTCTCGATCGTCGACGCCGGCGACGCCGAATCCCTGCTCCGCGAACTGATCCGCCTGCAGTTCGGCGACGACGCGGATCCGAAGGCCTTGAAGGAAATGACGCGTTCCGCACTGAACGCCATCTCGGCATGGAAGAACGCGCTGACCGACCCGACCACGGCCGCGGCCCTGGCCCGTTCGAGCCTGGAGCGCACCCATGCAGCGCTCTACGGCGCCTACGTGGACCACCTCGCCGCGAGCAACGCCGTCGACTTCGACGATCTCATCCTGCAGCCGGTCCGCATGCTCGAGCAGTCCACGCAGTGGCGCGCGACCTGGCAGGCGCGGATCCGCTATCTGCTGGTCGACGAGTACCAGGATACGAACGGCGCGCAGTACGCATTGCTGCGCCTGCTCGCCGGCGATCGCGGCGCCTTCACCGTGGTCGGCGACGACGACCAGTCGATCTATGCCTGGCGCGGGGCCCGCCCGGACAACCTGGTCGAACTTGCCCGGGACTATCCGTCCCTCGTGGTCGTCAAGCTCGAGCAGAACTACCGCTCCCGCGCCAATATCCTGCGCGCCGCCAACGGCCTGATCGGCCACAATCCGCACCTCTTCGAGAAGCGCCTGTGGAGCGAGCGCGGGCCCGGCGATCCCGTGCGTGTGGTCATGGTCGAGGACGACGAGGCGGAGGCCGACCGCATCGCCGCCGAGATCGTCGACCGGCAGCTCCGCCTCAAGGTCGACTGGGGGGCCTTCGCCGTCGTCTATCGCTCCAATCACATGGTGCGACGGCTCGAACTCCGACTGCAGACCCTCAAGGTCCCCTACCGCGTGAGCGGCGGTGGGTCCTTCTTCGATCGCAGCGAGATCCGCGACGCGATCGCCTATCTGCGTCTGCTCGTGAATCCCGACGACGACGGCGCGCTCCTGCGCGTGATCAACGTGCCGCGCCGCCAGATCGGTTCCGCGACGCTCTCGGCACTCCAGCGCATCGCGGCCCGGCGACGCTGCGCGCTCCTCGCCGCCATCGGCGACCCCACGCTGGCCGCGGAGGCCGGGGGGCCCGCCGCCCGCCGGCTCACGTCCTTCGCATCCTGGCTCGCCGCCTGGCGGCAGCGTCTGACGCGACCGGCCGACGCGCTCCGCGGGCTGCTCGAGGACATCGACTACGAGGGCTGGCTCACCCGCGACAGCGGTGATCGCGAGCGGGCCCGCGCACGCTGGTCGAATGTCCTGCTCCTGCTCCGCGCGATCGATCGCCGCACGGCCGAGGGCGATCCACCGGACGAGGTCCTGCGCAGCCTGCTCCTGGACGACGTGAACGACGAGGACGAACCGGATCCGCACCAGGTCCAGCTGCTGACCCTGCATGCGTCCAAGGGACTGGAGTTTCCCCACGTCTGGATGATGGGGATGGAGGAAGGTCTGCTCCCGCATCGCAACTGCACGACCGACGAGCAGGTGCACGAGGAACGTCGCCTTGCCTATGTCGGCCTGACCCGCGCCCAGGAAAGCCTCACGCTCGTCGTCGCGAAGCGACGCCGCGCCCGTGGCGAGACCGTCGCCTGCGAACCGAGTCGATTCCTGGGCGAGCTCCCGTCGGAAACCCTGGTCTGGGAAGGGCGGGACGACGAACCGGAAGAGCGGCGCGAGGCGCGGGCCCGCCAGTCCCTGGACGCACTTCGGGATCTGCTCGGCTAGGCCTGCAGCACCTTCACCCTGCGGACGGCGAACCCTTGCCGGTCACCGTCCGCGGGCTCGGAACCCTACTGCGCAGCGCTGACCATGTAGTCGACGGTGTTGCGCAGATCCTCGTCGGAGCAGGCCGAGCAGGTGCCGCGGGGCGGCATGATGTTCAGGCCGTTGTAGGTGCTGGCGTAGAGCGCTTCCTTGCCCTTGGCGATGCGCGGCGCCCAGGCGTCGGCGTCGCCGAACTTCGGCGCCCCCGCGACACCGCTCATGTGGCAGGCGA
>JAZBPI010000113.1:0-17150 GCA_036351555.1 Pseudomonadales bacterium
CGAGCACCTGTAGAAGGACGCTGCAGGGTCCGTTCGGGACTGGACCGCGGCAGGACACCACAGGGTGCGCCCCGCCCTGGGCGGCGGCGCATCAGCCCCGCTGGTGGCGGAGGACGTTGGACTTGCGGGGGTCCGGCCTGGGCGCGGCCCGGAACAGCACCGCGACCCGTCCGATGGTCTGGATCGCCTCGGCGCCGGTGGCCTCACAGAGTGCGTCGATGAGGGCGCCGCGCGCGTCCCGGTCGCCGGCCGGGAGACGGATCTTGATCAGCTCGTGGTCGCCGAGGGCGCGCTCCGTTTCCGCGAGGACGCCTTCCGAGAGGCCGTCGTCTCCGACCATGACCACCGGTTCCAGGTGATGGCCGATGCCGCGCAGCATGCGGCGGTGTTGAGAGGTCAGGCTCATGATCGACTCCGCGACGGAGCGGGACGGGCGGCGCAGTGTACGCGGGGCCCGTGGCCAATGCATGCACAGGCGCGGCGGCGGCGTGTCATGACCAAGCGCCGCGGACGGGCGTGGATGGCCGAGCACGTCTCGGATCCCTTCGTGCGCCGGGCGCAGCAGGACGGCTACCGTTCGCGCGCGGCCTACAAGCTCATCGAGATCGACGAACGTCATCGGCTCCTGCGCCCCGGACGCCGGGTGGTGGATCTCGGCGCGGCGCCCGGCGGCTGGTCGCAGGTGGCCATCGAGCGCGTGGGCTCCGGCGGGACGGTCGTCGGCCTGGATCGTCTCGAGATGGCCGCGATTCCAGGCGTGACCCTGCTGCAGGCGGACTTCGAGGAGGAATCGGGGCTCACCGCACTCCTGGCGGCACTGCCGTCCGCCGGCGCAGACGTCGTGCTCAGCGACATGGCGCCCAATCTCTCCGGCGTACGCGACGCCGATCAGGCCCGCGCCGCAGCGCTCGCGGAGCTCGCCCTGGATCTGGCGATCCGGGTGCTCGTGCCGGGCGGCGCCATGGTGGTGAAGCTGTTTCAGGGTGCCGGCTTCGACGACTGGCTCGCGGCGGCGCGCGCCGAGTTCGATCGCGTCCAGGTGCGCAAACCGGACGCGTCCCGGTCCCGGTCCCGCGAGGTCTACGCCGTGGCGGAAGGCCGCAAGGGGAGCTGAGGCTTCCGTCCCGCCGCATAAAGACCTTTCGAAACAATGCCCTGTGTGGCTGCGTGGCGGGCGTCCCGGCGGTCTGGCGCCGTATGCCGCGCGGTGGTCGCTTTTCCCACCCTGTAGTATCTTTCGAGATCCCACCGGTGCTTCGGCTTGCGATCTGGTGCCCGCGCCCCCATCAAGGGGAGGTGTGGGATTCGGCAAGCCGATCCTCCTGACAGCCCCCTGGCTGCCGACGTGGACGCGGGCAACACGGGTCCGTCATTCCCGAGTTCAGTGAGGTACGTGCTTTGAACGATATGGGCAAGAACCTGCTCCTGTGGTTGATCATCGCAGCCGTTCTGCTGACGGTGTTCAACAACTTCAATCCGCAGCCGAGCGCACAGGAGCTGCCCTATTCCCAGTTCCTGGAGGAAGTGCAGCGCGACCGCGTCAAGCAGGTGACCATCGATGACGCTCTGATCAGCGGCCAGTACCGCAACGGGGAGGTCTTCGAGACCGTCCGTCCCCAGGCAGAGGATCCCAAGCTGATCGATGACCTCATCACCCACGAGGTCGTGATCCAGGCGAAACGGCGCGAGGAGCAGTCCATCTGGGCACAGCTCCTGATCGCGAGCTTCCCGATCCTCGTCATCATCGCCGTGTTCATGTTCTTCATGCGGCAGATGCAGGGCGGTGCGGGCGGGCGCGGTGGCCCCATGAGCTTCGGCAAGTCCAAGGCGCGTCTGCTCACGGAGGATCAGATCAAGACGACCTTCGCCGACGTCGCCGGCGTCGACGAGGCCAAGGAGGACGTGCAGGAGCTGGTCGAGTTTCTCCGCGATCCCGGCAAGTTCCAGCGCCTCGGCGGACACATTCCACGGGGGATCCTCATGGTGGGGTCTCCCGGCACGGGCAAGACCCTGCTCGCGAAGGCGATTGCCGGCGAGGCCAAGGTGCCCTTCTTCTCGATCTCCGGATCGGACTTCGTCGAGATGTTCGTCGGTGTGGGTGCGTCCCGCGTCCGCGACATGTTCGATCAGGCGAAGAAGCAGGCCCCCTGCATCATCTTCATCGACGAGATCGACGCCGTGGGACGGCACCGCGGTGCCGGCCTCGGTGGCGGCCACGACGAGCGCGAGCAGACCCTCAACCAGCTGCTCGTGGAGATGGACGGCTTCGAGGCCAACGACGGCATCATCATCATCGCGGCCACGAACCGTCCGGACGTGCTCGATCCTGCCCTGCTGCGCCCCGGTCGCTTCGACCGTCAGGTGGTCGTCCCCCTGCCTGACATCCGCGGCCGGGAGCAGATCCTGCGCGTGCATTGCCGCAAGGTGCCCGTCGCTGACGACGTGGATCCCGCGGTGATCGCGCGCGGCACGCCCGGCTTCTCCGGTGCGGATCTCGCCAACCTGGTGAACGAGGCAGCCCTCTTCGCGGCGCGTGCGACGCGTCGCCTTGTCGGCATGGAGGAGTTCGAGCGCGCCAAGGACAAGATCATGATGGGCGCCGAGCGCAAGTCCATGGTCATGAACGAGAAGGAAAAGCGCACCACGGCATTCCACGAGGCGGGGCACACCATCGTCGGCCGCAGCGTTCCCGAGCATGATCCGGTCTACAAGGTCTCGATCATTCCGCGCGGGCGCGCCCTCGGGGTCACCCAGTTCCTGCCCGAGGAGGATCGCTACAGCCACTCGCGGCGCTTCATCCTGAGCTCGATCTGCAGCCTCTTCGGGGGCCGCATCGCCGAGGAGATGGTGCTCGGTGCCGACGGCATCACCACCGGCGCCTCGAACGACATCGAGCGGGCCACGTCGCTGGCGCGGAACATGGTCACCAAGTGGGGCCTGTCCGAGAAGCTCGGTCCGCTGAAGTACGACGAGGACGACGACCAGCCGTTCCTCGGGCGTTCCGCCGGCGGGCACACCATGGCCGTGTCCGGCGAGACCGCACGCATGATCGACGAGGAGGTCCGGCGGATCATCGACGACTGCTACAACCGTGCGAAGCAGATCCTCACGGAGAACGAGGACAAGCTGCATGCCATGGCCGAGGCGCTGATCGAGTACGAGACCCTCGATTCGGACCAGATCGGCGACATCATGGACGGCATGCCGCCGCGGCCGCCGAAGGATCCGAGCAACCAGACGCCCGGCGCGCCGCCGGTCGCCGACGCCGGCTCGCGCAAGCCCATCGTGGGTGGTCCGGCGGAAGAAGCCTGACCTCTCCTGCAGTGCTGCGCCGGCCGGAGTTCCTCCGGCCGGCCCTCATCCTCTGACCCTGCCCGGAACGCGACGCCGCTCATGACGCTCGACTGCCGGGGCCGTCCGCTCGATCTGTCCTCGCCCGTCGTCATGGGCATTCTCAACGTCACCACCGACTCCTTCTCGGACGGCGGCGAGCTGCTCCGCGCCGGCGTCCTGGATCTCGACGCCCTGCTGCGCCGGGGCGAAGCCATGGTGGCTGCGGGCGCCGCCGTGCTCGACGTCGGTGCCGAATCCACGCGGCCCGGGGCGATCCCGGTACCCGAGGCCCTGGAAGGGGAACGGGTGGTGACCGCCGTGGAGGCCCTCTGCCGGCACTTCGATGTGCCGGTGTCCGTCGATACGAGTGCGCCCGGCGTCATGACGGCCGCCGTCGAGGCGGGCGCGGGTCTCATCAACGACGTACGTGCGCTGCGCCGGCCCGGGGCTCTGGCAGCGGCCGCGGCCAGCGGCGTGCCCGTCTGCCTCATGCACATGCAGGGCGAGCCGGGCACCATGCAGGAGGATCCGCACTACGGGGACGTGGTGCGCGAGGTCGTCGCCTTTCTCGAGGCCCGGATCTCCGCGGCTGTGGGCGCGGGTATCGCCCGGGAGCGACTCCTGGTCGATCCCGGCTTCGGCTTCGGCAAGACCCTGGCGCACAATCTCGAGCTGTTGCGGCAGCTGGCCGCGCTGCGCGGGCTCGCCCTGCCGATCCTCGTGGGCCTGTCCCGCAAGCGCATGCTCGGCGAGCTGACCGGACGGCCGGTGGAGCAGCGGATCGCGTCGGGCGTCGCCGCTGCGGTGATCGCCGCGGAGCGCGGCGCCAGCATCGTGCGGACGCACGACGTGGCGGCGACCGTGGATGCGCTGCGGATCCTGGCCGCGGTGCAGGCGTACTGAGTCCGGAGCGGATCCGGTCGGGAGGAAGCGGGTGAGCGGGCGACGCTGGTTCGGCACGGACGGCATTCGCGGGCGTGTGGGCGAGGATCCGATCACGCCCGAATTCGTGCTGCGCCTCGGCTGGGCGGCGGGCCGTGTCTTCGCGCGAGAGGGGGTCAGCAGGATCCTGATCGGCAAGGACACCCGCATCTCGGGCTACATGCTCGAGTCCTGCCTCGAGGCGGGCCTGTCCGCCGCGGGGGTCAACGTGCAGCTCACGGGGCCCATGCCCACGCCGGCCATCGCCTATCTCACACGGACCTTCCGCGCCGATGCGGGGGTCGTCATCAGCGCCTCGCACAATCCCTACGAGGACAACGGCATCAAGTTCTTCTCGCCCGATGGCGACAAGCTGGACGATGCCATCGAGGACGCGATCGAGGCGCAGCTCGCCTGTCCCATGACGACCGTCGCGTCGAGCGCCCTCGGCAAGGCGACCCGGGTGGAGGACGCCGCGGGACGCTACATCGAGTTCTGCAAGTCCACGGTGGGCCCGGGCTTTCGCATTCCGGGAACGCGCATCGTCATCGACTGCGCGCACGGCGCCACCTACCACGTGGCCCCGGCAGTCTTCCGGGAGCTCGGCGCCCGGGTCATCGTCATGGGGGCGGCGCCCGACGGGCTGAACATCAACGAGGACTGTGGTGCGACCCATCCGCAGGCGCTCGCGGAGCGGGTCGTCGCGGAAGGTGCAGCGCTCGGCATCGCCTTCGACGGCGATGGCGATCGCGTCATCATGGTCGACGGCAGCGGGACCATCGTCGACGGGGACGAGATTCTCTACATCATCGCTCGCCACCGCCAGCAGACCGGGCGGCTGAAGGGGGGCGTGGTCGGTACGCTCATGAGCAATCTCGGCCTCGAGCTGGCGCTGGGAGCCCAGGACATTCCCTTCGTCCGCGCCCAGGTCGGCGATCGCTATGTGCTCGCCGAGTGCGCGGCGCGGGGCTGGTCCGTGGGCGGCGAGTCCTCGGGGCACGTGCTCTGCCTCGACGTGCACACGACGGGGGACGGTATCGTCTCGGCGCTGCAGGTCCTCGCGGCGCTGGCGGAGTCCGGTCAGACGCTCGCCGAGGCGCGGGGGGGCATGGAGCGTTGTCCCCAGGTGCTGGAGAACGTGCGCGTGGTCGATCCGCGACGCGTACACCAGGACGCGCGGATCGGCGAAGCCGTGCGCGCGGCGGAACGTCGCCTGGGCGAGGGCGGCCGGATCCTCATCAGGCCTTCGGGGACCGAGCCCCTCGTGCGGGTCATGGTCGAGGGCCGCGACGAAGCGCTCATCACCGCGCACGCACGGGAGCTGGCGCAGTTCGTGGGGCGCGTGCTCGCGGATCCCTGAGCACGCGCCGCAGGGCGGGCCGCGGGCGTCGGAGCCCGGTTCCGGATCGCCCTCCCGGATCGAAGCGTGCCCGACGCTGCCAGTTGTCCGGTCTGGGGCGGTTGACTACCATACGCGCCCCTCGGGCGATGGCAGGCGCGGATCGGCTCGCGTCAGGGCGGCCCGAGGCCCCGATCCGGATCCACGTCGGAGTCGTGCATGTCGCAGCCGATCGTGGCCGCCAACTGGAAGATGCACGGATCGCGTGCCTTTCTGGCCCGCTATCTCTCGGAACTGGTCTCCACGGGGCTGCCGTCCGGCGTCAGGACGCTGCTGTTTCCGCCCTCCGTGCTGCTCCCGGAAGCCGTGCAGCTCGCTGACGCGGCGATCGAGATCGGCATCCAGACGGTCCATGCGGAGCCGGAGGGGGCCTTCACCGGTGAGGTGTCTGCGGAACTCGCCGCCGACGCCGGGGCCCGGTGGACGCTCGTCGGCCACTCGGAGCGCCGTCGCTTCGCCGGGGAGACCGATGCTGAGGTCGCCGCGCGCATCGCCGCAGCCGGCCGCGCGGGCCTGGCGGCCATGCTCTGCATCGGCGAGGGCCTCGAGGCGCGACAGGCAGGCCGTGCGGCGGAGGTCGTGCTCGGGCAGCTGCGCGCCGTGCTCGATGCGTCACCGGCGGCCCTCGCGGCGATCGCCTACGAGCCGGTCTGGGCGATCGGCACCGGCGAGACCGCGACGCCCGAACAGGCGCAGGAGATGCATGCGCTGATCCGGGCGGCGCTCGGCGCGCAGGATGAGCGACTCGGGACCCTGCCGATCCTCTATGGCGGGAGCGTCAAGCCCGACAATGCCGCAGCATTGCTCGCGGAGCCCGACATCGACGGGGCGCTGGTAGGTGGCGCCTCCCTGGATCCGAACGATTTTCGCGCGATCATCCGCGCGGCGGTGGAGTGACATGGAAACGATCGAACTGGTGTTGCGCATTCTGCTCGTCATCGACGCCCTGGCGTTGATCGGGCTCATCATGATCCAGCAGGGGCGCGGAGCGAGCATGGGTGCGGCCTTCGGGTCGGGCGCCTCGCAGACCATGTTCGGGTCCGCGGGTGCGTCGTCCTTCCTGAACTCGCTGACGGCCTGGCTCGCGGCGGCGTTCTTCGCGCTGACCTTCGCGCTCGCCTGGACCGCGCGGGAACGCGCGCAGGAGCTCGGGACGGTCGGCATCCCGAGGATCGAGCAGCCGGCCGAGGCGCCGGGTGCTTCCGAGGACGCGCCGTCGATGGAGATCCCGGCACTCGATGCGTCGTCGATGAGCGAGGACGTTCCCGCCATGGGATCGGAGGATGGCGGCGCAGCACTCGACGAGATTCCGGCCCCGGCAGACGCTCCGGCTGCGGAAAGCGTCGATCCGGCTCCAGACGGAGCTTGAATTCGGCGCGGCAGCGCCTAAGATACGCCGCTCGCCTGCCGAAGTGGCGGAATTGGTAGACGCGCTAGCTTGAGGGGCTAGTGGGCTTTTAGCCCGTGGAGGTTCAAGTCCTCTCTTCGGCACCATCCTTGTCCGGTTCGTCTTCGACGGATCGGCAAGCTGCAACCGGTCCCCAGCCCCAGGATGTCGAGTCGGGGCAGCGCTCGTAAGGCCCGGTTGCTTCCCAGAGTTGCGGTCTCTATAATCCGCGTCCCTCAGGTGCGGGGTGGAGCAGTCTGGTAGCTCGTCGGGCTCATAACCCGAAGGTCGCAGGTTCAAATCCTGCCCCCGCTACCAACGCATCAGAGGACCCTTGACGGGGTTTTTTGGTACCCGATCCGTCGGCCTGGCCGCGGGTCGAGGTATCCGGGAAATGGGCCTCGTGCCCATTTTTTGTTTCTGGATCCGAAAAAACACGGATCCGGATCGGGTCGGAGGATCCGGTGCAGAAGAAACCGGACCGAGACGGGAGAAGACCGGAGACGCCGCGTCTCGGCGTTCTGCGGGCGCTGATCGCACCAGTCGTGGCGAGCGCCGACTGCCGCCTCTGGGGCATCGAGCTGGCCCAGCAGGGCCGCCGGTCGTCCCTGACGATCTACATCGACCGTGAGGACGGCGTCACGATCGAGGATTGCGAGACCGTGAGCCGGCGCGTGAGCGCCGTGCTCGACGTCGAGGACCCCCTCGAGGGCGAGTATCGCCTGGAGGTGTCGAGTCCCGGCATGGACCGGATCCTCTTCGATCCGGAGCAGTATGCGGAGAGCGTCGGCGAGACCGTCGACGTCCGCCTGATCCGACCCTTCGAGGGTCGGCGCAAGCTTGTCGGAGTCATTGCGGGCGTCGAGGAAGACGAAGTGGTGCTCCGGGTGGACGAGGACGAATACGTGCTGCCGCTCGAGTGGATACAGCGTGCGCGCATCGTGCCCAGGTTCGACTGACGCCCGGGTGTCCGGCGCGAGGTGAAGGGAAAATGAACAAGGAAATCCTGCTGGTCGTCGAATCCGTCTCGAACGAGAAAGGCGTGTCGCCCGACGTGATCTTCGAGGCCCTGGAGCTGGCACTCGCCACGGCGACGAAGAAGCGCTACTCGGAAGAAGCGGACGTGCGCGTCTCCATCGATCGCGAGACCGGCGATTACCAGACCTTCCGTCGCTGGACCATCGTCGAATCGGAAGACGTGATGGAGATTCCTGCGGCGCAGCTCAGCCTCGCGGCAGCCAAGGAAATCGATCCGGCCTACGAGCTGGGGTCGGTGTACGAAGAAGAAGTGGACTCCGTGGAGTTCGGCCGCATCGCTGCGCAGACGGCCAAGCAGGTCATCGTGCAGCGCGTGCGCGAGGCAGAGCGGGCCAAGGTCGTCGAGCTCTACACGCCGCGCATGGGCGAGCTCATCAGCGGCACCGTGAAGAAGGTCACCCGCGAAGTGGTGATCGTCGATCTCGGCAACAATGCCGAGGCCGTCCTGCCCCGGGACCAGATGATCCCCCGCGAGACCTTCCGCATGAACGACCGTCTCCGTGCGCTCCTGCAGCGCATCGATCCGGAGGCGCGCGGTCCGCAGCTGATCCTCTCCCGGACCGATCCCAGGATGCTCACGAAGCTCTTCGAGATCGAGGTGCCCGAGATCGCCGAGCAGGTCATCGAGATCAAGGCCGCGGCAAGGGATCCGGGCTCGCGTGCGAAGATCGCCGTCAAGACCAACGACGGACGTATCGATCCGGTCGGTGCCTGTGTCGGCATGCGTGGGTCACGGGTACAGGCGGTGTCCGGCGAACTCGCCAACGAGCGGATCGACATCGTGCTCTGGGACGACAACGTCGCGCAGCTCGCGATCAATGCGATGTCGCCCGCGGAGGTGGCGTCCATCGTCGTCGACGAGGACACCCATGCGATGGACATCGCGGTGGCGGAAGACAACCTCGCCCAGGCCATCGGTCGCGGCGGTCAGAATGTGCGCCTCGCCAGCGAGCTCACGGGCTGGACCCTGAACATCATGACGGAGGACGAAGCAGGCGAGAAGCAGGAGGCCGAAGTGGCGGGCCTGCTCGCGCAGTTCGTTTCGAGCCTCGACGTCGACGAGGAAGTGGCCGGGGTGCTGGTCGAAGAGGGCTTCACGTCCCTCGAGGAGATCGCCTACGTGCCCCTCGAGGAAATGCTCAACATCGAGGGTTTCGACGAGGACATCGTGCTCGAGCTGCGCAATCGCGCCAAGGACGCGCTGCTCACCAAGGCGCTGGCGTCCGAGGAGGAGCTCGAGGGTCACGAACCCGCCGAGGACCTGTCGACGCTGCTCGCCGAGCAGGGCGTCGAGCGCCGCCTCGGTTTCGTCATGGCGAAGAACGGCATCGTCACGCAGGAAGACCTCGCGGAGCAGGCCGTCGACGACCTGCTGGACATCGAGGGCATCGATCTGGACGCCGAGGCCGCGTCGGCACTGATCATGGCCGCCCGAGCGCCCTGGTTCGCCGAGGCGGATGCCGAAGCGGGCGACGAAGCCGCCTCGGCCTGAGGAGGACCGACGACCTCCTCATCCCCGGTTGGCCGCGTCGTGCAGGCCCCGGGTCGAAGCAGAAATCCGGAGATGGCAGATGGCAGAAGTCACCGTCAAGCAACTCGCCGAAACAGTCGGCGCGCCGGCAGATCGCCTGCTCAAGCAGATGCGTGAGGCGGGTTTGCCGCAGGAAAGCCTCGATGAGTCGGTGACCGAGGAGCAGAAGCAGACCCTGCTCGCCTACCTCAAGGGCGTTCATGGGGAAGCCACCTCGGCGCAGCCGAGGAAGATCACGCTCAAGCGCAAGACCGTCAGCACGCTCCGCGCGGATCGCGGGCGCGGCAAGGCGGTGGCCGTGGAGGTCCGCAAGAAGCGCACCTACGTGAAGCGCGATGGTGCCGCCGGCTCGGCTGCGCCTGCGGAGAGCGCCGAATCCGAACTGGCGCGTCTGAAGGCCGAGGAGGCTCAGCTCGAGGCGGAGCGCCAGAAGGCGGAGCTCGAGCGTCGCGCCGAGGAGGAGCGGCGTCGTGAAGAGGCCGCCAAGCGCACGGAGGAACAGGAAGCCGCTGCGCTGCAGGAGCAGGCGAAGACCGCGGTCGACGCCGAGGAGGAGGCGCGCAAGCAGCGTGAGGAAGACGAGCGCGCCCGGCAGGAAGCCGCGGCTGCGATCGCCGCTGCGGAAGCCACCACGGCCAAGACCGAGAAGCGTGGCGGCAAGGCGCCCCCGAAGAAGAAGGACAAGGAAGAGGAAGAGCGTCTCCGGCGCAGCCGCAAGCTCGATGCCGAGGACCAGGCGATCGAGGCTCGCACCCGTCGCGCCGGGACCATTTCCCGCGAGCGCCTGGCGCAGCGCAAGCGCCGTTCCTCTCGCGGCATGCCGAGGACCCAGGGCTTCGAGCGGCCGACGGAGACCATCACCCGCGAGGTGGACATCCCAGAGGCGATCAGTGTCGGCGATCTCGCGCAGCGCATGTCCGTCAAGGCGTCCGATGCCATCAAGCGCTTGATGAGCATGGGGGTCATGGCCACCATCAATCAGGTGCTCGACCAGGACACGGCCGTGCTCCTCGTGGAGGAATTCGGCCATAAGCCGAAGCTCGTCGCCTCCGACGCGATCGAACAGGAGTACTTCGAGTCGCTGAAGGTGGAGGGGGAGGAGCATCCGCGCCCCGCGGTCGTGACCGTCATGGGTCACGTCGACCACGGCAAGACGTCACTGCTCGACTACATCCGCAAGACCCGGGTCGCCAGCGGCGAAGCCGGGGGCATCACCCAGCACATCGGCGCCTACCACGTGGACACGGGGCACGGCGTCATCACCTTCCTCGATACGCCCGGTCATGCCGCCTTCACGGCCATGCGTGCCCGCGGTGCGCAGGTCACGGACATCGTGGTGCTGGTCGTGGCGGCGGACGACGGCGTCATGCCGCAGACCCTCGAGGCCGTCCAGCACGCGAAGGCCGCCGGCGTCCCGATCGTCGTCGCGGTCAACAAGATCGACAAGGAAGGTGCCGATCCGCAGCGCGTGCGCAGCGAGCTCGCGGCCAAGGACGTCGTGCCGGAAGACTGGGGTGGCGATACCCAGTTCGTTCACGTCTCCGCGCTGAGCGGCGAGGGCATCGACGCCCTCCTCGAGGCGCTGGTGCTGCAGGCGGAGCTCCTGGAGCTCAAGGCCGTGCCGGATTCCCCGGGGCAGGGGACCGTGATCGAATCCCGGCTGGATCGGGGCCGCGGTCCCGTGGCGACGCTGCTCGTTCGCAACGGAACGCTGCGCAAGGGTGACTACGTCGTCGCCGGCGAGTACGTGGGCCGCGTCCGCGCCATGCTCGACGAGACGGGTGCGCAGATCACCGAGGCGGAGCCGTCGATTCCCGTCGAGGTGCTCGGCCTTGCGGGAACCCCGGACGCGGGCGACGACTTCTCCGTGGTGGAAGACGAGCGTCGTGCCCGCGAGCTCGTGGATTTCCGTCGCGAGCGCTCGCAGGAAGCACGCATGAAGCAGCAGCGTGCAACGCGCCTCGACAGCCTCTTCGACGGCATGGGCGAAGGCGAGGTGCGCACGCTCAACATCGTCCTCAAGGCCGATGTTCGTGGGTCCCTCGAAGCCCTGACGCACGCCATCAACGAGATCACCACGGACGAGGTGCGCGCGAACCTCGTGTCCACCGGCGTCGGCGGGATCAACGAGTCGGATGCGAATCTCGCTCTCGCTTCGAAGGCCCTGGTGATCGGCTTCAACGTGCGGGCGGACGCGGCGGCGAAGAAGATCATCGAGAACGACGGGCTCGACCTGCGTTACTACAGCATCATCTACGAGCTGCTCGACGACATTCGGCAGATGCTCTCCGGCATGCTCGCTCCGGAGATTCGCGAGGAGATCGTCGGCGTCGCGGAAGTGCGCGACGTGTTCCGTTCTCCCAAGCTCGGCGCCATCGCCGGCTGCATGGTCATCGACGGCACCGTCTACCGGAACAAGAAGATCCGTGTGCTGCGCGACGACGTCGTGATCTACGAAGGCGAGCTGGAGTCCCTGCGTCGTTTCAAGGACGACGTCCAGGAAGTCCGCCAGGGCACGGAGTGCGGCATCGGCGTGAAGAACTACAACGACGTTCGCGAAGGCGACAAGATCGAGGTGTTCGACACCAAGGAGGTGGCGCGCACGCTCTGAGCGCGTCGCGCCTCATTCATGCCGAAGGAATATGGTCGCGACCGTCGCGTCGCCGACTTCATCCAGCGCGAACTGGCGGAGATCCTCCAGTTCGAGATGAAGGATCCCCGCGTCGGCATGGTGTCGGTCAACGAGGTACGAGTGAGCCCGGATCTCGGCTATGCCGACATCTATGTCTCCTCTCTCGGCGTGGACGACAGCGAGGCCCGCGACGTCCTGCTTCGGGCGCTGTCGGGGGCTGCGGGCTGGTTCCGCACCCTGATCGCGAAGCGGGCGCAGATGCGCACGACGCCGCGTCTCCGATTTCACTGGGACGAGTTGCCCGAGCGCGGCAGTGCGCTGTCCCGCCTGATCGACGAAGCGGTGGCGAGCGATCGCGCGCACCACGCGCCGGGCGACGAGGAAGAACACTGATGGCGCGTGGACGCCGCCGTGGCCGCGAGCTCGATGGGATCCTGCTCCTCGACAAGGCGCAGGGACTGTCGTCGAACGCGGCGCTCCAGGAAGTGAAGCGGCTCTTCGGGGCGGCCAAGGCGGGCCACACGGGCAGTCTCGATCCCCTCGCGACCGGCGTGCTGCCGATCTGCTTCGGCGAGGCCACGAAGTTCTCGCAGTTCCTGCTCAATTCGGACAAGCGTTACCTGACCAGGATCCGCCTCGGGGTCCGCACGGACAGCGGGGATGCGGAAGGCGAGGTCGTCGAGACACGCCCCGTCCCCGCGTTGACGGAGGCCGAGGTCGAGCGCGCCCTGGAGGGATTCCGCGGCGTGATCGAGCAGATCCCGTCCATGTATTCGGCGATCAAGCACCAGGGACAGCCGCTCTACAAGCTGGCACGCCAGGGGATCGAGGTCGAGCGGGCCGCGCGCGAGGTGGAGATCTACGAGAACCGGCTCGAGGCCCTGCGGGGCGAGGAGCTGGAGCTGTTCGTGCACTGCTCCAAGGGGACCTACGTGCGTACGCTCGCGGAGGACCTCGGCGAGGTGCTCGGCTGCGGCGCGCACGTCACGGCGCTGCGCCGTCTGTCTGTGGGCCCGTTCCGGATCGAGGATGCGATCACCATGGCCGCGCTGGAGGCGCTGCGACAGCAGGGCGGCCATGCGGCCCTCGACAGGCTGCTCCGCGGTGTGGAAACGGCCGTCGAACAATGGCCCGAGGTGTGCCTGACCGATGCCACGGCCTATTACCTGATCAAGGGTCAGCCGGTGATGGTGCCCCACGCCCCGACGACGGGCTGGGTGCGCATCCGGGAGCAGTGCGAGGCGGGAGATCGCTTCCTCGGCGTGGGCGAGGTGCTCGACGACGGGCGCATTGCGCCCCGGCGTCTCGTCGTCGGAAAATGAAGGGTCATGGTCATCGTCGCCCGAAGGCGCGGTGACCGGAGCGCTCTCCAGACGGGGGCGCGTGAGTACGCCACTGCAAACATGCGTGGTGGCGGGCCGCGGGGCATGGGGCTCCGTGGCATGGAGCATGTTCGGGAGTCCAGGAAATGGCACTGAGTGCGGAAACCAAGGCACGCATCGTCACGGATTATCAGCTCGAGGAGGGAGACACCGGTTCTCCGGAAGTCCAGGTCGCCCTGCTGTCGGCGAACATCGACGCCCTGCAGGGACATTTCAAGGAGCACGGCAAGGATCATCACTCGCGCCGTGGCCTGATCCGGATGGTGAACCAGCGTCGTCGATTGCTCGACTACCTCAAGGGCAAGGACACCGCTCGTTACGCGAAACTGATCGAACGCCTGGGTCTGCGTCGCTGAGGCGACGCGTTCCTCGTCTCCGTTGCGGGCCGCGCCAGACGCGGCCTCGTGAGGCGTCGGGACCCTGAGGGCGCACGATGGCTTCGCACACCGGCATCGCATGGGCGATGCCGGCGCGGGGAGCGTCCGTTCGGCCGTCGCATGGGCGAGGCGCGGGCGTTCCGTCAAAGGAGGTAAGGAACTTGTCAGTCGTATCCAAGAGTTTTCAGTGGGGTGACCATCGGGTCACGCTCGAGACCGGGCGCATTGCCCGTCAGGCAACCGGCGCCGTCATGGCCCACATGAACGACACCACCGTGCTCTGCACGGTCGTCGGTGTTCGTGAGGCCCGCCCCGGCCAGCCGTTCTTCCCGCTCACGGTGAACTATCAGGAGAAGACCTACGCAGCGGGCAAGATTCCCGGTGGGTTCTTTCGTCGTGAGGGACGTCCGTCCGAAAAGGAGACGCTCACGAGTCGTCTCATCGACCGGCCCATCCGCCCCCTGTTCCCCAAGGGCTTCATGAACGAAGTGCAGGTCGTCTGCACGGTCATGTCTGCCGAGAAGGATCAGGATCCGGACGTGATCGCCATGATCGGCGCCTCTGCGGCGCTGGCCATTTCCGGCATTCCCTTCAATGGCCCGCTCGGTGCGGCACGCGTCGGCTACGCCGACGGCCGTTACATCCTCAATCCGGGCTACGAGGCGCTCAAGCAGTCGCAGCTCAACATGATGGTCGCCGGTACGCGCGGTGCGGTGCTCATGGTCGAGTCCGAGGCGAAGGAGCTCTCCGAGGACCAGATGCTCGGTGGTGTGCTCTTCGCCCACCTGGAGATGCAACCCGTGGTGGATGCCATCGAGGCCCTTGCGGCCGAGGCCGGCAAGCCCCGCTGGGAGTGGGCGGCCCCGGCCATCGACGAGGCGCTCTACGGGAAGATCGAGGCGGCGTTCGCATCGGGTATCGCCGACGCCTATCGGATCACCGACAAGCTGCAGCGCCAGAACGCCGTCGGTGAACTGCGCAGCGCCTGCGTCGCCCAGTTCGCGGGCGACGATGCGGCGGATCCGAAGGAGGTCGAGAGCCTCTTCGGCAAGCTCGAGAAGAAGATCGTGCGCAACGCGATCATCGACGGTGCGCCGCGGATCGACGGTCGTGATCTGAAGACCGTGCGTCCCCTCGACATCGAGGTCGGCGTGATGCCGAAGACCCACGGCTCGGCCCTGTTCACGCGCGGCGAGACCCAGGCGATCGTCACGGCGACCCTGGGGACGAACCGTGATGCGGCGATCATCGACGCGCTCGAGGGTACCTACCGCGACAGCTTCCTCCTGCACTACAACTTCCCGCCCTTCTCCGTCGGCGAAGCCGGCTTCATGGGTGGGCCGAAGCGTCGCGAGATCGGTCACGGTCGAGTCGCCCGCCGCGGCGTCCAGGCGGTGCTGCCGAACCCGGAGGACTTTCCCTACACGCTTCGCGTGGTGTCGGAGATCACCGAGTCGAACGGCTCCTCGTCCATGGCCAGCGTGTGCGGCACCAGCCTCGCGCTCATGGACGCCGGTGTGCCCATCAAGGCGCAGGTGGCCGGTATCGCCATGGGCCTCGTGAAGGAAGCCAACCGCTTCGCCGTGATCACGGACATCCTCGGTGACGAGGACCACCTCGGCGACATGGACTTCAAGGTCGCGGGCACCGCCAACGGCGTCACGGCGCTGCAGATGGACATCAAGATCGAGGGCATCAACGAGGAGATCATGGAAACGGCGCTGAACCAGGCGTACGAGGCCCGGATCCACATCCTCAACCAGATGAACCAGGTGATCGCGAAGCCCCGCGAGTCCGTCTCGGCCAATGCGCCGAGCATCGCGACCATCGAGATCAATCCGGACAAGATCCGCGACATCATCGGCAAGGGTGGCGTCACCATTCGCGCCATCCAGGACGAGACCGGTGCGCAGATCGACATCGACGACTCGGGCATCGTCCGCGTCTACGGCGAGAATGCCGAGAGCCGTGATGCGGCGATCGAGCGCATCCAGGAGATCACGGCGGAAGCCGAGGTCGGCCGCGTCTACACCGGAACCGTCTCGAAGATCGTCGACTTCGGCGCCTTCGTGAACATCATTCCCGGCAAGGACGGCCTGGTCCACATCTCCCAGATCGCCAAGGAGCGCGTGGAGAAGGTCGAGGACTACCTCAAGGAAGGTCAGCAGGTGCGCGTGGTCGTCCTCGATGTCGACGCACGGGGCCGCATCAAGCTGTCCATGAAGGATCTCCCGGAAGAGGAGACGGGCGACGCCGCCTGATCCTCGACCTTCGATCCTGCACGACCCGGAGCCCGGCACATGCCGGGCTCCTTCGTTTCGGGGCGCTCTGCGCGGGCGGACTCGGCACCTCGGCTGACAGATCGCTCGCGCGTGGCGTTCGCTCAGGCTTGCCGGTGCCCGGTTCTGACGTCCCACATGAATCTGAGTGCGCCTGCGATACCGACCAATCCCATCGGCCCTGCGATCAGCGCTGGATTCAGGCCGACCGCGTTCATCCCGATCGTGGTTCCAGGCTCCCCCGATTCCAGCGCGAGCCGGGCCATGTCTCCCGTCCACCAGTACTGGGTCACGCCCCGGAGGGCATAGGTCGCGAACACGACGAAGATGCCCGAAATGAATCGGCTCTGAGCGGGGGTGAGATCCGTCCCCACGAGATAGGCGACGACGAGATAGCCGCTGATCACGGTGAGATACAGCACCATGGCGTTGACGCCCATCTCCTGAGCGCTCCAGAACATCGCGATCTAGTCCGATTGGGTCAAGGTCTCTCTCCGTCGCAGAGGGATGGCTGAACGGCCGATGCCTGGAGGGCAACGCGCTTCAGCGCCGTGTCGTGCCCCTGCAGCCTAACCTGTGCGACGAAGAATCCGCTGGCCCCGCGCTGCCTGTGGTCCGTCGTCTCCGGTGGCGCTCGTGCTTGCTTGGCAGTCGTGTCTCAGCGGGGATCGGCGTCCAGGCAGCGCCAGTAGCGATGGGGATAGGCCTGCCCGGTCACATCCGGATCGAGCGCCTCGGAGCCGAGCGCCTCTGAGCCGAGCGCCTCGAAGCCGAGCGCCTCGAAGAATCCGATGGCCTCGCGCTGGGCGCGCACCAGAAGACCCGCCGCCCCCTGCGCCCGGGCCAGCGCCAGGGCGTCCTCGACGAGCCG
>JAZBPI010000114.1:0-26229 GCA_036351555.1 Pseudomonadales bacterium
GCAGCAGGTGAACAGCACACCGAACGGTGGACGCGATCGGACGAATGGCGGCGCCTGCACGCCGGTTTTCCGTCACTTGGTGAATCGCGTGCGTTCGCCCCGTAAACCCTTCGTGAACAGGACGGAACAAGAGCCGTGCCAGCGGTCGAGGACGTCGGATTTCCGACGGGACCTCAGTGAGTTGGCGAACGATGCGGCGCCAGGGGCGATTGCGGCAGCCAGGGTCGAGAGGGCGCCGGACGCCCCCTGTGCGGCAGGAGTGACGCTGAGCGTCAACACAGGACGCCGGGGGTCAGCGTTCCCGGGGTGCGAGGGTGACCGTTTCCGTATCGGGATCGAAGAGCAGGCGGACCTCTCCCCGGGCGAGCTGGGCCTCGACCTGCGCCACCTTCTCGTCGAGGGACAGGACAGGCCCGCCATAGTCCGTGCCCTCGCGGGTCACGAACTCCTCGATCACGGCGCGCAGGGTCGCGGGCGCCAGCAGGCTGGGGGGAATCTCCATCGAGGCAGTCTCGCCTCCGCCGAGGCGGTCGTCCATGGCCGAGCGCCCGCGCGCCGACAGGGCTGCACCGACGGGAGCGGCGAGGACCGATCACTGCACTAGACTTCGAGCGGATCGCCACTCAATAGAGGATGCGGTTCGACGGCGGATCGGGGCAGGAACGAGAACCGGACATGGACGAACGTGCACGGGTCATCGTGGTCGAGGACGAGCCGATCACGCGCGCCCAACTGGTGGCGCATCTCGAGGACGCCGATTTCGAGGTCGATGCGCGAGAGGACGGGGCGGATCTCGAGGACGCGGTCCGTGACGGCGTCGCTGATCTGGTGCTCCTCGACATCCGTCTACCGGGTACGGACGGCCTTGCCCTGACGCGGGCCCTGCGGGCCGCCTCCGATATCGGGATCATCCTGGTGACGAGTCGCCAGGATCGTGTCGATCGGATCGTCGGCCTCGAGAGCGGCGCCGACGACTACGTCACCAAGCCCTTCGATCCGCGCGAGCTGCTCACCCGCGCCCGGAATCTCGCCCGTCGGGTGCGGTCGCAGCGGCAGCGCTGCGCCGGCGCACGTGCCCGTTCCTTCGGTGACTACCGCCTCGATCTCGTCCGGCGCGAGCTGCGCGGCCCCGAGGAAGACACCACTCCCCTCACGGCCGGCGAGTTCCAGCTGTTGCTCACCTTCGTGGAGCATGCGGGGGAAGTGCTCAGTCGCGACCGCATCATGGCCGCCATCCGCAATCGGGAGTGGTATCCGGACGATCGCTACATCGACGTGCTCGTCGGCCATCTGCGCCGCAAGCTCGGCGAGAGCGCGAATGCGCCCCGCTTCATCAGGACCATTCACGGCACGGGCTATCTGTTCGCCTCGGAGGTCGACTGAACGCCGGTTCCCAGGGTAGCGCGGTGCATCCGCGCTACCGATCGCTGACGCCGCTCCTCGATCGGCCGGATCGTCTCGTGCTGCGCGGCGAACGGGTCTCGGACGGGGCGCGCGTGCTCGTGCGCCAGGCGCAGATCGAGCGGGGCGATGCGCGCGTCCGCGAGCGCTACGCGCAGGAATTCACCCTGGGTCGCGAACTCGACCACGATGCCTGCTGCCGTCCCCTGGCGCTGATGCCGGAGCCGGGGCGCCCCACCCTCGAACTGCAGGACCCGGGCGGTCTGCTCCTGCGGGACTGGCTCGCAGGAGGGCCGGGGCTGGCTGCGCGACTGACCGTCGCCGTCGCGATCTCGCACACCCTGGCGCGCCTGCACGCGCTCGGCGTCCTGCACCGTGACTTCGGCCCGGAGCACCTGCTGATCCTGCCGTCCGGCGACGAGGCCCGCCTCATCGACCTGTCGCGCGCCATGATCGGGGCGCGCGCCTTCCAGGATCCCGTGCACCCGCGCGAGCTCCCCGGACAACTGGACACCCTCGCCCCGGAGCAGACCGGCCGCCTCAATCGCTCCATCGATCGCCGCGCGGACCTCTATGCCCTGGGCGCGACGCTCTACGAACTCTTCGCGGGGCTGCCCCCCTTCGCCGGGAGCGATCCCCTCGAACTCGTCCATGCCCATCTCGCGCGAACGCCGATCCCTCTGGGCGAGCGCGATCCGGCCCTGCCCGTCGCGCTCCAGGCGCTGGTGGCCCGGCTGCTGAGCAAGCGACCCGAGGATCGTCCCGACTCCATGCTTCCCGTACTCGAGACGCTCGCGGCGCTCGCGCCCGGGGCGTCCGCAGGGCGGGCGAATCCCTTCCGCGCAGGCTCGACGGTCCGGGCGCCCCTGCTCCCGCGCCCGAGCCGCATCTACGGGCGAGAGCCTGAACGGCAGCAGCTCCTGGAGGCCATGGGGCGCTGCGCCGAGGGGGCAAACCTGTTCCGCGTCATGGAGGGTCCGGACGGAAGCGGCAAGAGCACCCTGGTGCGCGGCATCGCGGCCCGCGCGCGCACGGCGGGCTGGACCGTACTCACGGCGGAATTCGAACGCCTCCGAGCGCGGGGCCTGCCGCCGCCGCTCGTGCAGGCGTTCCGGCCGCACCTCGCCCAGCTGCTCACGGAGGGCGACGCGGTCCGCGAGGCCTGGCAGGAACGGATCGCCGGCGCCGTCGGGGACCACGTCGGCAGCCTCCTGCCGGTCCTCCCGGAACTCGGCGAGCTCTTCCCGGACGTGCCCCTGCCGACGAACCTGTCGCCCGTGGAGGCGGAGCGCCGCTTCGAATTCGCCTTCCGCCGCTTCGTGGCAAGCCTGGCGAATCCCGAAGCACCGCTGCTGTTCGTCCTCGAACACTGCGAATGGATCGACGACGATTCCCGGCGCCTGCTGCAGCGCCTCGGTGGCGAAACCGGTGTTCCGCATCTGTTCCTTCTCGGCACCAGCACGCCGATGGAGACGCTCGCACGGGACGACGAAGGCCTGGAGGAGGCGGGCGAGGCGACACGGATCACGCTCGACGCGCTGCCACTGGCGGACTGCGCGCAGCTGATCGCGGATACGCTCGGCCGCTCGGCCTCGACCGTGACGCCGCTGCTGGATGTGGTCCACGGGGCGTCTGCCGGTATACCTGCCCGCATCCTGACCCTCCTCGACCAGCTTCGCCGGGACGGTTCCCTGTTCTTCGACACCGCCAGGGGGGCCTGGCACTGGCACGGGGACCGGCTCACGCACTTCGCCGAGCAACCCTGGGGACCGACCAGCGGCGACGATGTCGTCCTCGCGGGCTTCGATCGGGATGCCCGGGACGCGCTGTCCGTCGCCGCGGCGATCGGCGAACGCTTCGACCTGCGAACGCTCGCGGCCACCCTGAAACGATCCATCCGGGACACACTCCCGGTGCTGCGACCGGCCATCGACGAGGGCCTCATCGAGGCAGCCGGGGATCCCGCGCCACGCCGGTCGCATCAGGTCGAAGAACCGGATGCGCGAATCGCGGAATCCGGTCGAACGGATTCCGGTCGCCGGCAAGCGCCCCCGCTGATGCTTCGCTTCGCCCGAGCGGAGACCCATGCCGCGGTCTACGGCGCGCTCGAGGCGGACCAGCTCGACGCTCTGCACGACGCCATCGGCCGCCAGTTGCTCGCCCAGGCCGAGGCCGTCGACGACGGCGATCTGCTTCAGCAGGCCGTGGCCCAGCTGAACCTCGTGGACCGCGAACAGGCGCCACGCTGGGCGACGGATCCGGAGGCGCGCCGGTCCCTGGCACAACTCAATCTAGGCGCGGGCGCCGCCGCGCTCGCCGCATCTCGTCCCCGAAGCGGCTTCCGCTTCCTGCGCACGGGTCTGGGCCAGCTCGGGGCCACGGCCTGGCGGGACACGCCGAACCTCGCCCTTTCCCTGACGCGCAGCGCCATGCACGCCGCCCTCCTCTGCGGCGACCCGGCCCAGGTGGAGCGCCTGGGACGCGCCGCCCTGAGCCAACCCGAGGCCGCACCCCGGGAGCTCGAACTGACTCGACTCGTGGCGCGGGCGCTGTTCGCCCTGCGCAAGGACGAGGAGGCCCTCGCACTCGCGCTCCCCGCACTCTCCAGGGCAGGCCATGGGCTCTCCGAGCGCTGGCCCGGCCCGCTCCTGGTGGGCCGGATCCTGCGGCGCAGCCGACGCCTCGCCGGGCGGATCCTCTCCCGCGAGACGCGGATGCCGCTGCCGCGGGAGACCGCGACCGATGGGCCGAAGGACCCCGGGGCGCAGGACGGTAGCGCGACCCTGGACGCCGCTCGCCTGCTCTGCGAAGTCCTGCAGAGCGACTGGTTCCGCGATCGACGGCTCATGCTCGCAGGCCTGGCGACCCTGCTCGATGCCGTGGACCGCTGTCCGGACGAAGTGGAAGGGGCCTACGCCCTGGCCTGCGCCGGCGCACTGTGCAGCATGCTCGGCCGTCGCGAGGATGCCCGACGCATGCGGCAGGCAGCGGAGGTCCTGCTCACCCGTGCCTCCCAGGGCAGGCACACACGAACCGCGCTCAGAGCGCGCCTGGTCCTTGCCGCCTTCGTGCTGCCGATCCTCCTGCCGCCCGGCGCCTGCGAACGTGCCCTCGTCGTGGTGCACGACGATGCGGTCGCCGCGGGCGACATCGAGCTGGCCGCGCTCGCGGCCAGCGCCTATGCCGCGGCCATGACCTGTGCCGGCATCGATGGACGCGCCGTTCTCGACAACCTGGAGGCCTTCTCCCGGACCTTGGCTCCCTTTCCCGAGGTGCCGGGCCAGGAACTGATCGAACTCTATCGACGCTTTCTCGCCATGCGCCTGGACGACACGGATCAGGCACGGGAGCAGTTCGACGGCGAGCAGGCAGCCGCAGCGCTGCGCCCCGCCGTGCAGGAGCATGCGGTGCTGCTCGACGCCTGGGATGCCCTGCTCGAAGGCCGGGCCGAGCGTGCGCGGGAAGGACTCTCGCGCATCGCGGCGTCGCCACGCTTCGCGATCCCCGACGTCGTCAGTGCGCGTGTCCACGGGCTCCTGGCCCTGGCCGAGCTCGAGGCCGCGCCCTCGCGCGTCGCCCGCCGCCGCGTGCGACGCAGCATCCGACGCATCGTTGGCTGGCGTGGCCTCGGCCTGGGTGTCCCCGAACCCCACCTGCTCGCCGCCACCCTCGCCGCGCAGGCGGGGAACGATGCCGCGGCCCTGACGCGCTTCGAACGCGCGGTTCACGAAAGCCGCAGTCAGGACGCTCGACTCGACGAAGCCGTCGCCTGGACCTGGGCCGCGCGCTTCTGTCGCCGCACGGGGCGACCGGAACTGGCGGATCGCTTCGATGCCGGCGCCGATGCCGCCTGGCGGGCCTGGGGCAGCCGGGCGCAGGCCAGAATGAGTGGCGCCGAATCCGAATTTCGGGAGGACGGCACCGGCGGCCACCCCGCGCTGCCCCGCGACGACGGCCTTCGGCACCGCACCTTCGGCGATGGCTCCATGGCCGAAGGCGCACGAGTGCCCCATCTGATCGAGGCGCTGCTCGAACAGACCCGGCTTCGCCTGGGGACCTCCTGGGCGGGCCTCGTCCTGCTCGAGGACGGTCAGCTGCGTCTCGTCGCGCAGCAGCGCCAGGGGGCGCCCGCCACCCTCGAGCTGCCGGGCAGTCCCATCGTGGATGGCGACGACCGACTTCCGGTCGCCATGATCCGCACCGCGGCGCGCACCCGTGAGCTGGTCCGTGTGGACGATCCGGAACGGCATCCCCTGGTGGCGACGGAGCCGTTCGCCCTGCAGGGCGGTCCCCGCGCCCTGGCCGCCGTGCCCCTCACCGTCGGCGAACGACTCGTGGGGGTCCTGACCCTCGAAGGCCCCCAACCGTTCACCGGCGCCGCCCTTGCACGGCTGCGCGCCTTCACGGAGCCGGCGACCGTCGATCTGGACAACGCGCGGCTCTACGAGGCCCTGGCCGAGGCACGAGACGAGTACCGACATCTCTTCGAACACGCGGTGGAGGGGCTCTTCCGCATCGCCCCGGACGGTCACCTGCAGCGCGCCAATCGCGCGCTCGCGGAGACCCTTGGCTACCGGGATCGGGACGACCTCCTCGGTGCCGTCACCCACCTCCCCAGGGATGCGCTGCGCGAGCCCGGTGTCGCCGATGCCCTGCTCGCCAGCGCCCGCTCCGGCGCCGGCATTCGCAGCCAGGAGCTCGAGGGGTTCGGCCGGGACGGGGCGCCGCTCTGGCTCGAGTGGACCCTGCGCCCGGTGACCGACGCCACGGGCACCCTGCGCGCCTTCGAGGGTTCGCTCGTCGACGTGACGGCGCGCCGCGCCCGGGAGGACGCCGAGCGCGCCCGCGCCATCGCGGAAGCTGCGAGCGCCACCAAGAGCCGCTTCCTCGCGACCGTCAGCCATGAGATCCGCACGCCGATGAACGCGATCCTCGGCTTTGCCGATCTCGCCCTCGAACGCGCCAGCGACCCGGCCCAGGCGCGGCAGCTCGAGACCATCCGGGAAGCGGCGGTGGCACTGCTCGGCGTCATCGACGACGTCCTCGATCTGTCCCGGATCGAGGCCGGCCGCATGCGTCTGGTGACGGCGCCCATGGATCTACCGGCCCTTCTCGGCCAGGTCGAAGCCCTGTTCCTGCCCTCGGCGCAGAGCCGCGGCCTCGCGCTGCGCTTTCCGTCGCGCAGCACGCTGGCGGAACGCCTGCCCCGGAGCAGTCTCCCGGTCGGCGATGCGGGACGCCTGCGGCAGATCCTCGTCAATCTGATCGGCAACGCCCTCAAGTTCACGGAACGGGGCGCCGTCTCCGTGGACCTCGAGGTTCCGGAGAGTGGGGACCGTGCCCTGCCCCTGATCCTGAGCGTGCGCGACACGGGCATCGGCATCGCTGCAGAGGACCTCGATCGTCTGTTCGACGCCTTCGAACAGGCCGACGCGGGCACGACCCGCCGCCACGCGGGTACGGGTCTGGGTCTCGCCATCTGTCGCGAGCTCGTCGCGCTCATGGACGGCCGGATCGAGGTCGAGAGTACACCCGGGGAAGGGACCTGCTTCCGGGTCGCCCTGGCCCTGCCCCTCGTCGAGCCCCTGCCCTTCCCCGGCACGCAGCGCGAGACCGATGCGGAGACGCCGATGCAGCTCATCCGGGGACTGCAGGTGCTGGTGGCCGACGACAATCCCCTGAACCGCGACCTCTGCCGGGCGTTCCTCGAAAGCGCCGGCGCCCACGTTCAGACGGTGGATCGCGGCGATGCAGCGCTGGTCGCCGCGCGTGCCGATCACTACGACGCCGTCGTCCTGGATCTGCACATGCCGGGCCTCGACGGCATGGACACCTGCCGCGCCCTGCGCGCGCTGCCGCGCGTGAGCCATCCGCCGATCATCGCCGTCACTGCGGACGCCGTGACCGGAACCGGTGCCGACCAGCGCGCGCGCCTGCAGGCCGCCGGCTTCGATGCCGTGCTGCACAAGCCCATCGATCGGCAGGCCTTGCTCTCGACGATCGCGCGCCAGCTCGCGCCTGCGGCGGGTGGCCCGGCCGCGCGCGACGCGGCGTCTGCCGTGCCCGGCTCCGGCCCCGGAACAGGCACGGGAGCCCCGCTGGACCTCCAACGTGCGCTCGCGCACCATGCAGGCCGCGCGCCGCTCCTGCGGCGTCTGCTCGGGGAGTTCACGCGACTCTATGCGGACGCCGATCGCATCGCGCGCAGCCAGATACAGGCCGGGAACCTGCAGCACGCGGCCCGCCTCGCCCACGATCTGCACGGCGTTGCGGGCAGTTTCGGCGCCGAACCCTTGCGCGCTGCCGCGCGGGAACTCGAGCGCGCGATCGAGGCAGGGGACGCGAACCGGATCATCGACGGCGCGCTGGACCAGTTCTGCGAACGCCTCGTCGAGGTCCTCGACGCTGCGCGACGATGGCTCGAGGACGGTGCCCGGGCCCTTCCCATCGCAGCAGGTGAAGAAGGATGAGCAATGGTGACGGAACCCGCGTTCGAGCTCCTCGAGGATCACGCGGCCTTCGGCGGCCGTCAGCTGCGCATCGCGCACAGCTCCGCGACCCTCGCATGCCGCATGACCTGCTCGGTCTTCCTGCCGCCCGGCGCTGACGCGGGCGCGCCCGTGCCGGTGCTCTACTGGCTGTCCGGCCTGACCTGCACCGACGAGAACTTCACCCACAAGGCTGGTGCTCAGCGTCTCGCCGCAGAGCTGGGGCTCGCGCTCGTCGCGCCGGACACGAGTCCGCGAGGGCTGGACACGCCGGGCGCCGACGAGCGCTGGGATCTCGGCACGGGGGCATCCTTCTATGTCACGGCGACCGCCGCGCCCTGGGCCCCGCACTGGAACATGCACGACTACGTGATTCGTGAGCTCCCTGCCCTCCTCGAGCCCGCCTTCGGACTCGACGCAACGCGCAGGGCCGTGTCCGGCCACTCCATGGGCGGCCACGGCGCTCTGGTCCTGAGCCTGCGCAATCCCGGGCACTTCGCGAGCACCTCGGCCTTCGCGCCGATCGCATCGCCCATGCACTGCCCCTGGGGCGAGCGCGCCTTCTCTGCCTACCTCGGATCCGACCGCACGACCTGGCGGGCCTGGGACGCCTGCGCGCTCATGGAGGACGGCGCCGACTTCGGGCCGCACCCCGTTCGCGTGGATCAGGGCGAGGCCGATGGCTTCCTCGTGGAGCAACTGCAGCCGGAACGCCTGGAGGCGGCCGCGACCGCGCGTGGCCTGGCGCTCGACCTGCACCGCCAGGCCGGCTACGACCACAGCTATTACTTCGTGGCGAGCTTCATCGAGCCCCACCTGCGCCAGCATGCCGAGGCGCTCGCCACGGCCGGCTGATGTGCTCCACCACCCGGGCAGGGGGCGGCAACCCGGTGCTCAGAAGCGCACGACGGATCGGATGCTCTCGCCCCGGTGCATGAGGTCGAAGGCCTCGTTGATGCGCTCGAAGGGCAGCTCGTGGGTCACCATGTCGTCGATGTTGATCGCACCGTCCATGTACTGATCCACCATGCCGGGCAGCTGGCTGCGACCCTTGACGCCCCCGAACGCCGTGCCCTTCCATACGCGCCCGGTCACGAGCTGGAAGGGCCGCGTGCTGATTTCCTGACCGGCCCCCGCGACGCCGATGATGGTCGAGACGCCCCAGCCCTTGTGGCAGCACTCCAGGGCCGCACGCATGAGCTCCACGTTACCGACGCACTCGAAGGAGTAGTCGACACCGCCATCGGTCATGTCGACGAGGACCTGCTGGATCGGCGCGTCGTGGTCCTTCGGATTCACGCAGTCCGTCGCGCCGAGCGCGCGCGCCATCTCGAACTTGGCAGGATTGACGTCGACCGCGATGATCCGCCCGGCCCTGGCCATGACCGCGCCCTGGATCACGGACAGACCGATTCCGCCGAGGCCGAAGGCCGCCACCGTGGCGCCGGGCTCCACCTTCGCCGTGTTGAGCACGGCACCGATCCCGGTGGTGATGCCGCAGCCGAGCAGGCAGACCTTCTCGAGGGGGGCGTCCTTGCGCACCCGGGCGAGGGCGATCTCGGGCAGGACCGTGAACTCCGAGAAGGTCGAGGTCCCCATGTAGTGGTACAGCGTCCTGCCGTCGAGGGAGAAGCGACTGCTGCCGTCCGGCATGAGCCCGCGCCCCTGGGTCTCGCGGATCGCCCCGCAGAGGTTGGTCTTGCCCGACGTGCAGAACTTGCACTGCCCGCACTCCGGCGTATAGAGCGGAATGACGTGATCACCGGGTGCGAGCCCGGTCACGCCCGGGCCGACCTCCTCGACGATGCCGCCGCCCTCGTGCCCGAGAATCGTCGGGAAGAGCCCCTCGGGATCGGCCCCCGAGAGCGTGTAGGCATCAGTGTGGCAGACGCCCGAGGCGACGATGCGCACGAGCACCTCGCCCTGCCGCGGCGCGGCAACCTCGACCTCGGTGATCTCGAGGGGCTTGCCTGCTTCGAAGGCGACGGCGGCACGGCTTTTCATGAGGACTCCAGAGGCGGCAGCTCGAGCTGCGCAGTGTAGCGCCGGCGCGCACGATGCGTCCCGACTCAGGCCTCGGCCGCGTCGATGAAACGGCCCGCGTGGTCAGCGGCGCGCCGCGTGCGCTCCGCATCCAGGCCGGCGAAGTCGAAGAGCGATGGGTCCATGAGCTGGGACGGCGCGACGTTCCCCAGGGCCCGCGCCACCTTCTCCACGCGACCGGGATGTTCCCGCTCCCAGTCGCCGAGCATGCGCTTGATCACCTGGCGCTCGAGGCCATCCTGACTGCCGCAGAGATCGCAGGGAATGATCGGGAAGGCGCGATGCGCCGCCCAGCGCGCGATGTCCCGCTCACGGCAGTAGGCGAGGGGGCGGATGACGATGTTGCGTCCATCGTCGGAGAGCAGCTTCGGCGGCATGGCCTTGAGCGACGCCCCGTGGAACAGATTCAGGAAGAGTGTCTCGACGATGTCGTCGAGGTGGTGGCCCAGCGCGATCTTGCTGGCGCCGATGCGCTGCGCGAAGCCATAGAGCGTGCCGCGGCGCATGCGTGAACAGACCGGGCAGAAGGTCTTGCCCTCCGGCGTGAGCGCCTTGACGATGCTGTAGGTGTCTCGCTCGACGATGTGATACTCGATGCCGAGGCCCTCGAGATAGGTCGGCAACACGGATTCGGGGAAGTTCGGTTGCTTCTGGTCCAGGTTCACCGCGACGAGTTCGAAGCGCACCGGCGCCGTCTTCTGGAGCATCAGCAGCAGATCGAGAAGCGTGTAGGAATCCTTGCCGCCAGAGAGGCAGACCATGATCCGATCGCCGTCCTCGATCATGCCGAAGTCGGCGATCGCCTGGCCGACCTGACGACGCAGGCGCTTCTGCAGCTTGTTCGTCTCGTAGCGTTCCGATGTGGCCACGGTCCGTTCTCCTGGGGCCCGACGCGCGGGCGGTTTGTACCGGATCGACCTGCCGATGTACAACCGCGAAGCCGCGCGCATCGCGCCCTGATCGCGCCCTAGAGGGAGCCTTCGAGAATCGTGATCCGATCCGGAACCCCGAACCGCTCCCTGTGGTCGGCGATGCTGCTGACGATGCTGCTGCCGTCGATCCTGCAGGCGGCGCCGGGCGATGCGCCGATCACCCCGAACGGCGCCGTGATCCTCCAGTATCACTTCGTCGCCGAGGACACGCCCCGGAGCACCTCGGTGACGCCGGCAGAGTTCGCGGCGCACCTGGACGCGCTGGCGGAGGACGGCTTCACCGTGGTGCCTCTCGACCAGCTACTCGCCGAGCTGCGCGGCGGTATCGATCCGCCACCGCGGACCGTCGCGATCACCTTCGACGATGGTTACCGCAGCGTCCACGAAGCTGCCTTTCCCCTGCTCCGCGCACGCAAGCTGCCGTTCACGGTGTTCGTGAACACCGATGCGATCGACGGCGGCAGCCGCACCTTCGTGAGCTGGGAGGCGCTGCGCGAGATGCAGGCCGCGGGCGCGCTCGTGGCCAATCACAGCGCGAGCCACGATTTCCTCGTGCGCCGCGATCCCGCGGCGCCGCGGGAAGCGGACGCCGCCTTCTCGGCGCGCATGGGGAGGGAGATCGACGGCGCCCAGGCGCGTCTCGTCGCAGAGCTGGGCCAGGTGCCGAAGCTCTTCGCCTATCCCTACGGGGAGTACGACGATCGCCTTCGCGCCTGGCTTCGCAGGGCCGGCTATCTGGGTCTGGGCCAGCACTCGGGCCCGGTCTGGACCGGATCCGACTTCAGCGCCCTGCCCCGCTTTCCCGTCTCGGGCGCCTACGCGCGGATCGACGACTTCCGGGAGAAGATCCGCATGCGCCCGCTCCCGGTGCTCGAAGCCGACGCCCTGCCGGACCCGACGGACGCAACGGAGGATCCGAGGCCGATCCTGACGCTCACCCTCGCGCCCAGCGACTTCGATCCCGCGCGGGTGACCTGCTACGCGTCGGGCCAGGGCGTGATTCCGACGGTGCTGCTCGGCCTGGGCCCGGACCGCATCGAGGCCCGTGCGCCGAGCCCGGTACCGGTCGGGCGCTCACGCTACAACTGCACCGCGCAGGCCCGCGACGGCACCTGGCGTTGGTTCTCCCAACCCTGGCTCCGCCTCGCGGCGGACATGCCCGCCGAGTGAGACGGGCGACGGTCCTGAGCGGCCGGCTCAGCCGCCTTCCTCGGTCCGTGCGAGCGTCACCGGCTCGTCGTCGAGACGATCGAGACCATTGACGCGGATGATCGCGCGCAGCTCCTCGATGTAGAGGTCACGCCGCTCCGAGTAGCGCACCAGGCCTGCGGCCAGCTCCGCGCCACGCAGCACCTCGCCCCGTCGACGCGCCTGTTCGCGAAGCATGCGCACGGGCCGATAGGCCTCGTGCGTGTTCAGATTGAGGAAGTAGCTCTCGATCGAGTGAGACACGGTCTCGAAGTCCGCGACCTCGTGGCTGGCGCCGTCGCGACGGCGTCCGGGCACGATCCCGCAGCCGGCCTCGAAACACCATTCACCGAACAGATTGTTGCCCATGCGCGCGAAGCGCGAGGTGCCCCAGCCGGATTCCGAAGCAGCCTGGGCAAGCACGAGCGAGGGCGGAATCTCGTCGACCCGGAACAGCAGCAGGTCGATCGCGTCGAGATCGCGGTCGTCGGCGAAACTCACCTCGTAGCGCTCGGCGAGCGCCGCCAGCCGGTCGCCTTCGCTCTCGGACAGCGCCACGCCGGCCACGAGGCGATCGCGCGTGCGCTGCAGGAAGTCACGGTTGTCGCGGATCCAGGCGTTGCGCGCCTCCACCATGGGCAGGAGGAACTCGAAGAACGCGCGCTTCTTCACGGCGACGTCATCGATGGTCGCGAAGTCGGGCAGCGGCGCCGCGGCGACCTCCGGATCGATGGGGACAGCCGGAAGGGCGGCGAACTCGCCAGCGGTCGCGGGATCGTGCCCCGGCGTCAGGGACACGGCGAGGACCCAGAGGAGCACGGCGCCGACGGGCACGAGCCAGGCCGTGCGTCGCGCGCTGTGCGCCTGCTGCATCTGCGTCATGAACCGACCCCGCTCGTCCCGTTCCACCGTCCACTCACGCCGTCTGGCGGAGCACGATCGCCGGCGGCGTGTTCACGACCCGGCGCGTCGATAGTGTACCGAGCACGCCGATGAGCGCCATGCCGACCAGGGGACCCGCGGCCCAGACCCAGGGATGGAGGGAACCTGCGAGTTCGAAGACCCGGGTCTGCAGCATCCAGACGGTCACCTCGGCCCCGAAGGCCGCGAGTACGCCGGCGAACAGCCCCAGCGCCGCGAATTCGATGACCAGGGCACCGAGAATGCGTCCGCGTCCGGCGCCCAGGGCCCGGAGCAGCCCGTACTCCCGGAGCCGTTCATCCATGCTCGACTGCACGGAGGCGACCAGCACCAGGGCCCCCGCCGCGAGCACGAGCAGGAGCACGACCTCCACGGCCAGGGTGACGCGCGCGATGATCCGCTGGACCTGTTCGAGGACCCGGTCGATCTCGATCACCGTGACCGTCGGAAAGGCCCGGAGCAGATCATTGAGGAAGCGCTTGTCCGCCGCCTCGAGGCGGAAGCTCGACAGGTAGGTCGCCGCATAGTCCGGGAGCGTGCCCGGCGTGAGCACGATGAAGAAGTTGGGACGCATGCTGTCCCAGTCCACCTCGCGCAGGTTCGACACGGTCGCATCGAAGCGTCGGTCGGCCACCACGAAGGTGAGCCGGTCACCGACCTTCACCCCGGTCTCGCGGGCGAATTCCGCCTCCAGGGAGACCTCCGGCGCACCCGGCGCCGCGCTCCACCAGGCGCCGTCGACGATGCGATTGCCGGCAGGGAGCGCCTCGGCCCAGCTCAGGTTGCGCTCGCTCGAGAGTCGACGCGCATCGCGCCGCTCCAGATCGTCGATCACCTCGCCGTCGATGGCGACGATGCGGCCGCGGGTCATGGGATAGAAGGGCTGGGCCACGAGCCCCCTGGAGGACAGCAGCGCACGGAACTCGTCGACCTCGTGCGGCGCGACGTTGAGCACGAAGTGATTGGGCGCGTCCGGCGCCATCTGCTCCTGCCACTCCTCGAGGAGCGCCGTGCGCAGGAGATAGAGGATCAGCAGCAGCATGATGGCGAGGCCGAAGACGAGAATCTGCACGCGGTTCGCACCCCCCCGCCGCTGCAGCGCCGCCAGGGCGATGCGCCAGCCACTGCCTGCCTGCATGCCCACGAGGCGGCCCGTGCGGAGCAGCAGTCCCGCGAGCAGCAACAGCACGGAACAGGTGCCCGCGATGCCGAGCAGGAGCCAGCCCGTGAGGGCGAGAGAACCGGAGTACCAGACGAGCAGGACCAGGCTGCCCAGGGCGCCGATCGCATAGGCGCCGAGGGTCGAGGCCTCGCCGGGGCCGATGTCCCGCCGGATCACGCGCAGGGGGCTCACGTCCTTCAGGGCGAGCAGCGGCGGCAGCGCGAAGGAGGCCAGGCAGATGAAGCCCGTGACGCTGCCGACCAGAAAGGGGCGCAGCCCGGGTGGAGGCAGGCGTACGGGTACCAGGTCCTTGAGGGCCACGAGCAGGCCGGCCTGGATGGCCCAGGCGAGCACCAGCCCGGCGATCGTCGCCAGCCCGCCGAGCACGACGAGACTGACGAGATAGAGCCGGCGCACCTCGCTCGGCACCATGCCGAAGGTCTTGAGCACGGCCACCGCGTCGCACTGGCGCGCGGCATAGCGGGCCGCTGCGAGAGCCACGGCCACCCCGGACAGGAGGACGGCGAGCAGCCCACCGAGCAGGAGAAAGCTCTCCGCCCGGTCGAGGGCGCGGCCGATGGAGGCATTGCCGGAGCGGATGTCCTCCCAGTCGTAGTAGGCCTCGAAGTCGTCGTCGAGCCCCTTCCGGAAGGCCTCCAGGGTCGCATCGTCGCCGCGCAGCAGGAGCGCGTGCTCGACGCGGCTGCCGGGCTGTACCACCCCCGTGGCCGGCACGTCCTCCAGACGCATGAGCACCCGCGGCCCGAGATCGAAGAAGCTGCCGCCCCGATCGGGCTCGTCGGTGATCACCTGGGTGATGCGCAGGGCACTGTTGCCGACCTCGAGGGCTTCCCCGATGGCGACGTCGAGGGACGGCAGCAGACGCCCGTCGATCCAGACCTCCCCAGGCTCCGGAAGTCGCTCCGTGGCCTCGCCGGGGACGAAGGCGGTGTCGGCGATCTTCAGGACGCCACGCAGCGGATAGCCGGGACTGACCGCCTTCACGGAGACGAGCTGGTTCCAGTCGCCGGCGAAGACCATGGAGCTGAAGGTGGCCGTCCGCGCCGTCGCGAGGCCCATGGCCCGGGCTCTGGCCTCCCAGGCATCGGGAATCTCGCGATTGCCCTCGATCACGCGATCCGCGGCGAGAAAGGCGCTCGACTCGAGGATCAGTGCCCGCTGGAGCCGATCGACGAAGATGGCGATCCCCGACACGGTGGTGACCGCGAGGACGAGCGCGATCAGGAGCAGCGTGAGCTCCCCGCCCTTCCAGTCGCGCCAGAGAAGACGCAGCGGCATGCGCAGGTCCATGGCGTCAGGCGCCGAAGGGCGCGAGTTCGGCCCGGCCCGCGACCAGATGGCCGCTGTCGATGGTGAGCGCACGACCACAGCGCTCGGCAAGCGTGGTGTCGTGGGTGACGAGCACCAGGGTGGTTCCGAATTCCCGGTTCAGGTCGAAGAGCAGATCGGCGATGCGCCGGCCGGTCTCGCGATCGAGGTTTCCGGTGGGTTCGTCCGCGAAGAGGATGCGCGGTGCCGCCGCGAAGGCACGCGCGATGGCCACGCGCTGCTGCTCGCCGCCGGACAGCTGCCGGGGCGCATGGCTCGCACGCGCTCCCAGACCGACGCGTTCGAGGAGCTCGCGAGCCTTCACCTGCGAATCACGATCCCCCCGCAACTCCATGGGAAGCATGACATTCTCCAGGGCGGACAGACTGCCGAGGAGCTGAAAGTTCTGGAACACGAAGCCGACCAGTTCGCCCCGGACACGCGCGCGGGCCTCCTCGTCCAGGTCCGTGAGGCGATGTCCGCCGAGCTCGATCTCGCCCGAGGTCGGCTCGTCGAGGCCGGCCAGGAGTCCGAGCAGGGTCGTCTTCCCGGAGCCGGAGGCACCGACGAGCGCGACCGTCTCCCCTGCCTTGATCTCCAGATCGATCCCCGACAGTATCCGCAGCGTTCCCGCCGCGGGCGGCACCTCCTTGCCGACCCCCCGCGCAACCAGCATGGGGCCCTGCGTGACGCTGTTCATCAGATACCTGCGACTCCATGGCGTAGTGCTGCTCGTGCTGGCGGCCGCTGCCGTCCGTGCGGATCAGGACGCGACCATACTCGTGCTCGGCGACAGCATCAGTGCCGCCTACGGCATCGAGCCCGAACAGGGTTGGGTGAAGCTTCTCGAGAAGCGCCTTGCCGAACGCTCGGCGACCGTCAGGGTCGTGAATGCCAGCGTGAGCGGCGAGACCACGGGCGGTGGTCTGGCGCGACTGCCGGATGCGCTGTCGCGTAACAGACCGGACGTGGTGATCATCGAGCTCGGCGGCAACGATGGCCTTCGAGGGTACCCGATCGCCAGAATCCGCAGCAACCTCGCGACCATGGTGACCCTCGCCCAGGACAGCGGCGCCCGGGTCCTGCTCGTGGGCATGCAGATCCCGCCGAACTACGGGGCGCGCTACACGGAGGCCTTCCACGGCACCTTCGCGGAGATCGCCGAGCGCGATGCCGTGGCCCTGGTGCCCTTCCTCCTCGACGGCGTCGCGACGGACCCGGCGCTCATGCAGGGCGATGGCATCCATCCGACCGCCGAAGCGCAGCCCGCGCTGCTCGACAATCTCTGGCCCGCCCTGCAGACGCTGCTGCCGACCCTGCATGCAGACGCGCGGGGGGAACCGGTGCCCGCTTCGGCGGCGCCCTGAGCCGAAGGCATACGGACGCCACGCCGCGCGCTGGTACCATGGGCTCGGAGGGAATTCCGGGCCAGAGGTCACACGTGAACAGCACCGTCAACGGCACCCGCGCCGACACCAAGCGCAATCTCATTCTCTCGGCCCTGGATCTGTTCGCCCGAGAGGGCATCGACGCCGTCTCCATGCGCACCATCAACAGCGCTGCCGGCGCACGCAATGCCTCGGCCGTGCACTATCACTTCGGCAACAAGCTCGGGATCATCGAAGCCATCATCTCCTTCATCAAGGAGGAGCTCGACGGCCATCGCCTGCCCATGCTCGAGGCCCTCGAAGCACGCCAGGGCACCGATGCACCGCCCGGCTGCCGCGAGGTCATGTGGGCGGTGTTCCGGCCCTACATCCAGCTCAACAAGACACCGGGCTACGGCCGCTCCGCGATCCGGTTCCTCGCCCGTCTCCAGACGGACATGAACGCCGAGATCCAGGCGCTGCTGAACCGGGATCCCCACGAGATCGCGCAACGGATCGACAGCCAGCTGGCCCACGCCCTTCCGAGCCTGCCCGCCGATGTCCGCCGGACCCGCTACATGTACTCCTGGACCCTCATGGTGCAGGGCTTCGCGGGCACGGGAAGCTGGGAGACCACGGCCTTCGGGAATCTGCGCGCCCCCAGCGGCGACGCCGCGCTGATGCGCTTCTTCGACTATCTCGTCGGCGGGATGGAAGCTCCGGTGACGCATCCCTAGTGACGTGCCCGATGGGGCCGCAGTGTCTGTGCGGCCTGCGCCGCGTCCGATCAGGGCGCGTCGCGCGCCGCCTGCCTGAATGCCGCGTCCGCTCCCCCTGAGGAGGCGCTGCGCGACGAGTGATCCCTCCAGGACCCCCGGGGCGGTCCTCAGAGCGTGCTCACCAGATGGCCGCCGTCGACCACGATCGACTGCCCGGTCATGTGCGCGGACGCATCGGACGCGAGCAGCAGGAGCGCGCCGTCGTAGTCCGACAGCTCGCCCGCGCGGCGCTGCGGGATCGCCTTGACGAACTGACCGAACTGCTCGCTGTCGAGGAGTGCCCGGCTGACCTCGCTGTAGAAATACCCCGGCGCCAGCGCGTTGGCGCGGATGCCGTACTTCGCGCCTTCGAGCGCCATCTGCTTCGTGAGCTGCAGGACGCCGGCCTTCGAGACCGCATAGGGCGTCACGCCCTTCTGCTGACGGAAGCCGAGGATGCTCGCGATGTTGACGAGATTGCCGTGGCGGCCGGCCGCGATCCAGCGGCGTGACGCCTCGCGGGAAACGAGCCAGACACCCTTGAGGTTGGTGTCGATCACCGCATCCCAGTCCGACTCCTCGAGATCGAAGAAGCTGAAGACGCCGGGCTCCATGCCCGCGTTGTTGATCACGACGTCCGGCAGGCCGAAGGCCTCCGCGGCCAGCTCGAAGCCCTGGCGAATGCTCTCCGCCGAGCGCACGTCCATCTCGATGCAGGCTGCCGCGAGACCGGCGTCGTTCAGCTCGGCGACCCGCTGCTGCAGCTTGTCGACACGGCGCGCCGCCAGCACGACCCGCGCGCCGGCCTCGGCGAGCAGGCCGGCGAAGTGATGGCCGAGGCCGCTCGACGCGCCGGTGATCAGCACCGTCCGACCCTGCATGGTGAAGGGACCCGTGGTCATCGTTCGTTCTCCGGGGACAGGTGCGAGGGGGTCGATCCGGCCCGTTCGACGGGCGCGAGATGGACGGTGCCGCGTTCGGCGGCCAGGGCCACCTGCCGCCGCCGTTCACGGCGCGCGGCGATGGTCGCGTCCGAGAGCGCGTCCGCACAGGCCGGGCAGGACACGCCGGGCTCGTAGGCGGCCGACTGCCGCGCGTCCGCGTCGACCGGTCGGCGACAGCCGTGACAGAGCTCGAGGGTGCCGGGATCCAGACCCTCGCGAACGCTCACGCGCTCGTCGAAGACGAAGCACTCGCCCTCCCAGCGACCTGCGCCGGGCCCGGCCTGCTCGAGGTAGGCGAGGATCCCGCCGTCGAGCTCGTGCACCGTCCGGAAGCCGCGACCCCGCATCCAGGCTGCCGCCTTCTCGCAGCGGATGCCGCCGGTGCAGTACATGGCGACTTCCGGCGTCGTGGCCGGGTCCAGGTGGGCCTCGACCCAGGCGGGAAACTCACGGAATCCCTCCGTCCCCGGGTCGATGGCCCGCGCGAAGCGCCCCGCGTCGATCTCGTAGCCGTTGCGGACGTCGATCACCGGAATGGACGGATCATCGAGAATCCGGTCCCAGCCGTCTGGCGGGATCCGGCTCGCACCTTCGAAACGCACGGGTTCGTCGGGGCGCCCGAGCGTGACGATCTCGCGGCGAACGCGAACCTTCAGGCGCCGGAAGGGCGGCTGCGCGGGCCCCGGGGCGAGGCGCCAGCGGAAATCCTCGAAGCCCGGCTCCCCGCGCAGTGCCTCGAGGAAGACCTGCAGGCCGGAACGGACACCGTGAAGCGTGAGATTCACGCCTTCGGCCGCGATCAGCACCGTGCCCGACAGGCCCTCCTGACGGCCGAGCGCCTCGAGGCGGGACCGCAGTGCCGCGGGGGACGAGACAGGGGCGAAACGGTAGCCGGTGGCCAGCGCAGCCCGATCGTTCTGCGCCGCCCCTGCTTCAGCCGCCACGGCCGCCTCCCAGGCAGGCGGGCGACTCCGGGATCTCGCCGAAGCGCGTGGTCCACTCCTCGGGGGTCAGCGTGTGCAGGGCCAGGGCATGGATCACGCCCGCGAGCTCCTCGGCGAGCACCGCATTCACGCTGCGATGGCGTTCGATGAGTCGCTGCCCGGCGAAGGTCCCGCTCACCAGCGTGACCTTGAAGTGACTCTCGGAGCCCGGCGGCACGCTGTGGTTACCGCTCTCGTTGACGACGTCGAGATAGGCCGGTGTGAACGCCTCGAGCAACTTGGCTTCGATGGTCTGCTGCACGTGCAAGGCACTTCTCCGCTGTACGCTATCGGGCACTGCGCGGATGATCCACGGTTCCCGGACGACCTTCCACCCGGGACCGCGGGGCCCGGGTCAGTCGCGCAGATAGGCGACCCGCGTGCCGGCGACCTCGATCACGTCGCCGTCGGCGAGCGCCCGCGCGCGCCCGGCGACCACCTCGCCGTTCACGCGAGGGGGCGCTTCGCCCTCACCGCGCTCGAGGATGAGCAGCATGTCCGCGCCGGGCCGGCGGGAGATCGCCCCGACCTGCACGCCCGCCCGACCGAGGCGGGTGAGCTCCTTCTCGAGGCGCAGCTCGCGGCCAGCGCCCTCGGCACTGAGCACGCGCAGCCGCGCCGGACGCAGCGATGGTCGCGGGGGCAGCGGCGCCGAGAAATCGTCATCGGCGACGGGAGGCACCGCGGATGCCGCCTCCGCGGGGGCCTCGGGTCGCGGCTTCGGCTGCGGCGCGGGTGCGGGCCCTGCGTCCGGCTCCGGCTCCGATGGCGCCAGCGCCACATCGGGGGCGCGCTCGAAGCGGAGGCGGTGGCGGCCCAGGGCGAGCAGGTCACCGTGGCTGAGGCTCTGGCGCGTGACCCGGTGGCCATTCACGAAGGTGCCGTTGGTGCTGTTCAGATCCTCGATGGAACAGGCATCACCGACGGTCAGCAGACGGGCGTGGAGCGCGCTGACGGCGGGATCGTCCAGCACCAGGTCGCAGTCCGGACGTCGACCGATCACGAAGACCTCGCGCTCGAGCGCATGGACCGAGAGCCGTCGAGCGTCGAGAGAGAGGACGAGTCGCACGGGCATGAAGACGGTCCTCGGGGCCGCGGACGCCGGTCCGCGCCCTCAACCCAGCCAGCGCGCGACCCGGTCGCGCCATCCGGACCGCGCCGGGAAGCGTCGATCCACACGTGCCAGGAGCACGGACACGTTGTCGTGTCCGCCCTCTGCCTTGGCCGCGTCCACCAGGCGCGCGGCGGCAAGATCGAGATCGTTGCGGCTCCCGGCGAGCAGCTCTGCGATCCGCCCGTCCTCGAGCATGTCGTTGAGACCATCGGAGCAGAGCAGGAAGACATCCCCGGGTTCGACGACCGCCTCGCGGACGTCGATCTCGACCTCTGCCGCGATCCCCAGCGCGCGCGTCACGATGTTGCGATTGCTCGCCGTGCGCGCCTCCTCCTGCGTGTAGAAACCGCGCTCGACCAGCTCCTGCACGAGGGAGTGATCGAGGGTCACGCGCTCCAGGCGCCCGCCTCGCAGACGATAGAGGCGGGAATCGCCGACGTGCGCCACGGTGAGGCGGTCGTCGTAGAAAAGAAGCGCGACCAGGGTCGTGCCCATGCCGGCGCACTGCGGCTGGCGCTCGGCCACCTCGCGGATCACCGCATTGGCCCGCGCCACCGCGTCACGCAGTGCCAGGGATTCCAGGGCGAGCCCCGATTCCGGATCGCTCTGGCCGCCCTCGAGCTCGGCGAGCCGGCGTCGCGCTTCCTCGAGCACGACCTCCACCGCCAGGGCACTGGCGACCTCCCCCGCCTCGAGACCGCCCATGCCGTCCGCGAGCACGAGCAGGCCGAGGTCGGGATCGTTGCCGATCGCGTCCTCGTTGTGATCCCGGACATGACCGGTATCGGTCAGACCCGCGGTGACGATGCTTCCGCCCAGCATCCTCAGGGAGACCCTCGCCGGTGGGCGTGTCGCGATCGACCGGCTGCGGCGACGCGCGCGGGTCGCCGGGGCGCGCCGCGCAGACTCGATCCCGTGGTCATCCTTGCATCCACTCTGCCGTCATGCGCCGCGCACTCCCGGGGGCCCTGCAGCGCCGGGGTCGATGGGCGCGTCGCACGGCGCACCCATCGAGAACCCGGCGCCCGATGCAGCAGGACGCGGCTTCATGAAATAGTGCGGCAGTGCCTCGGCCCTGTCCATGCGACACAGGGCACCGAGCAGGCCGGGACAGGGGCGCTTCGCTTCGTGATAATCCTCCGCCGTCGGCGCGTCGCCCTCTTGCCGCCGACCGCCGCGCTCACCCCTTGTTCCCGCTGACCCCCGAGGAGACCGCCCATGTGGTTCCGCAATCTGCGTGCCTGGAGACTCGATGCCCCCTGGAAGCTCTCCACCGAGGACCTCGACGCACAGCTGATCGACGCCCGTTTCTCGCCCTGCGGCCCCGGCCAGGCCGACAGCGTCGGCTGGGAGCCGCCTGTCGCGGACGCGCCGGAACAGCTCGTCCGCGAGGTCGCCGGACGCCAGCTGCTCCGCGCCCGAATCCAGGAGCGCATCCTGCCCATGGCAGCCGTCACCGAACTCCTGCCCGAGCGCCTCGCCGAGATCGAGGCCCGCGAGGGCGGCCCCGTGCGCGGCGCACGACGCCGCGAGGTTGCAGAAGGCCTCCGCGCGGAACTCCTGCCCAGGGCACTGCTGAAGTCCACCCATCAGTGGCTCGTCATCGATCGACCCAGCGGTCTCGTGCTCGTCGACAGCGCGACGCCCGCCCGCGGCGAAGCCCTGCTCTCCATGCTCCGCGGTTGCCTCGGCAGCCTCGGGGTCCGCCCCCTGGCGTTCACGCGCCCGCTCGACGGCACCCTCACCACCTGGGTCGAGAGCGGCAGCCTGCCGAAGGGCTTCTCCCTGGGGGAATGGTGCGATCTGGAACACCCCCAGGACACCTCGAACAAGGTGCGCTTTCGCGGCCAACCCCTCGACGAGGACGAGGTGGCCGCGACCCTCGCCCGCGGCCTGCGCGTCACGGCCGTGGAGCTCTGCTGGGACCTGGGCGCGGAAGCACCGCTGCGCTGCGTGCTGTCCGAGGACGGGAGTCTGCGCCGCCTGCGCCTGCCCGTCGAAGACGCCGCCAAGGGCGAGGACGAATCCGAGGCTGCGCGCCTGGACGCGGAACTCGCGCTCCTCGGCATGACCCTGGAGCGCTTCTTCGCTGCGCTCTTCCCGGCCCTGGGCGGGGTGGATCCCGGGGCCGCTTCCGCCTGATCCGCATGCAGAAGCGGGTACAGTGGGCGCGGGCCGGTTGCCGAAGACTCCATACCGGACAGCTCCTGGGCCCGGCCAGGCCCGTGCCCAGGTCAAGCGCAGGACAGATCGACGACCGGCAGTCGCTGACCTGCCGGCAGCGCATCCATGACCCGCGAACGCAGGCCGCCGGATCGCAGCGCCAGCAGCCCGCGGCCGATTTCCGCAGCGACGCACAGGACCGACGCCATGGACGAGCAGCGCCCGCTCCCGACCCTCGACGCCCGCTTCGATTCCGGCAACGGTCAGCTCGTGGACGTCGAACCGGGCCCCCCCGCACGCCTGCGGGTCCTCATCGAGCCGGACCGGATGCCCGCCTCGAGCGAACCGCTCGGTGACTCGGCGCCCCCCGGCGAACAGGGCCCGGCTCCCTTCCGCCAGTGGTTCCACTTCCGTGTCCACGGGGAAGCCGGTGTCCCGGTCGAGATCGTCATCGAGAACGCGTCCCTCGCGAGCTACGCCGGCGGCTGGACCGACTATCGCGCCGTCGTCAGCGAGGACGAGCAGCACTGGTATCGCGTGGACACCGACTACGTCGAGGGACGGCTGCGGATCCGTCACCGCTCGCCCACGGGCACCTTCGCCTGCGCCTACTTCGCGCCCTATCCCCTGTCTCGGCACGCCGGGCTCCTGGCCCGCGCTCAGGGTCACCCCGACGTCCAGCGGATCGCCCTCGGGCGGACCGTGGACGGTCGTGTGCTCGATGCACTCCGGGTGGGCGCTCAGGATGCGACGAGGCTCCCCCTGTGGATCATCGCCCGGCAGCATCCCGGTGAGAGCATGGCCGAGTGGTTCGTCGAGGGACTCCTCGATCGCCTCCTCGACGAGGCCGATCCCGTGGCCCGACGCCTGCGCGCGCATCATCAGCTCTGGATCGTTCCGAACATGAATCCCGACGGCACCCTGCGCGGCCACCTGCGCACCAATGCGGCGGGCATCAACCTGAATCGCGCGTGGCAGGAACCGGATCCCGTCACCAGCCCGGAAGTCCACGCCGTCCGCGAGGCCATGCTGCGCACCGGTGTCAGCCTGTCTCTCGACGTGCACGGCGACGAGGCGCTGCCCTGGGTCTTCACGGCGGGCTGCGAAGGGGCACCCGGCTACGGAGGCGAATGGCAGGCCGCGCAGGAACGCTTCCGGGAACGACTCCGGGTCGCCTCTCCGGACTACCAGACCCGCCACGGCTACCCCGTGCCGCCCCCCGGGCGCGCCAATCCCGTCATCGCGACGAACTGGATCGGCGGCCACTTCCAGTGCCCCGCCTTCACCCTGGAAATGCCCTTCAAGGACAACGCGGGCGCGCCGGATCCCGTCCACGGCTGGTCGCCCGAGCGCGCGGCCCGCCTCGGCGCGGCGACGCTCGGGCCTCTGCTCGCGCACCTGGAGGACGCGGCGGGCGCCGCGACAGCCTGAACGACGAGGTTCCCTCACCGCGCCGATGGACCCCAGGCTTCGCCAGGCGTCCGAGCTCTGGCACCCTGCGGCTTCGCGCGCCCCGCACCCCAATGACCGACCGACAGGAGTTGCGACCATGGACGAACAGAGACGCACCGAAGTGGAAGCAGCCACCTTCCGCCGACTGCTGGCTCATCTCGATGCGAACAAGGACGTGCAGAACATCGATCTGATGAACCTCGCGGGCTTCTGCCGCAACTGTCTCGCCAAGTGGTATCGCGCAGAGGCCGAGGAACGGGGCGAGGCGCTCGAGGATGCCGAGGCGCGCGAGATCGTCTACGGCATGCCCTACGCCGAGTGGAAGGCACGCTTCCAGAAGTAGTCGCTCAGACGGATTCCAGCAGTGGCGCGAAGCGCGCCAGGAGCAGCGGATCGAGGCCGCTGCGCAGGGACAGGTCGGCGATGAAGCCGCAGTGCCCGCCCTGACGGGTCACTTCGATGTCGAGCGCCGCCGGCCGCGCGAGCTCATCGAGCGCTTCTGCCGGAATCACCGGATCGTCGAGGGCGGCGATGAGATGGGTCGGCACCGCGAGGGACGCCAGGGCCGCGCCGGTCAGGCTGTAGCCGGAGAGATAGGCAGCCGTCGACGGATAGTCCGTGTGGTGCTCGACGAACCAGTCCGTGAGCGCACTCAAGGATCGCAGGCGGCGCGCGGCATCGAAACGGTAGCGGTGCGGGAAGTGCCGCTCCTTCGCGTCCATGGACGCCTTCCAGTTGCGCATGAAATAGGCGCGGTAGACGAACCAGCCCTCGTCCAGGGCGGTCATGGTCCGGCCGGGATCGAGCACGGGACAGACGGCGACCACCCGGTCGATGGCCAGCGCCGCCGCCGGCGCACGCAGGGCGATGCGCAGGGCGAAGTTGCCCCCGAGGGAGAAGCCCAGGAGACCGAGCGGCCGATCGGGAAAGCGCTCGCGAAGCACGGCCACCCCCTGCACGGCCTCGTCGATCCGGCAGGAATGGAACAGGTCCTCGTTCAATCCCTGGGTGCCGCCATGATCGCGCAGATGCAGGCGCACCACGTCGAAGCCGGCCTCGAAGAGCGCGCCGGTCGCGGAGAGCAGATAGAGGGACTCGGCGCTGCCGTGCCAGCCGTGGAGCGTGATCACCAGCGGTCGCGGCCGATCGCCGTGCAGGGAGAGGCGCGCTTCCAGGCGCGTGCCATCCTTGCACTGCAGGATCCGGGTGCGGCTCGCCGCGCGCAGGCGCACGCTGCGCGCCTCGACGAGCGGGCGTCGGGGAGGCGCGCTGGCCAGCAGCGACTGCAGATGCGGGGACGAGAGTGCCCGCGGCGGCGCGAAGGGCAGCTCGTGCAGAGGCTCGGCGGGCGTCATGCGCGGCGGACCGCGCGCGAAGGTCGTGCGTCGGACATGGAGCGGACCTGTTCGGGAGTGCGTGGCTGCGAACCCTCGAGCAAGACCGTCACCCGGCGAGGGCGGGCCGCGCGCCGGAGGGGTGGACCCATGGTTCGGAGGCTCCCTAGTATGCCCGACGCCCGGCCGGGCCAGCCCGATCCAGAACGATCGACCTGATCTCACCCAGCGGAATCGCCATGGACGCCCTCGAACTCTCCAGCGTCAGCAAGCGCTTCGCCGGCCGTGACGCGGTCCGCGAGCTGTCGCTGCGGGTGCCCGAAGGCAGCGTCTACGGCTTTCTCGGCCCCAACGGAGCCGGCAAGACCACGACCCTGCGCATGGTCATGGGCATCCTCTGGCCCGATGCGGGCCGGATCCGTCTGTTCGGGTCTCTCGAGCCCGATGCCGCGCGCCCCCAGCTGGCCTTCCTGCCCGAGGAGAAGGGCCTCTACAAGCGCATGGGTGTCCTCGAGTTCCTCCTCTTCCTCGGGCGCCTGCGCGGACTGTCCACGCAGGACGTCAGGCGCCGCGCCCTGGCCTGGCTGGAGCGCCTGGATCTGGCGTCCGTTGCCGAGGTGCGCTGCGAGACCCTGTCCCAGGGCATGGGC
>JAZBPI010000115.1:0-3451 GCA_036351555.1 Pseudomonadales bacterium
CGGAGAGCGCTTCGGAGGTTCGTCGCCGCTGAAGCTGGCTCCCACAGGGGTCAAAGCGATGTGGCTGTGGGAGCGCGCTTCAGCGGCGACCGGAGAGCGCTTCGGAGGTTCGTCGCCGCTGAAGCCGGCTCCCACAGAGGACACTGCGACATGGCAGTGGGAGCGCGCTTCCAGCGGCGACCGGGGCGCCCAGCGCAGCCGAACTCCGCGATCAGCCGCTCCGCGGCGCGGTGTGCGCCGTCCGGATCGATGCGGGCGCCGAGGTCGCGGGCGCGTGCGGCCACCGCGGGCTGCAGGGCCGCCTCGAGGGCGTCGGCGAGGCGGTCCGGATGCAGGGCCTCGGCGCGCCCGGCGCCCCGGCCGACGCCGAGCTGCGTCATGCGATGGGCCCAGTAGTACTGGTCCATGAGGTGGGGAACGATCACCTGGGGGACGCCGGCGCGCGCCGCCGCGCCTGTGGTGCCCGCGCCGCCGTGATGGACCACCGCGGCCACGCGGGGAAAGAGGCGCCCGTGCGCCACGGGGCCGATCACCAGGCAGTCGTCGTCCCCATCCGGGGCATCGAGGTCGGCCCAGCCGCGGGACAGGATGGCGCGTCGCCCCACCCGGCGCGCGGCGGTCACCAGCCGGGCGCCGGTTTCGCGTGCGCCCGCGCCTGCACCGGTGCTCGGCATGCTGCCGAAGCCGAGGTAGACGGGCGCGTCGCCCCGGGCGAGGAAGTCCTCCACGGCGTCCGGAAGCGGCGCGGGATCCTCGAGGTACCAGGCGCCGGCCTGCACCGGGTCCCGGTCGCGCAGGGGTGGCGCCGGGGCGAGCGCCGCATCGGTGGCCAGCCAGGGGCGCTGTGTGAGGACGTGATCGAAGACGCTCTTCACCGGCGCCAGGCCGAGGGCATCACGCTGCGCATCGAGCGTGCCCTTGAGCGCCATCCGTGCGGCGCCGCGTGCCGCGACCCAGAGCGTGCGGTTGAGCCAGTGAGGCAGCCCGAAGCGCCGGATGCTCGGCGGCGGCAGCGCCGCGCAGGGCAGCACCGCGGGGCAGAAGGCGACGTAGACGTGCGGCACGCCGCGCGCCTCGGCCACGGAGCGCGCCGCGATCTGCAGACCGCCGGCGACGATCAGATCGCAGTCCGCGGCGGCCGCCTGCGTCTGCGCGAACTGCTCGGCGATCTCCGCGCGCAGGAAGCGCAGCAGCGCCCGCGCCACGTGCACGCGGCGGCCTGCATGGGCGGCCTCGACCTCGCGCACGGCCTGCTGCGTGTCGCGGCCGCCGGCGATGAAGGGCAGCCCGAGGCGCTCCGCCTCGCCCCGGAAGTTCGGCGGCAGCAGCAGGGAGACCTCCTGCCCCTGCGCGCGGAGCGCCACGGCGAGGGCGAGCAGGGGCTGGACGTCGCCGCGGGAGCCCACGGAGCTGATCAGGATTCTCATGGATGCACTCTAGTCCGTCCGCGCGCCCCGGCCCCTGAACCGAGTGCGTGCAGCGCTGCCAGGTACACGGCCTACGAGGAGTGACCCGGTCGCCGCTGAAGCTGGCCCCCACAGGGGCACAAGGTCGGGTTTCCCCTGAGGGAGCACGCTTCAGCGGCGACGTGCAGTTGGGTCGTAGAAGCGATCGCCGTTGAAGCTGCGCGTCGGGCGACGCGGCGACCGAAGGGGGTGTGCCGTCCTGAACAGGCCCTCCTGAACAGGCCCGCTCAGGCGGCGACGGTGATCCGGTGCAGGAGCCGGGCGTGGCCGTCGTAGCCGCCCGTGGCCGCGTGCACCAGGCAGCGGTTGTCCCAGAGCAGGAGCATGTGCGGTGCCCAGTGATGCCGATAGACGAAGGCGTCCTGGGCCTGGTGCCTGAACAGCTTCAGGAGGATGGGCGTCGCCTCCTCCTCGCTCATGCCCTCGATGCCGATGGTGTAGCCGGGGCTGACGAAGAGTGCCGTGCGCCCCGTCTCCGGGTGCACGCGGGCGATGGGGTGCAGCTGGGTGGCCATGGCGGCGTCGGAGTAGCGGATCGCCATGGAGCGGCCCTGGTCCCGCTCACCGTAGAGGCCGTCGCGCGCGTAACCGCGGCGCGCCGAGTGGATGCCCTGACGATCCTTCAGGAGCGCGCGCAGGTCCGCGGGCAGGGCCTCCCAGGCGGCGTACTGATCGGCGAACAGCGTGTCGCCGCCGATCGGCGGGATCACGTTGCCGTAGAGCAGGGTGCCGATGGGGGGCTCGGCGAGGAAGCTCCAGTCCGAGTGCCAGCTCTCGGCGAAGATCGGCGTCGTCTCGTCCGCGTCGCGGCGCACCTGGGCCACGTGCGGATGGCCGGGCACGCTGTCGAAGAAGGGATCGACGCCGAACACGCCGAGCGTGCAGGCGAAGCGCTCCAGATCCTCGAGGGAGAGGTCCTGCTCCGGGAAGACGAGCACCTGATGGCGCAGCCAGGCGTCGCGGATCGCCGCCGTGGCAGCCGCGGACAGCGGCTCGCGCAGATCCGCGCCGCGGACCGTGGCGCCGCAGGGCGCGTCCTGCGGATGCACGCTGAGGGTCATGGCAGGCCTCCTCGCTCGAGCCGATCCACGAAGCATGCGCCAGCGGCGCGCGCCGTGCATCCCCGGGAGGGGATGGCCGGGTCGGCGTCTCAGGCGGGCCGTTCGTAGATCACCAGCTGATTCGTGCTCGCCGCCGTGAAGGGGCTGCCCGCCCAGTCGCTCCAGCGCGCACGAAGGCGCAGGCCCGCGAGCTGCGCCATGAGATCGAGCTCCGAGGGCCAGACGTAGCGGTAGGGCGCGGCGTGCTGCACCAGCCGTCCGTCGACGCGCATCCAGTGATGGGACCAGGAGATCTGCCCGAGCGGATCGTCGAAGGTCTCGGTTCCGATGTGATCCGCCTCGAGGGTGAATACGCGGCCGAGCTCCCCCGGCGCCACGCGGCCGATCCCGGGCACGATCACCTCCAGCAGGAAGGCGCCGCCGGGCTCGAGATGGGCCGCGGCGTTCGCGAACACCGCCACCTGCTCGGCCTGGGTCGTGAGATTCATGAGGGTGTTGTAGACGAGGTAGACGAGGCGGAAGCGCCCATCGACGCGGGTGTGGGCCATGTCACCGAGGGTCACGGGCAGGGCCTCGCCCCCCGCCTTGCGACGCAGCTGCTCGAGCATGGCTTCGGAGAGCTCGATGCCCTGCACCGGCACGCCTCGCGCTGCGAGGGGCAGCGCGACGCGGCCCGTCCCCACGGCGAACTCGAGGGCGGCGCCCCCGGCGGCGAGCGACTCGAGGCAGTCCAGCGTCGGGCCGAGCACCGCGTCCGTGAACATCTCCGCTGAGGTCGCGTCGTAGGCCTCGGCGATCTCGCGCGTCCAGGTGATGGCCGCCATGGTGCGTCTCCCTCAGCACTCCGTGGTCGTTCGATTCCGGGCCGTCGCGCCCGGCCGCGGCTCAATACGGGAGACGCGCGACCCACGCCAGCGTCGGCAG
>JAZBPI010000116.1:0-2963 GCA_036351555.1 Pseudomonadales bacterium
CAGGGCCCGCGCATCGAGGCTGCCGTGGTCGACCCACGGCAGCCGATCCGTCAGACACTCTTCTTGGCGGCCTTTGCAGCGCGCTTCTCCTTCAGCGTCTTCTCGGGCTTCTTCTTGGTTTCCTTGCGCTTTTCCTGTCCCTTCGCCACGGCCCTGTCCTCGCTGCAGGCGCAGCCAGTGCGGCTGCGCCTGCAGTGTACTGCGGCCACCGGTCCACTGCGCGCGGGCCGAAGCCGTCAGCGGCGCAACGGATCACCGGTTCCCCCAGCATCGCGCCGATCGTCGCTGTCGCCCGCCCCCGGCCCTGACGTAGCCTGTCGCGGGAGGCCTGGTCCCGAACAGGAGCGTCGTCCATGGACTGGTTCACGACCGTGATGACCCAGCGCTACGCCCGGTTCACCGGGCGCGCCCAGCGCGCCGAGTACTGGTACTTCTATCTCTTCGTGACCCTGATCTATCTGGTCACCACCCTGATCGACGTGTTGCTGGGGCTGTTCAGCCTCGAACTCGGCATCGGCCCGGTCGGCGCCCTGGCTTCGATCGCCCTCGCCGTGCCAAGCATCTCGGTCACGGTGCGGCGCCTTCACGACACCGATCGCTCGGGCTGGTGGATGCTGATCCTCCTGCTGCCCCTGATCGGCGCGATCGTCCTCGTCGTGTTCACGGTGCAGGCGGGCACGGCCGGGACCAACCGCTACGGACCCGATCCGCTGGGCACTCCACCCTGACAGCGCGGGGAACCGCGTGATAGCGTCAAGGACCGGGTGTTCGTGGACGCCCTGGTCAGAGGACCGTCGCACCGCGCGCCGATGCCGGGCAGCCGATGCGTACCACAAGGTCCCGCTCGGTTCGTGGCAGGGGAGACGTTCATGGCGGAGCAGACGCAGCGCAAGGATCCCTTCATCCAGCTGCAGCAGTTCATCACCGACTGGGAACGTCGCATCGACGGCGTCGCCAATCGCGTCATGGGTACGGACGAGTTCGCCCGTTCCGCGAACGTCCTGCAGAACGTCCAGCTCGGCCTGCAGCGCGCCTTCCTCGACGCCATGGCGACCCACCTGAACAACCTGAACATGCCGTCTCGCGAGGACATCAACATCCTCGGTGAAGCCGTCATGGGCCTCGATCAGCGCCTCGCCCGCATCGAGCAGCAGCTGCAGAAGATCGCGAGCATGCCCGACCAGGCCGGCCCGACGAGGAAGGGACCACCGCGCACGAAACGCCCCCCCTCCCAGCGGGGCATGTCCTCTTCGGCGGGAGATCCCTCATGACCCCCACGAGCTCCGATTCGACGCTGCAGGACAGCATCCGGCGCATGGTCGACCGCACCATCCAGCGTGGCGTGAACGGCTTCCGCTACGTGACCTCCGCGCCACCCGCCGTCGGCCTCACACCCAAGGACGTGATCCACGAGCGCGGCACGCTGCGCCTCTATCACTATCACCCGATCGCCGACGAGATCTATCGAGTGCCCGTGCTGCTGGTCATGGCGACCACGAACCGGGCCTACGTCTTCGACCTCGCGCCGGGTCAGAGCATGGTCCAGTACCTGCTCGAGCAGGGCTTCGACGTCTACGTGATCGACTGGGATCCACCGAGCCAGTCCGAGCGCGGCCTCGACCTCGACGACTACACCCAGGATTTCCTGCCGACCTGCGTGCGACTCATCGCCGAGGACTGCGGGGAGCCCGATGTCTCCATCGTGGGCTACTGCATGGGCGGCGTGCTGTCGCTCATCTATGCCGCGACCCACGCCGACGGTCCACTGAAGAATCTCGCCTGCCTGACGACGCCCGTGAACTGGCACGGCATGGGTCTGATGGCGCGCTGGTCGGACCGACGCTTCTTCGACGTCGACCGGCTCGTCGACACGCTCGGCATCGTTCCCGCGGACTTCGTCTCCGCCTCCTTCGACATGCTCAGGCCCGCACAGAAGCCTGCAGGACGCCTGCGCGTCTGGGAGCAGATGTGGAACGACGAGTTCGTGAAGTCCTATCGCGCCTTCGATCGCTGGGGCGAGGAGACCCTGCCGCTGGCCGGGGAGTACTTCCGCCAGACGACGAAGGACCTCATGTGGGACAACAAGCTCTACAACGGCACCCTCGTGGCCGGACGCCAGCGCGTCGATCTCGGCGCGATCCGGGTCCCGGTGATGCACATCACCGCCGAGCACGATCACATCGTCAGCACCGAGGCGAGCGCACCCCTGCTTCAGCAGATCGGATCCGAGGACCGCACGGAACTCGTCCTCAAGGGCGGCCACGTCAGCCTCATCGCCGGACCGAACGCGGTCCGGCGCATGTGGCCGGCCCTGTCGACCTGGCTCGCGGAGCGCTCGACATGAGCGATCTCGCGACACGTTACCCGCGATCGATCCAGCTCCCCGAGGGAGAGGCGGTGATCGCACGCATGAGCGCCGCCGACGAGTCAGACGTCCTCGCCTTCGGCCGGTCGCTGCCCCGCCACGATCTGCTGTTTCTTCGCCGCGACATCACCGAACCCCGAGTGCTGTCCGCCTGGGTGCGCGAGCTGGAGGAGGGCAGCATCCACAGCCTGGTCGCGCGTCGGGAGGGTGCGCTGATCGGATGCAGCGCGGTGGTCCGCGATCTCCATTCCTGGTCTCCCCACGTGGGCGAGCTGCGCGTGCTGCTTGCACCCGGCGACCGATCGCGGGGCCTTGGCCGGATCCTCATCCAGGAAAGCTTCCTGGTGGCCCTGGACCTCGGGCTCGAGAAGCTCACGGCCCAGATGACCCCGGACCAGACCGCCGCCATCGCCGTCTTCGAGGACCTCGGCTTCCGCGGCGAAGCGCTGCTGCGCGATCAGGTTCGTGACGCGGACGGGGTCAAGCACGACATCGTCATCCTTGCGCACGACGTGCTGCGTTTCGCGGCGCAGATGGATGCCTACGGCGTCGTGGACGAGGCCTTCTGAGCCCCCAGCCGGGCCGTCGGCCCGGGCCC
>JAZBPI010000117.1:0-3054 GCA_036351555.1 Pseudomonadales bacterium
CACCCCGCCATCGGCCGTCCACCAACAGGCGCCGCCACGATGCTTCAGCGCCGTCGAGACACCGTCCCTAGCAGATCGACGACTGCACCTCGTTGATCTGTCTTGCCCTGGTTGCGGACATGCGCCGCGGCCAGGCGCTGGAAAAATCCCGGATGGACTTTCTCAGCACATTGCTAGTGTCCTGTTCGATTGGTTCGCAGTGTTTGCGCGAGTCAGCGCGGCTCTTGGCCAAGGCGCATTCGCGAAAGCGTGCCAGGGGCACGTCGAGCGAGCGCAACGCAGGGCAGAGGCCGCGCAGGCCGCGCCCTGCGGGAGCTCGGCAGAGGCCGCCATGCGACGTTGCCGCTCGTCGCCGAATTCCCGATTCGACTCCTCACGGCGCCTTGCCTGGCAGCCTCTGCCGAGCTCAAACGCTGCGAACCAATCGGACAGGACACTAGGCGGTCTCGAGCCCCTTGATCTGGGGCCGCCGTTGGCGCCGCGTCTTGGACGGCACCATGCCGCGCATGGACTCGAGCTTGCCGAAGCAGAGCAGCTTGTCGTCCGGCTGCAGGACCCGATCGGCACGCGGATTCGGAATGGCGTTCCCGCCTCGGTAGAGCGTCAGGACGTTGATGTCCTGTTCCCCGAGCTTCGTATCGAGGATGGTCATGCCGACGAAGTTGGACCCTTCGGGAATGTAGATCTCGCTGACGCCGTAGCCCTTGCTCACGGTGAGGCGCTGCCGGATGTCGATCTCCGGGAAGTCCACCTGGGCGGAGATGTAGTCGATGACGGCGCCGGCCACGTCGAGCTGGGTGGAGGTCTCGATCCCCTCCAGTCCCGGCGACGAATTCACTTCCATGATCTGCGGGCCGTCCTTGCCCTCGAGCATGTCGACACCGGCCACGCGCAGGCCCAGGATCTGCGCGGCGCGCACCGCGGTCACGCGGTACGGCTCCGGCAGGTCGACGGCTTCCGCCACACCGCCACGGTGAACGTTGCTGCGGAATTCCTGGCCCTGGGCCACGCGACGCATGGCGGCCACGACCCGGTCCCCGACCACGAAGGCGCGGATGTCACGCCCCTTGCTCTCGGCGACGAACTTCTGGATGAGGACGTTCTGCTTCTGGCTCTGGAGGAGCTCGACGATCGACTCGGCCGCCTTGCTCGTCTCCGCGAGCAGGACGCCGATGCCCTGCGTGCCCTCGATGAGCTTGATGATGACGGGCGCACCCCCGACGCGCTCGATCGCCGGGATGACGTCCTTCTTGTCCCGCACGAAGGTCGTTCTCGGGATGCCGACGTGATGACGGCTGAGAATCTGCAGACTGCGCAGCTTGTCGCGGGAATTGATGATGCCGTGTGCCGTGTTGGCGCAGAAGACGTCCATTTCCTGGAACTGTCGAACGACGGCCGTCCCGTAGTAGGTGATGGAGGCGCCGATCCGCGGCAGCACCGCGTCGTAGGCACTGAGGATCTTCTGCCGGTAGTAGAGGTTCGGATTGCCCTGCTGGAGGTCGATGGCGAACTTCAGCGTGTTCAGCACCTTGACGTCGTGTCCGCGCTGCGTGGCCGCTTCCCGGAGGCGACGCGTGCTGTAGGAGTTCGGACCACAGGACAGGATGGCCAGCTTCATGATCGTCTTCCTCGTGTCGAGTGGGCACATCGATACGACGAAGATCGGCCATCGCGCTGATCGGCCGCAGACGCATCGCGCTCATGAAATCAGGATCAGCCTAACATGAGGCCCATCGGAGCCCAGGAGGCTCTGGGGGGAGCCGCGGCATCGCCCGCCTCCGGATCCGGAAGGCGGGCGAAATCGCGCGAGCATGCAGGATGTGACCCGCCCGCCTATGCCGCGCCCGGGGGAGGCGCGGCGAGGATCATGGCGGCAGGGTCAGGGCGTGAGTCTGAGCAGCTGGCCGTCGCTGTCGCCGCGCTCGTCCTCGAGCAGCCAGATCGCGCCGTCGGGACCCTCGACGACGCTGCGGATGCGGGCGCCCATGGCGTAGCGCTCGATTTCACGCGCGTCATCACCATCGAGCTCGATGCGCACCAGGGCGCGAGAGGACAGACCGGCGGCGAAGGCATCGCCGCGCCAGTCCGGGAAGAGCGATCCTCGGTAGATCATGAGATCACCGGGCGAGATCACGGGCGTCCACCAGACCGCAGGCGCCAGGAACTCCGGCCGCGTCTCGTGATCCGGAATCTCACGCCCATCGTAGTGGTCGCCGTTGGAAACGACGGGGTAGCCATAGTTGCCGCCCCGAACGATGCGATTGAGTTCGTCGCCGCCCGCAGGCCCCATCTCGATACACCAGAGCGCGCCGTCGAGATCGAGCGCGAGGCCGAGCGGATTACGATGCCCGAGGGACCAGATCTGCGGATAGACCCCGACGTCGTCGACGAAGGCGTCCGTCGCCCGGTAGTCCACGAAGGGATTGTCCTCGGGCACCGAACCGTCGTCGTGCAGCCGCAGGATCTTGCCGAGATTGGCCTGCATGTCCTGCGCCGGCGTGAACTTCTGGCGGTCTCCGGAGGAGATCCAGAGATAGCCGTCCGTGTCGAAGAGCAGGCGGTGGCCGAAATGCCCGCGACCGAGCATCTTCGGGTACTGCCGCCAGATCACGTCGACATCCGTGAGTGCGCCACCACGCTCGGTGAGCGTGAGCCGGCCGCGGGCGACCGCCGCACCGCGCGTGTCCCCTTCGCCCGCCTCCGCGTAGCTGAGGTAGATCAGCCCGTTCTCCGCGAAGTCCGGATGCAGGGCCACGTCTCCCAGGCCACCCTGACCGCCGTAGTCGACATCCGGCACGCCGGAAACCGGTCGCGACTTCTCACCGTCCGGGGTGACGACGAACAGGTTTCCCTTCTTCTCCGTGACCAGCAGGCGACCGTCGGGCAGGAAGGCGAGCGCCCAGGGCTCGTCGAAGCGGGCGATCTCCTCCACCTGGAAGGGCAGCGACTCCCGGGCCATGACAGGCATCATCGCCAGGACACAGAAGCAGGCCAACAGCAGTCTCGTGATCATGGGTTCTCCTCGTGGCGTCGCAGGGACAGCAGCGCATGGAC
>JAZBPI010000118.1:0-10131 GCA_036351555.1 Pseudomonadales bacterium
CACCCAGATGCTCGAATCCATGGTCGAGCGGGAACAGCCGACGCGGGCGGAGGTGACGGATGTCGCCAACGCCGTCTACGAGGAAGTCGACGCCGTCATGCTGTCGGGAGAGACGTCGGTGGGTCGCCATCCCGTGCGCTGCGTCGAGTATCTCGACGCGATCGCCCGCTCCAGTGAACGCTTTCCCGGCCTCGGCTTCGCTCGGCAGCTCGATCGCAGCGACGAGAAGCGGCACCTGGCCGCGTCGGCGGTCGATCTCGCCGAAGGCCTCGGTGCACGGGGCATCGTGGTCATCACGCGGCGGGGCGTCATGGCCGACCACGTCACGGCCTGCCATCCGCGCAAGGTGCCGATCTTCGCCTTCACGAACGACAGCAGCACGCGGCGTCGACTGATGCTCAATCGGCATCTGGTCTCCCACCGGACCGCCTTCAGTCAGGATCCCGAGAAGACGCTGCAGACGGCCTTTGCGGCGCTGCGCCAGCGCGAAGGCCTGGCGCCCGGAGATCAGGTCGTGGTGCTGTCGGACGTGCTGCTGGGGCAGGGCATCGACGCCATCCAGGTCCGCGCCCTCTCCTGATCGACTGTGTGATCCCTCAGAGCAGGACCGAGCCCAGGATGCGCGCGGACACCGTGAGGAGCAGGACCCCGAAGATCCGCCGCAGCCACTCCGCGGGCAGGCGGTGCGCCAGGGCAACGCCCGCCGGGGCGAGGAGAAAGGCCACGAGGGCGATGGACAGCGCGGCCGGCGCATAGATGAATCCGATGCTGCCCGGTGGGCGCCCCACCGCGTCGAGGCCGGCCAGCGCGAACCCGAGCGTCCCCGCGACGGAGATCGGAACCCCCAGGGTGCTCGAGGTGGCCGCGGCGCGCTGGATGGGGATGTTGAAGAAGGCGAGGGTCGGCACGATCACGTTGCCCCCGCCGATGCCGGCGAGGCCCGAGACCAGGCCGGCCGCGGTGCTGATCAGCGCGCTGCCGGCGCGGGCGGGATGCACGCGCTGAGGCTGTGGGCGCCAGCGCGCGAGCATGACCACGGCGGCGGTGGCGAGAAAGATCCCGATGAAGAGCTTCAGGCTCGTGCCAGGGAGCGCACGGGCGACGATGCCGCTCGCGAGGCTGCCGAGCAGCAGCCCCGGCGTCCAGCGCCGCACCAGCGCCCAGTCCACGGCGCCGCGACGTCGCTGCGCCCGCGCCGCGGACAGGGACGTGAACACGATGGTCGCCAGGGAGGTCGCGACGGCCATGGTGGGGGCGAGGTCCGTCGGGAAGCCTCGGGCGTCGAAGAGCAGCAGCAGCGCCGGTACGATGATGACACCGCCACCGATCCCGAGCAGGCCGCCCAGGAAGCCGGCGATCGCGCCGACGAGGGCGCAGACCGCAAGGAGGACCGGGTCGAAGGGCGTCATGCGCCGCTCCCGTGGCCGAAGGGCTCGTTTCGCGAGGCGCGCAGTGTACCCGCCGGAGGGGTTCGGCGACGGAGGCGGAGGGAGGAGTGCGGATGAATCTCTATCAGGCCATGGTCGACGCGGCGGCGGGTCACGAGGAGGCGGTCGCCTTCGAGGCCGAAGGCGACCGGGCGATGACGCATGCGGCGCTGCACGAGGCAGTCGCCCGCACAGCGGGCGCGCTCGTGGCCCTGGGCGTGGCGCCCGGTGACCGCGTCGTCGCCCAGGTCGAGAAATCCCTCGGCAACGTCGTGCTCTATCTCGCGACCCTGCGCTGCGGCGCAGTCTTCGTGCCGCTGAACACGGGTTACACGCGTGCGGAGCTGGCCTTCTTCGTCGACGATGCGGCGCCGCGCTGCCTCGTCTGCGATCCCGGCCGGGTCGAGGCGCTCGAGGATCTCGCCGCCGTCGCGCAGGGGCGCACGACGCTCCTGACCCTCGATTCCGAGGGTGGAGGCAGCCTGGCTGATGCCGCAGCGGCGTCCGCGGCGTTGCCGATCGTGGCGCGAGCGCCCGCTGATCTGGCCGCCATTCTCTACACCTCGGGCACCACCGGGCGCTCCAAGGGCGCCATGCTCACCCATGACAACCTCTACGCCAACGCGGTGGCCCTGCGGGCGCTCTGGGGCTGGCGTCCCGACGACCTGCTGCTTCATGCGCTGCCGATCTATCACGTCCACGGCCTCTTCGTCGCGCTGCACTGCGCCCTGCTCGAACCCAGCCCGGTGCGTTTCCTGCGCGCCTTCGACGCGCAGCGGGTCGTCGATGGGCTCAGGGGGGCGCGGGTCTACATGGGGGTGCCGACCCACTACACGCGCCTGCTCTCCGAGCCGTCCTTCGATCGGGACGCGACCGCGTCCGTGCGCCTGTTCATCTCGGGATCGGCGCCGCTGTTGCCGGACACCTTCGCCCAGTTCGAGGCGCGCACGGGGCAGCGCATCCTCGAGCGCTACGGCATGACCGAGGCGGGCATGATCGCTTCCAATCCCCTCGAGGGGCGCCGGGAGCCGGGCACCGTCGGCCATGCGCTGCCCGGGGTGGACGCGCGCCTGCGCACCCCGGACGGCGCGCCCGTCGGTCCCGGGGAGGTCGGTGTACTGGAGATCCGCGGCCCGAACGTCTTCGCGGGCTACTGGCAACAGCCGGAGAAGACGCGCGCCGAGTTTCGTGACGGCTGGTTCATCACCGGGGATCTGGCCACCATCGCGGACGATGGGCGCATCGCCATCGTGGGGCGGCACAAGGACCTGATCATCTCGGGCGGTCTGAACGTCTATCCCCGGGAGGTCGAGGCCTGCATCGACGAACTCCCCGGTGTCGTCGAGTCGGCGGTGATCGGGGTCGGTCATGCGGACTTCGGCGAGGCAGTGGTCGCGATCGTGGTCGCGGACCCCGACTGGCCCGGTGAGGCGGCGAGCCGTTCGGCGTTGCGGGCCAGGCTGGCGCCCTTCAAGGTGCCGAAACGGATCCTGCGCACGGAGCAGCTGCCCCGCAACGCCATGGGCAAGGTCCAGAAGGCCGCACTGCGCGCGACCCATTCGGAACTGTTCGCCGACGGATCGTCCGACGCCTGAGGGGCGCGTGCCGAGCCTCTGCTATAGTCCTGCCGAGACCTTTCCTCCAAGCGTCTGTCACCAAAGGATTTTCGCAGGATTTCCTGAGGCGCGGCGAAGCTGGGAAGGCGGTCGATCGACCCTGAACCTCGGACGTACGCCCGTGCGACCTGCAACCGACGACGACTCCATGGGCGCGTCCCCCACGACGCTCCCGCAACTGCCCGGCTACCGGATCGTGCGCGAGCTCGGTCGCGGCGGCATGGCGGTCGTGTATCTCGCGATCCAGGAGGCCTTCGGCCGCGAAGTCGCCGTCAAGATCATCGACGGCAGCGCCCTGGCCGACCCGGCCTTCAGCCTGCGCTTCGAACGCGAGTCCCGCATCGTCGGCCGCCTCCATCATCCCAACATCATCCAGGTCTACGACGTCGGCGAGCACGGCGACAGCCACTTCCTCGCCATGGAGCGCATCACCGGCGGCGATCTGGAGGTCCGCATCCGCGAGGGCATCGATGTCGCCGACAGCCTGCGGGTGGTCCGCGAGATCGCCCGGGCCCTCGACTACGCGCACGGCAAGGGCGTGATCCATCGGGACATCAAGCCGGAGAACATCCTGTTTCGCGAGGACGGATCCGCGGTACTCACGGATTTCGGCATCGCGCGCAACACCGAGGGGGATACGCAGATCACCGTGCTCGGCTCGGTGGTGGGCACGCCCTACTACATGAGTCCGGAGCAGGTCGCCGGCGAAACGCTCGACGGCCGCGCGGACCTCTATGGCCTCGGCGTCGTCTTCTACAAGGCGCTCACGGGCCAGGTTCCCTTCGACGGTGATTCGCCCGTCGACATCGGCCTGAAGCACGTTCGTGATCCCGTGCCGACGCTGCCCCGACGCTATGCGTCGATGCAGCCCCTGCTCGATCGCCTGCTCGCGAAGACCCGCGACGAGCGCTTCCAGACCGGGGCCGAGATCATCGCGGCCCTCGATGACTGGGAGGCGAACAACGAGCTTCCGGGCGCCGTCGCGCACAGCGAAGTGGTGACCCCGGCGATCCTCGCCCGTGCCCGGGAACGGGCCCGACACGGCGGTCGCCTGCCCGCGCCCCCGGTGACGCCGGTGGCCGCCGGGGTGAACGGCACGCAGGGCGCCTCGCACTGGCTGGCGGCCGGGATCGGTCTTGCGCTGATTCTCGGCGGCATTCTCTGGTGGGTGCTCGATCCCTTCGCGGACGGCAGCGCGGTCGAGGCGGTGCCGGATGCCCTGCCGGGCACCGCGATGCCCTCGACGATGCCGGCCGATGACTGAAAGGCTGTGGCGAGGACGGAGCCCATGCCGGCACTGACCGAGCAGGACCGGACCGACGGGCCCGGCGCCCGGCCTGCATGGCAGCTCGTGCGCTTCGACGATCAGACCCCCTTCGCCGTTCACGGCGAGGTGATCGTGGGTCGCAGTCGCGGCGCGGACCTGCGGATCGTCCAGGGCTACGTGTCGCGCCGCCATGCCCGCCTGTGGACCGAGGGCGGCAGACTCCTCATCGAGGATCTCGGCTCCACGAACGGGACCTTCGTCAATGCGCAGCGCATCGACGGCACCCGGACCCTCGCGCCGGGCGATCGTGTCACCTTCGATCAGGCCGACTTTCACGTGGAGCTGCCCGGCGCCCGCGAGCCCGGCGACACGACCGTGACCATGGCCGTGCGCAGGCCGTCGGCCCCCGTACCTCCCCCGGCGTCCCGCTCCGCTGCACGGTCGCCGGAGGCGGGCAGCGGAGCATCGTCCTCCCCCGCGCGGGAACTGGATCTCTCCCTCCATGGCGTTCAGGAACCCGAGGCCCTCAACGCGAACGACCTCGGCGACGTGGCGAGCGACACCGCGCCGGGGACCTTCGTGCTCATCGGTCTCGGTGCACCGCTGGAGGGACGTCTCTTCGAGCTGGCGCCGGGACAGGTGACGATCGGGCACGACGCCGCCTGCGACATCGTCCTCGATGCCCCTCGCGTGTCCCGCCGTCACGCGATGCTGACCGTGGGGCTGCGCAGTTGCCGCGTCGAGACCTGCGCGCCGGACCTCGACGTCTTCGTCAACGGACGCCCCGAGCACATGGCCGAACTCGCGCCCGGCGATCTGCTGCGCATCGGCCGTACGGACATCCTCTTCGACACCCGCAATCATCTGCGCCCCGTCACGGGCCTGCTGGGTGACGGCAATGCCTGGGGCTGGGGACTCGCCGGTTTCCTCGCGGCCATGTCGATTCTCACGGGCCTGGCGCTGCTCGTCGCCTGATGCTCCCCGAGGGCCTCCTGCGGCCCTCGCCCGGCGACCGGATTCCGGCAACCGGATTCCGGCGATCGGATTCAGACCGCTGAATCCGGCGCCATCAGCCTGATAGACTTTTCCCGGTTTCGTTCCGGAGGGGAAACAACCATGGGCGCTCCGAGCATTCACCATGTCGCCTTCGCCTGTCAGGACCTGCAGGCGACCCATCGTTTCTACAGCGACATCCTGGGCCTGCAGCTGGTCAACACGGAGGTGCAGCGTCATGGACCGAGCTGGGTCAAGCACGTCTTCTACGACACGGGCGACGGCAGCTGCATCGCGTTCTTCGACCTCCACGGTGTCGGTGAGCCGCATCCGTTGAAGACGGCGATCTCCACGGATCTGGGACTGCCCAAGTGGGTCAATCACCTTGCCCTGCGCGCCACGGCGGAGCAGGTGGCCGAGGCACGGACGCGTCTCGAGGCCGCGGGAGTGGCCGTGGAGATGGAACTCGACCACGGCTGGTGCGATTCGATCTACTTCAGCGATCCGAACGGCATTCTCGTGGAGCTCTGCTGCGACCGTCCCGGCGGCATGCCCCGGGACGAGGCCGAGGCGCAACGCCTGCTGACCGCGGAGTGAGGCCGTGACCGCGGTGGTCCGCGAGTTCGTCAGCTGCGCCTCCCCCGTCGGTCGCCGCAACGGGGCGGGCTTCATGCCGTGCCAGGGCCTCTGGCACCGCCCGGAGCGGGGCAGGGTGCGCACGGCCTTCATCGCGACGCACTACAACGTCGACTTCAGCGAGCACTACCTCGCGCCGCTCATGGCCTCCCGAGGCTTCGGATTCCTGGGCTGGAACACGAAGTTTCGTGGCAACGAGGCCTTCTTCCTGCTCGATCATGCGCTGATCGAGATCGGCGTGGGCGTACGCTGGCTCCGCGAGGTCATGGGTGTGGAGCAGGTCGTTCTGCTCGGCAATTCCGGCGGCGGTTCGCTCATGGCGGCCTATCAGTCGCAGAGCGCGGGCGTCACGCTGCCGCCCCTGTGCGGCGTCGCGCCGCACGCCGCGATGACGGCGCTGCCCGCCGCGGATTTCTACGTGTCGCTGAATGCCCATGGCGGACGGCCGGAGGTGCTCACGGACTGGATGGATCCGGCCGTGACGGACGAGCGTGATCCCTTCTCCGTGGATCCCGAGCTGGATCTGTTCGCGCCGGACCGCACCCTGCCGCTCGACGCCGCCTTCGTCCGCCGCTACCGGACGGCGCAGCAGGCGCGCAATGATCGCATCACGGCCTGGGTGCTCGAGGAACTCGATCGGATCACGGAGCTGGGCGCGACGGACCGGGCCTTCCTGGTCCATCGCGTCTGGGCGGATCCGCGGTTCCTGGATCCCACCCTGGATCCCTCCGCCCGCGAGGCAGGGCGCTGCTATGCGGGGGATCCGCGGCGTGCGAACTACGGCCCCATGAACATCGGCCTCACCTGCACCCTGCGCACCTGGTTGTCCATGTGGAGCCTGGCGCACTCCGGTTGTCGCGGAGCGCCCCATCTCGCGCGCATCCGCGTGCCGTCCCTGGTGATCCAGAGCGACGCGGACACGGGAGTCTTTCCGAGCGATGCCAGGGCCATCCACGACCATCTCGGTGCCGAGGACCGCGAACTGGTGACCGTTCCCGGCGATCACTATCTGCAGCAACCGGCGGAAGCGCGGGAACAGGTCGCCGATCGCATCGGTGCCTGGCTGCAAGCGCGCGGCGCTCACTGAGGTCCGCGCGCGAACCTGACCCTGCCTCAGAGCAGATAGGCATCGCCGGAGGCGCGCACGGTGATCTCCGAGATGGACACCCCCCAGGGCTGGTCGATGACGTGGATGACCTGGTCGGCGAGCAGCTCGGGATCCAGGACCCGGTAGCTGATGTGCTCGGGGTCGGTCTCCGCGGCCGGCAGCTGACCCGCCGCCCAGGCCTCCATCTGGGCGCCGTAGGTCCCAGCCTGATGGCCGACGATCCCCACCACGGCGGCCGGATTGATCACGCCGCCGGCGAGGGCCGTGCCCGGGACCCCGGTGGGCTTCACGTTCGTCACCTTGATCCGGCCCTGGGACTCGACGCGCAGGGACGCGGAGAGAAAATCGACGGCGGCCTTGCTGGCGCCGTAGACGCCGGCGCCCGCGACCGGAAAGTTGCCGTAGATGGAAGAGAGATTGATCACCTGGCCACGACCCTGAGCGATCATGGTGTCGTGCACCGCGATGATACCGTTCAAGACCCCCTTGATGTTCACGTCGATGCAGCGATGCCAGGCGTCCCGCGCCGCCGCGTGATCGGCGAAGAACGCCAGGGGCATCACCCCCGCGTTGTTCACCATGACGTCGATGACACCGAAGCGCTCCAGGGCACGGTCCCGGAGCTGTTCCATCTGATCGAGGCGCGTCACGTCCGCCTCCCCGGCGATGGCGCTGCCGCCAGCGGCGACGATGCTCTCGACGGTGTCCGCCAGCGTCGTCCCCGGTAGATCGGCGCAGACCAGCCGCGCGCCGAGGGCAGCGGCCTTCTGGCTGATCAGCCGACCGAAGCCGCTGGCCGCGCCGGTGACGATGATGACCTTGTCCTGCATGTGTTCGCTCATGGGTGCGATTCCGATGCGGCCCGAGTCCTTCCGAGAGCATAGGGTCCGGGGGCGGTGCTGACGAGCCGGCCCGCGCAGGCAGGCGCCCGGGCGCCGGGATCGGGCGGCGGCAGCCTGCCCGGAATCGGGTTGACCGTCCGCAAGCGCCCTCCCTATGCTGGCGCGCCTCGCTCGCAGCCTCCACGCATGCGGGCCTCCTGCAGGAAGTGGAGACCGACCATGGGCGTGAAGGTGCCCTACCGACGCGAAATGGCCTTCGAGTACGGCACCGCCGAACGGCTGTCGCCACGGATCCGCCGCGTGATCGCCCACAATCCGTCGCCGTTCACCTTCCACGGCACGGGGACCTACATCATCGGCGAGGGGCAGGTCGCGGTCATCGATCCGGGCCCCGATCTCCCGGAGCATGTCGAGGCCCTGCGCACGGCCCTCGCCGGTGAGACCATCACGCACATCCTGGTCACGCACTGCCATCTCGATCATTCGCCGGCATGCCGGGCACTGCGGGAATTCACCGACGCCCCGACCTACGCCTATGGTCCGCACGGTGCCGGGCGCAGCGCGCCGGACTCGTCCGGCGAGGTCGAGGTCAAGGTGGAGGAGGGCGCCGATCTCGCCTTCCGCCCCGATCACGAGGTGCGCCACGGCGACGTGCTCGAGGGCGACGGCTGGTCCGTGGAGTGCCTGCACACGCCCGGGCACACCTCGAACCACAGCTGCTTCCAGCTGCGTGAGGAACGGACCCTGTTCACCGGTGACCACGTGATGGCCTGGTCGACCAGCGTGATCTCGCCCCCGGACGGCGACATGCACGCCTACATGGCGTCGCTCGAGCTGCTCCTGGAGCGCGACGACCTGCGCTACTGGCCCACCCATGGTCCCTCGGTCGAGGATCCGAAGGCACACGTCCGGGCCTTCATCGCCCATCGGCGCGAGCGCGAGGCGCAGATCCTCGCCTGCGTGGGAGACGGTGTGCACAGCATCACGGCCATGGTGCCGCGGATCTACGCGGGGCACCCGGAGTTCATGTATCCCGCTGCCGCCCGCTCCGTCTATGCGGCCGTCATCTACCTCATCGAGCGCGGCGCTCTGCGCGCGTCCACGCCCCTGTCCATGGACAGCCATCTCGAACTTGCCTGAGGCGTGTTCGAGAAAAGCGATCCAGGTAATTATTTATCCTGAACTTCTTCCAGCAAGGCTTCCTGAACCCGAGACCTGAGTGCGGGGACGACCTCGGCCTCGAACCAGGGCCGGTCACGGAGCCAGCGCTGATTGCGCGGCGACGGGTGCGGCAGGAGGAAGGTCCCCGGCAGCAGCGCTCGCCAGGCGGCGACGCGGTCCGACAGGGTCCCCCTGGCATCCTCGAGATAGTGTCTCTGCGCGTAGTGGCCGATCAGGAGGCGCAAGCGGATCCGGGGCAGCGCCGCGAGAACCGGCGGATGCCAGCGTGGCGCGCACTCGGGCCGCGGTGGGAGATCCCCGGAGCGTCCGCGTCCCGGATAGCACAGGCCCATGGGCAGGATCGCGAACCGGTCCGGATCGTAGAAGGTGTCGCGATCCACGCCGAGCCAGGCCCGCAGCCGTTCGCCGCTGCGGTCGTTCCAGGGAATGCCCGTTTCGTGCACGCGGGTGCCCGGCGCCTGGCCCACCACCAGGATCCTGGCGCTCGCGCCGGCGCTCAGCACGGGGCGTGGTCCGAGCGGCAGCGCGTCCGCGCACAGGGTGCAGGCGCGCGCCTGCTCGAGCAGGGTCTCCAGCGGCAGCTCGGCGACGGGAATGACGGCGTCGTGCGGCAGGACCGAGCGGGTCTTCACCAGGGGATTTCCCTGCCGTCCCAGCCGTGGAAGCTGCCGCTGTCCGCCGCCTCGAGGCCGGCCATGACGGCGAGCAGATGGTCCACGGATGCGTCCGGGGTCATGACCCCGCGGTCGTCCTGGCCACGGAAGGGGGCCGACAAGGCCGTGGAGACGGTGCCCGGATGCAGGGCTGCGCAGACCAGTCCGCGATGGCGGCGACCGAGTTCGATGGCGAGGGTCCGCGTGAACATGTTCTGTGCGGCCTTGCTCGCGCGGTAGGCGTACCAGCCGCCGAGCCGGTTGTCGCCGATGCTGCCGACGCGCGCGGACAGGTTCATCCACAGGCATCGGTCCCGCCGCGGCAGCAGGGGCGCAAGGGCCCGGGCGAGGAGCACCGGTCCGAAGGCGTTGACCGCGAAGGCAGCCTCGAGCGCGCGTCGGTCGAG
>JAZBPI010000119.1:0-2852 GCA_036351555.1 Pseudomonadales bacterium
CCGGGTCCGTTCCGTCGGCGAGATGGCCGAGAATCAGTTCCGCGTGGGCCTGATCAGGGTCGAGCGCGCCGTCAAGGAGCGCCTGTCCCTGGCCGAGTCCGAGGTCCTGATGCCCCAGGACATGATCAATGCCAAGCCGGTCGCGGCAGCGGTGAAGGAGTTCTTCGGGTCCTCGCAGCTCTCGCAGTTCATGGACCAGAACAATCCGCTGTCCGAGGTCACGCACAAGCGCCGCGTGTCCGCCCTCGGCCCGGGCGGTCTGACCCGGGAACGCGCGGGCTTCGAGGTGCGCGACGTGCACCCGACGCACTACGGTCGCGTCTGCCCCATCGAGACGCCGGAAGGCCCGAACATCGGCCTCATCAATTCGCTCGCGACCTATGCGAGAACGAACGAGTACGGCTTCCTCGAGACCCCCTATCGCAAGGTGGTCGACGGCAAGGTGACGGACGAGATCGACTATCTCTCGGCCATCGACGAGGCCGAGTACGTGATCGCGCAGGCCAGCTCCGTGATCGACGCCAAGGGTCGCTTCGTCGAGGACCTCATCGACGTGCGCTTCCAGAACGAGTTCACGAAGATGCCTTCGGAGAACGTCAACTACATGGACGTGTCTCCGAAGCAGGTCGTGTCCGTCGCGGCCTCGCTGATCCCGTTCCTGGAGCACGACGACGCGAACCGCGCCCTCATGGGTTCGAACATGCAGCGTCAGGCGGTGCCTGCCCTGCGTTCGGAGAAGCCCCTGGTCGGGACCGGCATGGAGCGGATCGTCGCCCGTGATTCCGGCGTCTGCGTGGTCGCCCGTCGTGGCGGCACCGTCGACAGCGTCGACGCCGGTCGCGTCGTCGTTCGCGTGAGCGACGACGAGACGCTCGCCGGCGAGGCCGGGGTGGATATCTACAACCTCACCAAGTACACCCGTTCGAACCAGAACACCTGCATCAACCAGCGTCCGCTCGTGAAGAAGGGTGACGTGGTCGCGCGCGGCGACGTGCTGGCCGACGGGCCGTCCGTGGACATGGGCGAACTCGCGCTCGGGCAGAACATGCGCATCGCCTTCATGCCCTGGAACGGCTACAACTTCGAGGACTCGATTCTCATCTCCGAGCGCGTGGTCCAGGAGGATCGCTTCACGTCGATCCACATCCAGGAACTGACCTGCATCGCACGGGACACGAAGCTGGGACCGGAGGAGATCAGCTGCGACATCCCGAACGTCGGTGAGCAGGCGCTCAACAAGCTCGACGAGTCCGGCGTCGTCTACATCGGGGCGGAGGTGAAGCCCGGCGACATCCTGGTGGGCAAGGTCACACCCAAGGGCGAGACCCAGCTCACGCCAGAGGAGAAGCTGCTCCGCGCGATCTTCGGCGAGAAGGCCTCGGACGTGAAGGACACGTCGCTGCGGGTGCCGACCGGCGTCAACGGCACGGTCATCGACGTCCAGGTGTTCACCCGGGACGGCGTCGAGAAGGACGCGCGGGCGAAGGCCATCGAGAAGGCCCAGCTCGAGCAGGTGAAGAAGGACCTCGACGACGAGTACCGCATCGTCGAGGCGGCCACCTACGAGCGCCTCTCGGACCGTCTCGTGAACAAGAAGGCCATCAGCGGTCCCGGCGCCATGTCCAAGGGCGGGACCATTCGCAAAACCTACCTCGACGAGCTGCCGCTCGACGACTGGTTCAAGCTGCGGATGGCCACCGACGAGCTCAACGAACTGCTCGAGGGTGCGGCGGCGCAGCTGGCCGAGCGCAAGGAGCAGCTCAAGGCCCGTCTCGAGGACAAGCGCGCCAAGCTGGCAACGGGCGACGATCTGGCGCCGGGCGTCCTGAAGATCGTCAAGGTCTATCTCGCCATCAAGCGGCGCGTGCAGCCCGGCGACAAGATGGCAGGACGTCACGGCAACAAGGGCGTGATCTCGGTGATCATGCCCGTCGAGGACATGCCCTTCGACGAGCATGGCGTCCCGGTGGACATCGTGCTCAATCCGCTGGGTGTGCCGTCCCGCATGAACGTGGGGCAGGTTCTGGAAACGCACCTCGGCTGGGCCGCCAAGGGGCTCGGCGAGAAGATCGGCGAGATGCTCGACGCCGGTCGCAAGGTCGCGGACCTGCGCAAGTTCCTCGGCCAGGTCTACGCGGGGGGCGACTCCCGCAACAAGGCGGAGGTCGACAGCTTCACGGACGAGGAGGTCGTCGAGCTCGCGGGCAACCTGCGTGGTGGCGTACCCATGGCGACGCCGGTGTTCGACGGTGCCGACGAGACCGAGATCAAGGCCATGCTGTCCCTCGCGGGACTGCCCGAGTCCGGCCAGACGATTCTCTTCAACGGTCGTACCGGTGAGCAGTTCGATCGCCCGGTCACCGTCGGCTACATGTACATGCTGAAGCTGAACCACCTCGTCGACGACAAGATGCACGCGCGTTCGACGGGTTCCTACAGCCTGGTCACCCAGCAGCCCCTGGGCGGCAAGGCCCAGTTCGGTGGGCAGCGCTTCGGCGAGATGGAGGTGTGGGCGCTCGAGGCCTACGGTGCCGCCTACACGCTTCAGGAAATGCTTACGGTCAAGTCGGACGACGTGGCCGGGCGGACCAAGATGTACAAGAACATTGTGGATGGTGACCATCGTATGGAGCCGGGCATGCCCGAGTCGTTCAACGTGCTCCTCAAGGAGATCCGTTCGCTCGGCATCGATATCGAGCTCGAGAACGATTGACGCGGTCGGCTTCACCATGACCAGCACGGAACGTCGACAGTAAGCAAACCCAGGGGGGCCGCCGGCAGCGTCGGCGGCGCCCCGTGCCTCTTGCGGAGGAACGATGAAGGATCTGCTGAATCTCCTGAAGTCACATACG
>JAZBPI010000120.1:0-9645 GCA_036351555.1 Pseudomonadales bacterium
CCTGGCGAACCGTCTTGCAGTCCTCCGCGAGCACCCCGAGGCGGCCTTCCACTGCCCTCCGGACGCACGGGACGCCGCGCGCGAGGTCCACGAACTCGTCCAGCAGGCACTGGCGACAGGGGGCGGAACGGCGCCGCGCGACCCGGTCGAACGCGACCCGGTCGAACGCGACCCGGTCGACCCCGCTTCGATCGCACCGACAGCCGCAGCGGAGCCGCTCCTCGCGGCGGCGCTGCTCACCCCCGCCGACGATCTTTGCCTGCTCGATCCGGGGCCGGATCCGCGGCTGCGGGCCGGGGTGGTGACCGCGCCCTCCGGCTGGCGCCTCGATCAGCGCCTCGGCCAGGACCTGCGCGCCCTGCACGCACCGGTGGAGGGCCTCGAGGCCCGCCTCGGGCCGCGCATGCGGACCTTCGTCGAACGGCTGTCGCCGGCGCGGATCTTCGCCCGCGGCAACTGGTTTCTCTACGACGATCCAGGCTACTGGCGACCGGAGGCCGCTGCCCTCTCCCGCCTTCCAGCGACGCTCGGGGCGTCCCCGGAGGTGACAGCGCACCTCTGGCTGCGCTGCGAACGCCAGACCCTCCGCCGCCTGCCGAAGACGCGCTGGCTGCTCTTCACGATCCGGCCCTGTCTCCTGCCGGTCACCGAGCTCGTCCGCTGGCCGATGCTCGCCGCGCAGCTGCGCGATGCGATCGGCACCCTGGACGAGCAGGAATACCGGGCACGAAGGCTGGATCGGGTCGGCCGGGGTCTGCTGTCGTTCCTCGAGGGCATCGCCCCGCCGTGCCCGAGCGAGACGACCGACAGCCCCGCGCGGTCAGACGCATGAGTCATCAGCCGCTCGGGGCGAGGCGCCTGCTCGGTCTGTTCCTCCTGCTGCTCGCCCTCGGTGCCCGGGGCGCGGATTCGCGCCTCGACGGCCTCTGGCTGGTGGACGCGGAGGCCTCGGATCCGGCGAGGCGCCGCATCGACGCGGCCCTGCGATCCGTCACCCGGGATCTGCGCCCGCGGTCCCGGGGTGGTCCGTCGCGACCGGCCCCACCGGGGATCGAGGGCCTGCTCGCACCGCTGCAGGTGCCTCGCGAAACGGTGGCTCTGGCCCTGAGCGAAGACGCCGTCGAGCTGCGGGTGGACGGCGGTCGGACCGAGCGCGTCTACACGGACGGACGCCCGTCCGTCGTCGATGCGGACAATCCCGGGGTCGCCATCGCGGCCTGGGAGCGCGGCGCACTCTGGATCGAACGCACCTCCGATCGCGGCACCCGCGTCATCGAGCGCTGGAGCCACGCCGACGGCGTCCTGCGCGCCGACTACGAGGTCCGCAATGGTCTGCTCGACCGTCCACTCGAATTCACGCTGTTCTTCACCGCACCGGAGGAGGGACCGAACCGGCCATGAGCTTCGACGACATTCCACGTGTCCCCCTCGCGCACGCACCGACGCCGCTCGAACCCCTCGGGCGTCTGCGCGATGCCGTCGGCGGCCCGCGCATCTGGATCAAGCGGGACGACTGCACGGGGCTCGCGACCGGCGGCAACAAGACCCGGAAGCTGGAATACCTGATCGCCGAGGCCGAGGCCGCCCAGGCCGAGGTCGTCGTCACCTTCGGGGCGCTCCAGTCCAATCACGCCCGGCAGACTGCCGCGGCCTGTGCACGCAGGGGCTTGCGCTGCGAGCTGATCCTGACGCCGGCGGTTCCCCGCACCGAGGACGGCTACGAGCGTGCCGGCAATCTGCTCCTCGACCGGCTCCTCGGCGCCCGGGTGCACCGGGTCGGTGAGGGCGAGACTCCGCGCGCCGTCCTCGACCGGATCCTCGAGGACCACGCGGACGCGGGACGCCGCGCCTACGTCATCCCCACCGGCGGCAGCAACGCCGTCGGCGCACTCGGCTACGTGCGCTGCGGGCGCGAGATCGCCGCGCAGTTCCGAGAACGCGGACTCTTTCCGACGGCGGTCATTCACGGGACCTCCACGGGCGGTACCCAGGCGGGCCTGCTCGCGGGTCTCGTCACCGCGGGTCTGACCACGCGGGTCGTGGGGATCAATGTCTACACGGAGGACACGGACGGCCTGCGCGCCACCGTGGCGCGGCTGACGGACGAGGTGCTCACCCGCATCGCCCCGGGCATGGCGCCGGGGCCGGGCGCGGTCGAGGTGGAGGACGGTCAACTGGGCGCGGGCTACGGGATCGCGACGCCGCAGATGGTCGAGGCGGTTTCACTCCTCGCCCGAACGGAAGGCATTCTTCTCGACCCCGTCTACTCCGGAAAGGCCATGGCGGGCCTTCTTGCCATGATCGACCGCGGTGCCTTCGATCCCGAGGACGACGTCGTCTTCGTGCACACGGGCGGTACCACGGCGCTGTCCGTCTACACGAGCGTCTTCGCCGGACCCTCCGAAACGGGCGATAATGCGACCTGAGCCCTGGTAGCCCGCACCCTGCCGCAGCAACGGACGTCATGGAAGGAGAACGAACGCGTGAGTGAACGGACGCCGATCTTGGAGATGGCGCGCACGCTGTATCGCGGTGCGCGCCTGCAGGTCCCGGATCGTGCCGCACGCATGTCGCTGGGCTCGCTCCTGGCCATGAACGCGCGCGCACATGGGCAGGCGCCGGCCCTGATCTGCGAAGGCGAAACCATCAGCTGGGCCGAATTCAACGCGCGCGCGAATCGCGTGGCTCACGCGCTCCGCGAGCGCCACGGCATCGGTCACGGCGACGCCGTGGCGCTCATGATGGAGAACCGCATCGCCTTCCTGACCACGCTCTTCGGCATCTGCAAGCTCGGCGCCGTGGCGGGGCTCATCAACACGAACCAGCGCCGGGAGGTGCTCCATCACAGCCTCGAGCTGATCGGGTCCCGCATGGTGATCGTCGGCGAGGAACTCGTCGACGCGATGGCGGAGGTCCAGGGCAATCTCGCCCTCGAAGCGGGGCGCGGCTATGCCGTGGTCGCTGACCCGGGCAGCAAGCGCCCCGCGGAGGCCCCTTGCCCGGGCTGGGCGACCCCCTTGAGCGACGTCGATCCCACGCTCGATGACGGCGAGCCCGAGGAGCTCGCGGAGGTGATCCTCGGCGACCCCTGCTTCTACATCTTCACGTCGGGGACGACCGGGCTGCCGAAGGCCGCCGTGGTCTCCAATGCCCGCTGTCTGCGCGGCATGCAGGGCAGCAGCATCGTCTGTCTGAACGCCGGCCCGACGGACCGGCTCTACAACTGCCTGCCCCTCTATCATTCCACGGGCCTGATCGTCGGCTTCGGCGCACCGCTGCTGTCCGGGGCGAGCATGTTCATTCGTCGGCGCTTTTCCGCGAGCGCCTTCCTCGCCGAGGCGCGGGCCCACGAGACGAACATGTTCGTCTACGTCGGCGAACTCTGCCGCTACCTGCTCCAGCAGCCGCAGCGCCCGGACGACGCCGACAATCCGATCACCAAGGTGATCGGCAACGGCCTGCGGCCGGACATCTGGAACACCTTCAAGGACCGCTTCGGCATTTCGCGCGTCTACGAGATCTACGGAGCGAGCGAAGGGAACTCGGGATTCATCAACGCCTTCAGCAAGGACAGTTCGATCGGCTTCGGCATCTCGCCGCACAAGCTCGTGCGCTACGACGTCACCGAGGACGCGATCGTCCGCGGCGCCGATGGCTTCTGCATAGAGGTGGATCGCGGCGAACCGGGACTGCTGCTCAACGAGATCCGCGAGGACGCACGCTTCGACGGCTACACCGATCGGGACGCCACGGAACGCAAGATCGTCCGCGACGTCCTGCGCAGCGGCGACGCCTACTTCAACACCGGCGATCTCGTGAAGGAGGTGGACGTCGGCTTCGCCTTCTGGCGCCGTCACTATCAGTTCGTCGACCGCACCGGCGACACCTTTCGCTGGAAGGGCGAGAACTGTTCCACCAACGAGGTCGGCGAGATTCTCAACGGGTTCGCCCAGGTCCAGACCGCGAACGTCTACGGCGTCGCGGTCCCCGATGCCGAGGGACGCGCGGGCATGGCGGCGATCACCTTCGATCCTGCCACCGTGCGCACGGCGGCGGACGTCGACTGGGACGGCTTCTCGGCCCACGTGAGGGACGGTCTCCCGGCCTACGCCCGGCCGCTGTTCATTCGTGTCCAGCACGAGCAGGAAACCACCTCCACCTTCAAGCTGCGCAAGCAGGAGCTGAAGGAGGAGGCCTTTCATCCGGACCGGGTCCAGGGCGAGGCGATCTACGTGCTGAAGCCGGGATCGGAGCGCTACGAGCCCCTCGACGAGACCTTCTACGAGCAGATCATGGAGGGCCGCGCCGGCTTCTGAGCCCGACGCGCCTCTCGTCTAGAGTCGCAGCTGCACCTGGCCGACGAGGCTGTCGACCGCGGCCTTGAGGTCGGCGCGGGTGAAGGGTTTCTTCAGGAACAGGACCTCGTGCTCCGGCAGGGCGGCGCCCTCCAGGGCGCGTCGGTCGTAGCCCGAGACGAGCAGGACTCGCAGTCCCGGTCGTCGCAGCCGTGCCTCGCGCATGAGCTGGACGCCGTCCATGCCCCCCGGAAGCACGATGTCCGAGAGCAGCAGATCGAAGGATTCGCCCGCGTCGATGCGGGCAAGCCCTGCTGCTGCATCGTGCTCGAACACCAGCCGGTGCCCCATGCGGGACAACACGCGGCGCAGCAGGTTCGCGACGTGCTCGTCGTCCTCGACGACGAGGATGCGGGCCGCCTCCGCGGTCGTGCCGGCCTCGGGGCGCGTGCGCTCCTCGAAGGGGAGTCCGGGGCGGGACGCCGTGCGATCGGTCCGCGGACGCGGCGTCTCTCCATCGTGTTCCGGCAGGTCGAGCAGGAAGCAGGCCCCGAGCTCGACCGAAGTGTCGAGCTGCACCTGGCCGCCGGACTGGCGGGCGAAACCATGCACCATGGACAGACCCAGACCGGAGCCGACACCGACGTCCTTGGTCGTGAAGAAGGGGTCGAAGATCGCCTCGCGGATCGACTCCGGAATGCCCGGCCCCGTGTCGGCGACCGTGATCCGTACCCGCCGTTCCGCCCCGCCCTCTGCCGGAAGCTGCTGCGTGCGCAGGCTCAGCTTGCCGCCGTCGGGCATGGCGTCTCGCGCGTTCACTGCCAGATTGACCAGCGCGTTCTCGAACTCGCCGGCATCGATGCGCACCATGAGGGGCGCATCGTGGAGGTCGAGCAGGATCTCGACGCTGCCGCCCAGCGTGCGCTCGAGGAGCGGCTTCACGTCGCTGATGAGGACGTTGACGTCGCAGACCGTCGGCTCGAAGGCCTCGCGTCGCGCGATGGACAGCAGGCGATGCGTGAGATCGGTTCCGCGCCGCGCCGCCTCGACGATCAGCTCCACGTCGCCCCGGGTCCAGTCGTCGAGGGGCTGCCCGCCATCGAGGATGCTCGCTGCGTTGCCGAGGATGATGGTGAGCAGATTGTTGAAGTCGTGTGCGATGCCGCCGGTGAGCTGCCCGATCGCGTCCAGGCGCTGCACCTGCCGCAGCTGTTCACCGAGCCGGACCTCCTCGCTGATGTCCGCGAACATGGCGACGGCACCGATGCGGCGGCGACGAGAGTCGAAGAGCGGCGCGCTGCTGACCCGGATGTGGCGCCCCTCGGGCACCTGCGCATTGCGCACGAAGAAGCGCCGGTCGCTGACTGCCTCACCGTGCACCGCGGCCAGCAGCGGCAGATCCTCGGGACGCGTGGGCGTCACCTCGTCGGGCTCGAAGACCCCGAAGTGCGTCACCCACTCCGAGGGTTTCAGCCGCCGATCGAGGGCACCGAAGATCGATCGCAGGACCGCGTTCTGGAAGACGGGCACCCCGCGCGCATCGAGCACCACGAGACCCTGCTTCAGGGTCCCCGCGACCTCGCCCACGATGCGCCCCTGCAGGGCGAGTGCCCGGTGCGACTGCACGAGGCGACCGAGCTCCCAGCGCAGATAGGCCCAGGCGGCGATGCCGACGAGCGCCGCGCCGCCGAGGATCGCGAGCGGGAGGGCGACCTGCGCCGCCAGCGGTACCGCCACCGCGGCGCCGGCGGCAGCCGCAGCGGTCATGAAGATCCCGGCGCGCAGGGCGAGCGGTCCGGCGTCCCCGAGCCCGAGGGTCTGGCCGGACCGCCGTTCGACCTGGTCGCGTCGATCATCGGTCACGGCCATCGGTTGCTTCCGGCGCCTGCTTCCGGGGAGTCTGTCCGAGAGCCTAGTCGCCGCCGGACCCGCCTGCCAGCGGCACGGTCGGTGGGCCGGCGACGTCCGATGCGCCTTCACTGCTCCTCGCCTTCGCGTCCTTGCGTTCCTTCTCCCGAGGCATCGCCAGACCGAACATGGTCCAGCCCGCCACGGGCTGCATGCCGTCTTCCTCCACGAACATGCGCAGTTTCCCGTCCGGCGTGAGCGCGAAGAGCGGCACCACCGAGTCGCCGTTCTCCGCCTGATAGTCCTTGTAGCCGAAGGTCTCCGTGAGCCGGGTCCGACGCACGTCGGCGCCGCCGGACACCATGGCCGCCAGCTTCGGGTAGTCGATGTCCTGCCCGAACAGGCGGAAGCCGGGGCGCCCCGCGACGCTGGCTGCGGACCGCGCGGCACGTTCGCCGCTGGTGCCGATGGCGTAGACGCGGCCGCGTCCGAATTCGCTGGCGTAGCGCAGACAGGCCAGCGCATTGAGCTGCGCGCTGGGCGAGAGCGCGAGCAAACGGCCGAGGCCGATCAGGTCCAGGTGACGATCGGCGTGCTCCGACGCCGGCGATCCGAAGAAGGCCGGCAGACCGGCCATGCGCGCTTCCCGCACCAGCTCCCACTGGGTATCCGCCAGGAGCACGGGAAAGCCGGCGTCCGACAGGGCACGCCCGATCCGCCGCGCCAGCGGATTCGCGCCGACGATGAGCACACCGCGCGGGTCCGGTTCGGCCACGCCGAGCAGACGCGCGAGGGGGCCGGCCGTGACGCCCTGGATCACCACGGTGCCGATGATCACCGCGAAGGTGAGCGGCACGATCAGCACGGCCTGCTCGACCCCGGCGTCCTCGAGGCGGAGGGCGAACACCGCGGACACGGCCGCCGCCACGATGCCGCGCGGGCCGATCCAGGCGATCAGGGCCCGCTCGGCCAGCTTCATGTCGCTGCCCATGGTCGACAGGAAGACCCCCAGCGGCCGCGCCACGAAGATCAGCACGGCGAGCACGCCGAGCGCCGCGGGACCCAGGGCCTGCAGGCGCGACAGATCGAGGCGCGCCGCGAGCACGATGAAGAGCCCGGAGATCAGCAGCAGCGAGAGACTCTCCTTGAAGTCGAGGATGTCCTCGAGGGGCGTGTCCCGCGTGTTCGCCATGGTGATGCCCATGACCGTGACCGCGAGCAGCCCCGATTCGTGCATGGCGAGATCGGACAGGGTGAACACCAGCGCGACCACGGCGAGGGTGATCACGTTGTGGAGATACTCGGGCAGCAGATGCTTGCGCAGGGCGATGGCGAGCAGGCGGCCCGCGACGAAGCCGAGCCCGGTCCCGACGATCACCATGGTCAGGAAGGACACGAAGAGCGGTGTGTCGTGCCCCGCCGCATAGCCGCTGACCAGCCACTGGTAGACGAGCACCGCGAGGAGCGCGCCGAGAGGATCGATGACGATCCCCTCCCAGCGCAGCGCGTTGGCGATGCGATCGGTGGGGCGCACCGTGCGCAGCATGGGCACGATCACCGTCGGACCGGTGACGACCACCAGGGCGCCGAACAGAAGGGCGATCCCCGGCTCGAGCCCGACGAGGAGGTAGGCCGCGAACGCCACGACGAGCCAGGTGGCGAGCGCGCCGATGGTGACCAGATTGCGTACCACCCGGCCCAGGCCACGGAGCTGCTCGAAGCGCAGCGTCAGGGCCCCTTCGAAGAGGATCACCGCCACCGCGAGGGACACCATCGGGAAGAGCAGCTCGCCGAAGAGCGCGTCGGGGTCGAGGACGCCGGTCACGGGACCCGCCATCAGCCCCAGGCCGAGCAGGAAGAGGATCGCGGGGAGGCGCATGCGCCAGGCGAGCCACTGGGCGAAGACGCCCGTGCCCAGGATCATGGCGAGCAGCGGCAGGGGATCGAGGTCCACGAAGGCTCCGAATCCGGCAGGGCAGGCGATGCTAACAGAGGTTTCCATCCGCTCGCGTGGACGCCGCCCCGGCAGCGGTCGCGCGGGAGGCGTAGAATCCGCCCCCCGCCGTTCGGCCGCGGATTCCTCTCGCCATGTCGGAGCCTTCGGTGATGCCCGGGCCCCCCGAGTCCCCGGACACCCCGGCAATCGCCCCCACCGGTCGCGAACTGCTGGCGCTCGTCCGCCTCGGGGCACCGGTTGTGGCAGCGCAGCTCGCGCAGATGGGCATGGGCGTGCTCGACACGCTCATGGCCGGGCGGGTGGGCGCGGAGGACCTGGCCGGCGTGGCCCTGGGCGGCAACGTGATCTGGCCGGCCATGCTGCTGCTCATGGGCATCCTGATGGCGATCACGCCGACCGTGTCCCGGCTCCATGGCGCGGGTCGCACGGCGGACATCGGCGAAGTCATGCGCCAGGGTGCCTGGATGGCCCTGGTGCTGGGCGGGGTGGTCCTGCTGCTGGTCGCACAGGCGGAGCGGATCTACGTCGCCATCGGCGCCGATCCGGCGATCCTGCCCTACGCCGTCCGCTACGTCTCCCTCGCGAGCCTGGGTCTGCCGGGGGTGATGTTCTACTTTCTCGCCCGCTATCTCTGCGACGGTCTCGGCGATACACGTCCGGCCATGCTGGTCGCCTTCATCGCCCTGGGATTGAAGGGTCTGCTCAACTGGATCCTGGTGTTCGGCCATCTCGGGGCGCCCGCCCTCGGCGGCGCCGGCTGCGGCCTGTCCACGGCCATCGTGATGTGGTTCGAATGCCTGGCCATGCTCGCGATCGTCTCGCTGCCGCGCTACCGCCGGCCGACGGCGCTCTTCGCCCGCTTCTCCTGGCCCGACCGGCAGCGGATCACGAACCTGATTCGCCTGGGCGTGCCCATCGGGCTGACCTCCTTCTTCGAGATCGCGGCCTTCTCCATGATCACGCTGCTGGTCGCGCGGCTCGGCGCCGACGCCGTGGCGGCCCAACAGATCGCCTTCAGCATCAATGGCGTCGTCTTCATGCTGCCCATGGGACTGGGCATGGCAGCGACCATCCGCATCGGCCATGCCCTGGGTGCGGACCGCTTCGACGCGGCGCGCCACTCGGCGCGGACCGCCATGGCCGCGTCCCTGGGGATCGGGCTCGTCGCCGCCGTCCTCCTCGCCACGACGCGGAACGGCATCGTCGGTCTGTTCACCAGGGAGGCGGAGGTCGCGGCCCTGGGTGCACGGCTGATCCTGTTCGTCGCCCTCTACATCGTGGTCGACAGCCTGCAGGCGACCTCCATCGGTGCCCTGCGCGGCTACAAGGACACCCGCGTGCCCATGCTGGTCGCGCTGCTCGGCTACTGGATCGTCGCCCTCCCCGTCGGCAGCAGCCTGGGACTCGGCTGGATCGGCCCCGGGCTGGGCGTCTACGGCTTCTGGATCGGCCTGGCGACAGGCCTGGCCGTCGTGGCGATCGGCCTCGGCTGGCGCTTGCACCGCATCACCCTGAACCCTCCGCGGGAACTGCCTATCGCGCCGC
>JAZBPI010000121.1:0-3914 GCA_036351555.1 Pseudomonadales bacterium
CAAGCACGACATCGTCATCCTTGCGCACGACGTGCTGCGTTTCGCGGCGCAGATGGATGCCTACGGCGTCGTGGACGAGGCCTTCTGAGCCCCCAGCCGGGCCGTCGGCCCGGGCCCCCCGCATTGAATCACGGCGCGGGAGTTCCTATGCTCCCTCGCCCCCCCTGAAGGTGCTGCGCCCTTGAGACGTTCCCTGCGCCCGTTCCTGGTCGGCTGCCTGCTGCTTCTCGCAGGGCCGCTCCAGGCTGCATCCCTCATGGTCGGTGCGAACATCGGCAACGTGCCCTGGGAATTCGCCGATCGCGGCGGCGAGTTCGTGGGGTTCGAGATCGACCTCGTTCGCGAGATCGGACGCCGCCTCGATCGCCCCGTCGAAGTCGTCAACATTCCCTTCAACGGCCTCTTCTCGGCGGTGCAGTCGGGACGCATCGACATCGCGCTGTCGTCGATCACCGTCACGCCGCAGCGCCTGCGCTCCGTGTCCTTCGCTCAGCCCTACTACGACAGCGCACAGTCGCTCACGGTGCTCGCCCGTAGTGGCGCGACCGGGCTCGAGGACATGCGCGGCCGGATCATCGGCGTGGACACGGGCTCCACCGGGGACATGTGGGCCACGGCGCACCGCGAGGAGTACGGCTTCGGCGACATCCGCCGCTTCGAGGGTCTGGCGCCCGCGATGCTGGATCTGCAGTCCATGCGCATCGACGGCTACATCTCCGACATCCCCGCACTCCAGTACTACGTGAAGGACAAGCCGTTCTTCCGCATCCTCGAGCGCATCGAGACCGGCGAACGCTACTCCATGATGTTCGCCAAGGATGCGCCTGTGGCCGCGGACGTCGACGCCGTCCTCTCCGAGCTCAAGCGCGAGGGCTTCCTGGGCCGGCTGCACGAACAGTGGTTCGGGGCCCCGCCGAGACCGGGCAGCGCCACGCTCGACGTGCTGCCCCGTCCGACAGCCCCCTGAACGAGGCAACGAAGCGCCCCGGCGGGGACCCGAAGGGTCCGCCGGCGAGCGCCGATCCACGCCGGCAGAGGATGCGCAAGCGGTGAGCTTCGTCGAGACCTTTCTCAACTGGGACGTGCTCACGCGCACCTTTCCGCTGCTGCTCACGGGGCTGAAGGTCACCGCGCAGCTCGGCGTCGTGAGCATCGCCGCGGGTCTGGTGCTCGGACTCCTGATCGCGCTCGTGCGCCTCTATGCGCCCACGCCGCTCGGACTCCTGGCGCGCGGCTATATCGACGTGTTCCGGTCGATCCCCCTGCTCGTGCTGCTGATCGTCGTCTACTACGCCCTGCCCTTCGTGGGCCTGCGCCTGTCGCCCTTCCTGTCCGCCGCCTGTGCCCTCAGCCTGGTGTCCGCTGCCTACACGGCGGAGATCTTCCGTGCCGGCATCCAGGCGATCCCGCGCGGACAGATCGAGGCCTCCGAAGCACTGGGGCTCGGGTTCCTCGACACCATGCGCGACGTGGTGCTGCCGCAGGCGATCCGGATCGTGATCCCGCCCCTGACCGGCAACTCCATCAACGTCATCAAGGACACGGCGCTGGCGTCCGTCGTCGCCATGCCCGATCTGCTCAAGCAGGCGACCCAGGCGCAGGCGCTCGAGGCCAACCCGACCCCGCTCATCGCGGCCGCGCTCATCTATCTGGCCATTCTCTGGCCGCTCGTGCTGCTCGTGGGGCGCTTGGAGATGCGGCTGGGCGGCGCCGGGGGACGACGCTGACATGACCCCCATCGTGAGCATCCGCAGCCTCGGCAAGCACTACGGCGCCGACGTCGCCCTCGCCGACATCGATCTCGACATCGAGGCCGGCGAGGTCGTCTGCATCGTCGGGCCCTCCGGCGCCGGAAAGTCGACGCTGATCCGCTGCATCAATCTTCTCGAGGACTTCGACGAGGGTGGCCGCATCGTCGTGGACGGCATCGAGGTCCGCCCTGGCCCGACGCTCACGACCCTGCGTACGGAAGTGGGCATGGTGTTCCAGGGCTTCAATCTGTTCCCGCACATGACCGTGCTCGCGAACGTCATGCTCGCGCCCATGCGCGTGCGCGGTCTGGATCGGCCGACGGCGCGCGCCCGTGCCGAACAGCTCCTCGATCGCGTGGGGGTGCTCGATCATGCGGACAAGTATCCGCCGCAGCTTTCCGGCGGGCAGCAGCAACGCGTGGCCATCGCGCGCGCCCTCGCCATGGAACCCAAGGTGCTGCTCTTCGACGAGCCGACCTCGGCCCTGGATCCGGAGATGGTCGGCGAGGTCCTCGACGTGGTGCGCGCCCTCGCGGGCTCCGGCGTGACCCTCATCGTCGTCACCCACGAGATGGAGTTCGCGCGGCAGGTGTCCGACCGGGTGATCTTCATGGACGCAGGCCGCATCGTCGAACAGGGTCCGCCCGAGCGCATCTTCGACGCGCCCGGGGAACCCCGCACCATCGATTTCCTGAACGCGATCCTCCGACGCTGAACGCACCCAGACAAGGACACGCCAGACCCATGCCTGCTCCCGAGCTCGATCTCGCCTATGCCCGCTCCCAGTTTCCCGGCCTCGCCGACGGCTGGGCGTTCTTCGACAACGCGGGGGGCACCCAGATCCTCTCCGGCGTCGTCGAGCGCATGAACGACTTCCTCTTCCACCGCAACGTGCAGACCGGCGGCAGCTACGAGGTCTCGCAGAAGGCGGCGGCCTCCCTGCAGGCGGGCCGGGAAGCGATGCAGACCTTCGTCAACGCGCGGCGACCGGAGGAGATCGTGTTCGCCCCCTCCACCACCGTCGCGATGCAGAATCTCGTCCGCAGCATGGCGAGCCAGTTCGAGCCGGGCGACGAGGTGATCGTCACGGTCTTCGATCACGAATCGAACATCGGTCCCTGGACCCACCTCGAGGCGCGGGGCGTGACCCTGCGCGTCTGGAATCTCGATCGCGACACCCTGGAGCCGCGCCTCGAGGACCTCGCCGCGCTCATGAACGAGCGCACGAAGCTGGTCGCCGTGACCTGGGTGTCGAACATCCTCGGGGCCATCAACCCCATCGCCGAGATCGCGCGCTTCGTGCACGACCGCGGCGCCCGGATCTGCGTGGATGCGGTGGCCTATGCACCGCACCGGGCCATCGACGTCCAGGCCCTCGACGTCGACTACCTCGCCTTCTCGCTCTACAAGGTGTTCGGGCCCCACTACGCCATGATGTACGGACGCTACGAACGCCTCGAGGAACTCGACGGCCTCTACCACTACTTCTACGGCAAGGATCAGGTGCCGAAGAAGCTGGAGCCCGGCAACGCGAGCTACGAGCTGGCCTACAGCGCGACCGGCATCGTCGACTATCTCGCGGAGCTGGGGCGGCGCAGCGGTGCGAACGGATCGCTTCGGGAGCAGCTCGAGGCAGCCTTCGAGGCCATCACGCGGCACGAGTGCCTTCTCGGCGAACGGCTGCTGCGCTATCTGCGCAGTCGTCCCGACTGTCGCGTCATCGGCCGCACGGACGGCACGGACGTCATGCGTGCGCCGACCATCAGCTTCAGGATCGAGGGCATGAACGCCGGCGCCGTCGCCCGCGCCATGGACGCGCATCGGATCGCGATCCGCTTCGGGGATTTCCATGCGCGGCGGCTGATCGAGTATCTGGACGTGGCCGATCACGAGGGCGTGGTCCGCGTCTCCATGACGCACTACAACAGCCTCGACGAGGTGGACGCCCTGGTCACGGCGTTCGAGCAGATCCTGCCCTGAGCCGCGCCGGATCGGCCGGCTCAGCCCGGCCGGTTGCTCCGCCCCTCGAAGCGCGCGGCGGGACGAATGCGCTCGTACTCGCGCAGCACGGGCGCGAATTCCTCCGGCGTGCTCGCGTGGATGATGATGCCGTCCGCACCGGCCTCGAACTGATCCACCCAGCGGCGGGCGCAGGTCTTCGCA
>JAZBPI010000122.1:0-22217 GCA_036351555.1 Pseudomonadales bacterium
GCCGCCGCGGATCGACGTCGATCGCTTCATGGGTGCCTGGTACGTGGTCGCGGGCATCTTCACGCCCTTCGAGCGCTGCGCGCACAACGCGGTGGAGTTCTACGTCCGTGATGGCGACGGCAGCATCGAGACGCGCTATCGGTTCCGCCTCGGCGCCTTCGACGGGCCCTACCTCGAACTCCGTTCCCGCGCCTTCGTGGAGGATCCCGCGTCCGGGTCGCGCTGGGGCATGCAGTTCGTGCCGCCCTTTCGTGCCGACTACCGCATCCTCCAGGTGGACGCGGGCTACCGCTTCACCATCGTCGGGCGAGAGGCGCGCGATCTCGTCTGGATCATGAGTCGGACGCCCGAGCTGTCGGATCTGCGCCTGGGTCGGGCACTGTCCTTCCTGGATCGAATCGGCTACGACATCGATCGTGTCCGCCGCGTCCCGCACCGCTGGTCGCGCTGACCGTCTTCACGACCTCTTCACGGAAGTCTTGACGTTCTCTCGACGGCCTCCCGAACAGGATGACCGTCTGCGTCCTTCCCTGTGAGGAGCCGTTCATGATCCTTTCCCCTCGACGTGCCCCATGTCTCCGCGGTGCCGTCGCCATGGTCGCCCTTCTGCTCGCACCCCTGGGCGCGCGGGCATCGGATCCGATCGACTACGCCTTCCGGGTCATGCTCGACGACATGGAGATCGGAACGCACGAGTTCCGCATCGAGCGGGCCGACGGACGGGAGATCGTGGACAGCCGCGCGGATTTCGACGTCCGCCTGCTGTTCGTCAATCTCTACTCCTACGAGCACCGGGATCGCGAGATCTGGCAGGACGGCTGTCTCGTCGCCCTCGAGTCGCGGACCGACGACAACGGACGCGCCTTCGCGATCCAGGCGGAGCGCCGGGACGATGGGTTGCTGGTGGATCGGGGACAGGAGTCCGAGGTCCTGCAGGGCTGCGTCCGCACCTTCTCCTACTGGGACCCGGCCTTCCTGGAGCAGGAGCGCCTGCTCAATTCCCAGGACGGGTCCTACGTCGAGGTCAGGGTCACGCCCCTCGCCGAGACCCTTCTGCAGGTCGACGGCGCCGCAGTGCCGGCCCGCGCGTGGCGCATCGAGGCCCCCCAGGACGTCGATCTGAAGGTCTGGTACGAGGTCGGTACGGAACGCTGGCTCGCCCTCGAATCCGTCCGGGACGGCCGGACCGTCCGTTATCTGCCGCGCGACGCCCGGGAGGTCCGCTTCCCCGAGGCGATGATCGCCTCCGGAGGTTGAGACGGCGGCCCTGCGCGCCGGTCAGGACGCATCGTCCGGACCGCTCGGCGCTCTGCCGGCGATCCAGTAGGTGAAGGCGATCACCTCTGCAACGGCCCGATAGAGGGTTTCGGGAATCTCGTCGCCCAGGGGCACCTGGGCGAGCACGCCGGCGAGGTGCGGATCCGGATAGCGCGACACGCCCGCGGCGTCGGCGGCCGCCACGATGCGCTCGGCCAGCTGGTCACGGCCCTTGGCGACGATCCGCGGCGCTTCCCGGCGATCCCAGTGGAGAGCGACGGCCAGGGTGTCCTGGCCCGGTTGGGCCGACTTCACGCCTGCGCATCCACGAGGGCCGTCCCGGGGCGCGGTGCGCGCACGGGCTCCGGCGCCGAGCCGGGGCGCGCGCTGAGGGTTTCCACGGTCAGCCCCGCCAGCTTCAGCGCGTCCCGCAGGGCCGGGAGCGCTGCGTCGATGCGTGCCTGGGTTCCTGCCTGGGTGCACCAGAAGGTCCCGGCCACGGCGTCGCCCGCGAGGCCGAGACTGACGTCGATGGCGCCGGTTTCGGGCAGATCGAAGTGCAGGGCGAGGGTCCAGGCCTGGCCTGGTTCTGTGGCCTCGGGGCGCCCGCCCCGTCTCGCCTCGCGACGAATGCGGATCTGCACCGCGTCCTGCCGACCCTGATGCTGGATCGGCAGATCGAACTGCCAGCTCTGCTGGGCCCCCTGCTCCGCGGGCAGCGAGGCCGCCTGCTGGGTCTGGATACGTGCCAAGGCGCCGCGAATCACCCCGAGCAGCTGTTCCGCGGGTCCGCGGGGCAGTTCGGCCTCGGCCGGTGTCGGGGCCGTGGATCGTGCGGCGCGCGGGTCCGGGCTGCCGGTGGCGAGCTCCAGACGGCGCAGCAGTTCGAGGAGGCCGGCCTTGAGGTCGCCCGGTTCCGGCGGCCCGCCGCGATTCAGCCTGGGCTCGAGAAAGAGGCCGGATCGTCGGAGCGCCTGCTGCACCGCCTCGGCGGACAGCTCCCCGGGTTTCTGGCTGCGCCCGAGCAGAGCGGCGAGCAGGTCGCGCAGGGTCGTGGACGTCTCACCGGCACCGGACTGGCGAGGCGCGGGAAGCCGAGCCATGAGCGTCTCGACGCTGCGCAGGGTGTCACCGAGGGGACGTTCGCGCGGCAGCGCCGCGCGCAGGATCTCGGCCCGTGGATCCGGTGCCTCGGCGCGCTGCACGCGCAACTCGAGGGTCGGCGAGGTGCGCATGACCGCGAGCTTCAGGTCGTCCCCCGGCCGCAGGGGCACGCGACCGGCTGCGAGCAGCTCGGCGCCGGCGATCGCGAGCCGTGCAAGCCCCGCTCGGGGCACCGCCAGCACCTTCGCATCGACGAGCTGCCCCGGGCGCAGGGCGAGCAGCAGCGCCGTGGCGTCACGGGGGACCGGCGCAGTGCCGGCGCGAGTCGTCGCGGCCGTGCCGGCCGCGGGGACCGGGGAGTCGATCTTCACCCGTGTTCCTCGAAGCGGGGCGTCCGGTACGGATATCGGCCGGGTGCCGGACATCTGGAGTCCGGGCACGGGATGGATCGCGGCTGGGAGCCTATGCTTCGTTCAGGATCGGCGGGAGCGACTGACCATGCGCGAGTTGACCGTACACGTCGAAGGGCAGGGCTATCGCGGCGGCTGGGACACCTGGCACGACGAGCACCACGGCCGCATGGTGCAGGTCAGCTACAAGGGGTGGATGGTCCAGGGCCCGGTGCGTGACGGCGACCCCGAGCGGATCGCCCTCTTCCTGCTCCAGTGGTGCGTCGAGCGAGCGCTGCACGGCATGCACCCGGGGCGATCGCTCTGAAGGGTTCGTCGCCGCTGCGCCGACCGTCAGAGCAGACTGCAGTCCGGCCGTCGCCCTGCGCGTCGGGCCGCCTCGAAGCGGGCGAGCGCATCCGGCATGGCGGCTTCGAGGCGCTGGATGCGCGTCTGCGACGCCGGGTGGGTCGAGAGCAGTTCCGGGGGCTTGTTGCCACCGCTGCTGGCTTCCATGTTGCGCCACAGCTGCACGGCTTCGCGGGGATCGAAGCCCGCATCGGCCATCATCTGCAGGCCGATGATGTCCGCCTCGGATTCCTGGCCACGGGAGAACGGCAGCAGGATGCCGATCTGGGCGCCGACCCCGAGTGCGGCCATCACCTGCTGGCCCATGAAGCTGTTGCCGCTGCCGGTCACGGCACCGAGCAGATCGAGACCGGCTTGGGTCGCGAAGGAGGTCGACAGGCGCGCGTTGGCATGCTCGGCGAGCACGTGGCCGATCTCGTGCCCGACCACGGCCGCGAGCTGATGCTGATTGCTGGCGACCCCGAGCAGGCCCGTGTAGATCCCGATGTTGTTGCCGGGCAGGGCGAAGGCGTTCACCTGATCGTCGTGGAAGACCGTGATCTCCCAGTCGCCGCCGACCTGGCGCAGGAGGGGCTGGGCGACGCAGCGCACGTAGGCGGTGACTTCGCCCTCGGGCAGTACGGGCGTCGCGTCCTTCATCTGCGCGTAGCTGGCATCGCCCATGGCGTCGATCTCGGCGGACGGGAACAGCGTCAGCTGCGTGCGTCCGGTCGGCGACGTCGAGCAGGCGGTGACGATGCACAGGACCATCAGGCAGAGGCTGAGCTGGGGACGGCGCAGGGACATGGGGGCGGGTTCCGGATCCGGAGAAGCGAAAGCGGATTCTCCGCGCTCACGACGGGGCGTCAACGTGAGACGGTTCGGCTTACGCGAATGAGAATCTGTTGCAAAAGGATCCGGTGCCGTTTCTAATTCCGGCCGTCCGTACGCCCGTTCGCTGCAGGTGACCGATGACGACTGTTTCCGATTCGCCCCCCCGACGGCGGACCTTGCCGTTCCTGTTCCTCCCGGCAACCTGGCAGCGCCCTGCGGTGCTCTCCTGGCTCAAGCGCATGCACGCCTGGACCGGGGTCTGGGGCGCGGTCCTCTTTCTCTTCCTGGGCACCAGCGGGGTGCTCCTGAATCATCGCGCCCAGCTGAAGATCGATACGGGCGCGCCGCGGGAGGTCTCGCGCGTGCAGACCCTCCTCGCCGAGCCGCTCGCGGACGAACAGGCCCTGGTCGCCTATTTCAGCGAGCGCTTCGGCATCGATCGGGAGCCGCTCTCTGTCAAGCGCGTGACCGAGGCGGGCACGGTCACGATCGACGGCCGCGAGACCCGCCAGGTCGAGAAATGGACGATCCGCTTCCGGGGACCGAACGCGGTCGTGGACGGCGAATACCTGCCCGAGGCGCGCCTCTTGACGGTGGCGCGGACGGAACAGAATTTCCCCGGGTTGCTCAAGGAGCTGCACAAGGGTCACGGCGTCACGCTGGTGTGGATCCTGCTGATCGATGCGGTGGCCGGGGCGCTGCTGTTCCAGAGCCTGACCGGCATCCTCCTCTGGTCCCGCCTCCACGGCAGTCGCCTTGTCGCTGCGGGCCTTCTGGGCGCGAGCGTCGCGCTTCTCGTCGGTGCGGCGCTGCCGGCGCTGCTCGCCGCGTCCTGAGCGCAAGGCACAACGGTCGCCGCGTTGCCAAGAACGGATCCGTCCCGGGCCTGTTCGCGGTTCGGTACCCACCGCTCGGACAGCGTCCGACCCTGATTCCCCTGCGGGCCTTCCCTGGCCCGCGTCATCCGGCTGCCGAGACGGAAGGCTAGGGCGACGCCGCGTCTTCCCCTGCCGCGGGGATCATCAGCGCGTCCGGTTCGGCGGCGTCGAGCACGGGCCGCATGCTGTAGGTCGGAATACGGAAGAACTCGCGCTGCGACGAGACGGCGAGGACGTAGGCGTCACCACCGGCCTCCGCATCCTCGAGCTTGCCGAAGCGGTATTCGAGGACCCTGCCGTCGCGCAGCTCGAGGGACAGGGCGAGGGCCGGCGGATCCAGGCCAAAGGCAGGGCGTTCGGTGGTCCCGAGCAGACCGCCGACGCGCAGCTCCGCGATCCGCTCGACCAGTCGCCGAGCGGCGTCAGGGTCGGGAGCCGCGCCGTCCGGGAGCCCCGTGACGGACCACTCCGGACCGATCTCCGCGTCCGGGGCATCCGCTTCCTCCGTCGCCTCGCTCGTCGCGGACGCTGGCGCGGCGGCCGTACGCGTCAGGCGCAGGCCGTTCACCTCGAGGGCCGCGATCTCTGCTTCGGGCACCTGGAGGAAGGTCGGGTCGAGCCAGTCGTCGATCTCCGTGGAGACCTCGTAGGGCGCAAGCGCAGTGGTCACGATCTCGTCCCCGGTCCCGTTGCGGGCATGGACGCGGCGGACGCCCTCGGACGTGCCCAGATAGAGCGTGGCGACGATCTCGTCTCCGGCGCGCAGACGGATGCGCCGTTCGAAGTCGTCGTCCGCGACCTTGAAGCGGCGCCGGGCCCCCTCGCTGGTCGCGACCGTGAGCCCCGGTTCCAGCCCTGCGAGGCGCTCCAGGAGAGCGTCCACGCGGGCGGTGTCCGCAGGCAGGCGCTCGCCGTCCGCGAGGCGCCACGCGTCGTCCGAATGCAGGAGGGCGGCCTCGCGGCCCTCCCCGTCGGTGATCGTCAGGCCGTCGACGGCCGCGGCGTCGAAGCTGAGCAGCGGGCCGGTGTCCGGATCGCTGCGCAGGTCGGTACCGGAGGAAAGCAGCAGGCCGGCCAGCAGCAGCTGTACGGCCAGGATCACGGCGAGAAGCCGAACTCGATTCTGCATCGCTCAGACCCCCTCGAGAATGCGCTGATAGCGCCGACGGTCGCGGCCGGCCACCGCGCGGCGCCAGAGCCACACGGCGCCCAGCCCGAGCACCGCGAGGACGTAGTTGAGTGTCTCCCAGCGGCTCTGTTCGCCATCCACCATGGGCAGCAGGGTCCTCGCCAGCTGGGTGCGGCCACGCAGTGCCAGCAGGCTCTGGTCCTCCAGGGCGTCATCGATCGCGTTCTGCAGGAAGGCCACGGGCTGTGTGTAGAAGGTGCCCAGCCCCTGGGACGCGAGGTCGAGGGCGGTGTCCGTGGCGAAGGTGTTGCTGGCCAGGAGGACCAGGCGTGCGCCCTCCGGGGAGCGCTCGATCACGCTGTCGATGGTCGGCACAGACGCCGGATCCCCGGCATCCGTTCCGGTCGCCGCGCCGTCCGGATCGGCAGCCGTGGACGTCTCCCGGGACGCGGCGAGGGGTGATTCGCGCCCTGCGAAGTAGGAGTCGAAGCGTCCCTCCACGGCGACGGCGAGCAGCCGTCGGCCGCGGTCGCCGGCCATGGCGAAGCCCGTATCGGGATAGGTCTGGTAGTCCGGCACGATGTCGACATCGTCGGACAGCCAGGCCTCCTCCGAGCTCGTCAGCAGCCGCGTCACCGTGCGTGCCGCATTCTTCTCCGCATCGATGTCGATGGGGGAGGCCCAGTTCAGGGTCAGCTGATTCAGCGAGGCCGTGATCGGGCTGTCCGGGTTCAGGCTGTCGTCGCGCAGATCCGGAAAGTGCGGATAGGGCAGCATGCGGATCTCGCGGAACGGCAGTCCGCCGATGGTGCGCTCCACGGGAACAGGCAGCGCGGCGTTGCGCGGATCGAGCACCATGGTGTCCTCGACCTCCAGGCCGAGGTGATCGAGCCAGGCCTCGAGGCCCGACGTCTGCGCCGTGGCCGTGAGGCTGCGATCGATCTGCACGTCGAAGGGCGAGGTGGACAGCACCACACTGCCGCCGCGCATCAGGAACTGGTCGATGGCGAACAGCTGCTTCTCGTCGAGGTCGTTCGGCGCCAGCACGAGCAGGAGATCGGCTGCGTCGGGCACGGTGCCGGCTGCGAGGTCCGTCTCCTCGATGCGGACGTTCTCGGCAAGGAGCTCCGTGAGCTGCTCGTACCGGTGACCGCCCGGACCGAACTCCGGGGGTTTCACCAGGGCCAGTGTGCGCAGGAAGCCCGGCGCGAGACGCTGCAGGGCCGAGTCGATCGCGCGTTCGAGGGCAGCGCCGTCGAAGGCGTCCGGCAGCGGTACCTGCACGGCATCGTCGCCCGCCTCGAGCACCATGTAGAACCAGAACGGCTGCGGATCGAGCAGACTCGCGATCATGGGACCGAAGCCGAAACGCGACTCGAGCTCCTCCGCGAGACCGGCTCCGTCGCTCTCCGGATCGGCGAACTCCACCTGCAGACGCCCGTTCGACTCCTGCTGCAGATCGTTGAGGATGCGCATGAGGTTGCTGCGCAGGGTGCGCAGGGCTTCCGGCAGCACCCGGTCCGGCGAGAAGTAGCCGTGGAAGGTCACCGGGCCCTCGAGTGTCTCGAAGGCGCTGCCGCCGGCGCGGTAGGCGTTGACCACCTTGCGTACCGCACTCGTGATCGCGTACTCGGGGTTCTTCAGCAGCACTTCCAGATCGGATTCGCCCGAGGCCTTGATCTCGATGAGATCCTGGAAGTTCAGGGTCTCGAATTGATCGCCGTAGGCGATCACGAGATCGAAGTAGGAACTGACCACCGACGACTGGTAGCGGTCGGCGGTCTGGAAGGGCACCGGGCGGATGCCGTAGCGGGAGGCGGCCTCCTCCTCGAGCGCGGCATCGCGCTGCGGGTCGATGAACTCGACCCGGACCCGGTCGCCACCGAGGACGGCATATTCGCGCAGCAGGTCGCGCAACCTCGGCACCAGCGGCGCGAGGAGCGGGTGCGTGCGCGCCGAGAAGTAGCCTCGGATGAGCAGCGGTTCGCGAACCGCCCCGAGCTGCTGTGCGGTCGCCTCGGAAAGCGAGAACTGCCTGCCTTCCGTGAGATCGATGCGTGCCCAGGCGATGGGTGCGAGCCAGAGATTCGCGGCGATGAAGTTCGCCACCGCGAGACCGGCGGCCCAGCCCCAGAGGCGATGGCGTGCGCTCGTCGGATTGCCGGCCCAGCGCAGTCGCTCCAGGCCGAAGAGATTGAGCGTGAGGAACACGCCGACGATCGACAGGTAGTAGTACAGATCGCGCAGATCGAGCACGCCGCGCGTGATGGATTCGAAGCGTGTCCCGGTCCCGAGCAGCGCGAGGATGCCGCCGACGCGGTTGCCGAACAGATTGGTCAGGGTCTCGGTGCCGATCAGGTAGAAGGCTCCGCAGACGACCGTGGTGAGAATCAGCGCGACGATGGGATTGTCGGTTCGCCCGCTCATGTACAGGCCGATGGCGATGTAGGCCGCGGCGAGGAACAGCGTCGCCACGTAGCCGCCGAACACCGGGCCCCAGTCGAGGGGTCCGAGCGCCGCGACGGTGACCGGAAGCGGCAGGGTCAGCAGCAGCGCCAGGCCCACCAGGGCGAGGGCGGCGAGGAACTTTCCGAGCACGAGGGAGAGGGGCTTCACCGGCGCCGTGAGCAGGCTCTCGAGCGTGCCGGCCCGCCGTTCCTCGGACCAGGCGCGCATGGTGAGGGCGCCGACCAGGAAGATCAGCAGCAGCGGCAGCCAGTCGAAGAGGGGCCGGACGTCCGCGATGTTGCGCGCGAAGAAGGTCTCCACCCAGAAGAACACGAACAGGGTGACGGCGAGGAAGGCGCCGATGAAGAGATAGGCGGCCGGCGTCGCGAAGAAGCCGCGGAATTCCTTCCGGGCGATGCGCAGCACGTCAGGCATGGGTCGACTCCTCTGTCACGGGCGCGTTCACCTGAGCGAAGAGCGCCTCCAGATCCTGTCGCTCGGGCTGGAGTGCATGCAGGCGGAACCCGCCTGCGACGAGCGCCGAGGCGATGGCCGGCGCCGCGTCCGCCGATGCCTTGAGTCGATAGCGGTGGCGCGATGCGTCGCGGCCCCGAGGGTCCACCTCCGCGACGCCCTCGATGCCCCGCAGCGTGGCTTCCGCGTCCCCTTCCACGTCGACGAGCAGTCCGTCGGCGTGCTGCAGCGTCTCGAGCCGCGCATCGACCACCAGGCGACCACTGCGCAGGATCAGCACCCGCTCGCAGATGGCCTGGACCTCCTGGAGGATGTGCGTGGAGACGATGACCGTGGCATGCCGGGCCAGCTCACCGATCAGGTCCCGCATGTGCAGGATCTGCGTCGGGTCGAGGCCGTTGGTGGGTTCGTCCAGGATGATGATGTCCGGATCGTGGAGCAGCGCCTGGGCGACGCCGACGCGCTGACGGTAGCCGCGCGAGAGGGTCTGGATCAGGGCAGTCGCCTTGTCGCCGAGTGCTGTGCGCCGGATGGCCGAGGCGATGGCCTCCGCCCGTCGCGCGTCCGGTACGCCGTGCAGGGCAGCCTGGTAGTCGAGGTAGTCGATCACCGTCATCTCGGGCCAGACGGGGCAGTTCTCCGGCAGATAGCCGAGCCTGGCCTGGATGGCCCGCGTATCGGGTCCGTGCACGAGGTCGTCGATGCGCACGACCCCGGACGTGGGTTCGAGGAAGCCGGTCAGCATCTTCATGATCGTCGTCTTGCCGGCGCCGTTGTGGCCGAGCAGGCCGACGACCTCTCCGCGCTCGATGCGGAAGCTCACGTCGTCGACGGCCGTGAAGGCGCCATAGCGGCGCGTCAGGTGCTCCACCTGGATCATGCGAAGGTCTCCATGGCGTGGTTCGGGTCGCCCTCTGTCTGCCGGCTCGTCAGGGTGCGAGGCCGCGGAGGAAGGCTCGGGCGTTCAGCTCGACGCACGCGCTCGAGGGGGCGGGATCGGATCGAGGCAGGGCGCAGGAGAGCAGGGGGTGATGTCGATCGTGTGCATGACCGGACCCGTGGCAGTCGCGAGTGAGTGTCGGCGGACGCTCGAACGGCGTCGAGACACCGCTATGGGGTCGGACAGGCGACTTTCAAGGGCAGGCGCCGACCTCCATGGTCCTCCGGAAGACCTCGGCGTCGGGAAGAAGTTCGCGGTGCGGGCTTTCGGGCGGATCGATCAGTGCTGCAGCGCGTCTCGTCGGGCGGCCACCCTGTGCGTGCCGAGGTATCTGCAGCGCCAGTCCTGGGCCGCGCAGAGCCCCGCTTCCGAGCCGGTCCTGGCGGCATCGTCGAAGTGCGGATCGAAGGTGGCTGTGCTGCCCAGGAAGGTCGGCGTACCGTCCTCGATCATGCGGGTCTCCAGGACCTGCAGGTTGTAGCGATCCAGGGCATTGAAGCCGACCTCCACCAGGGGGACGAAGGTGAGGTGCGCCAGATCGCCGCGCTCCGGCCGGATGCCCTGCTGGCGCCAGGGGTGCTCCACGCGCAGACCGAAGGACGAGGCGCGGTTCCCCGGGCCGTTGCCCCCGAGGGACTTCTGCAGATAGAGCAGGAAGCGGGGATTGGACTGGATGTCGGCGACCTCGTCCTCCGCGAGGGTGGACACCGGGCCGCCGAGGCAGCAGGCGAGGAGCGTGCAGACGAGTGCACACCGTGGTCGCATTCGTTGCCGGAACTGTCTCATGGCCGGTCACCCCGGGTGCCGTCGATCCCCTCGGGACAGAAGCTACCACCGGGTTCCCGCGGGCTTTCGAGACGCCGTTCACCCTTTCCGACATCCGTGGGAGCCTCCCCTGCGGAGTCCCTCCGGGCTCCCGGTCGAGGTGCCGGACCGGTTCGCGACGCCCTGTCCGCGGGTCGAGTCGGGTAGCATCCACGGCCGATCATCGATTCCGGGAATGTCCTCATGGCCGATCCGTCGGCGCCGATCGACGAGCCCTCCCTCGCGGCGCGGCTGGAACTCGGGCCCGGCCGTCCATCCACACGACGACGCTGGGTTCTGGCGGCACTGCTCGTCCTGGCGCTGGGTTTGATTCTCTGGCTGTTCCTGAACGGTGCGGACGAAGCGGCAGGGCCTGCCTACAGCACCCGGGCCGCAACGCGCGCGGCCCTTTCGGTGACCGTGAGCGCAACGGGCCAGCTCGAACCCGTCAATCAGGTCGACGTCGGCACCGAAGTGTCCGGCACCATCGAATCGGTCGCCGTGGACTTCAACGACCGGGTCGTCGAGGGCCAGGTGCTGGCCCGTCTCGACACCGAGGAGCTCGATGCCCAGGTGCTCCAGTCCCGGGCGAATCTGCGGGTTGCCCAGGCCCGGGTGGCGCAGGCACGGGCGACCGTCGACGAGACCCGGCTGCAGCGTGATCGCTGTGCGACGCTCGCGGCGCGTGCCCTGTGCAGCCAGGACCTGCTCGATTCGGCAGAAGCGACCTTTCTCCGGTCGTCCTCGGAGCTGAGCAGCGCGGAGGCGCAGGTCGAGGCGGCGCGGGCGACCCTCGGCGCGCAGGAAACGCGCCTGCGCAAGGCGGTGATCCGGGCGCCCATCGACGGCATCGTGCTCGATCGGCAGATCGAGCCGGGCCAGACCGTGGCCGCCTCCCTGCAGACGCCGGTGCTCTTCGTGCTCGCCGAGGACCTCGCCGACATGGAACTGCACGTCGATGTGGACGAGGCCGACGTGGGGGTGGTGGCGGCGGGACAGTCGGCCACCTTCACGGTGGATGCCTATCCGGAGCGGGTCTTCCCGGCCAGGATCCGGCAGGTGCGCTTTGCGCCGGACGCGGAGAGCGGTGTGGTCACCTACGAGACCGTGCTCGCCGTCGACAACGAGGCGCTGCTGCTGAGGCCGGGCATGACGGCGACGGCCGAGATCGTCGTGGCGGAGGTCGACGATGCACTGCTGGTGCCCAATGCGGCGCTGCGCTTCCGTCCCGCGAGCGATGCCGAGGTGCCCGCGGCGAGCGGCTCGCTTCTCGGTCGCCTGTTCCGGGGTCCGCCCCGCCGCCCACGCCCCGAGGGAGCGAAGGACACGGGCCGGTCCGGGTCGCGGTCCCTCTGGGTTCTGCAGGACGGCGCGCCCGTCGAACGAGCGGTCACGGTCGGCCTCACGGACGGCGCCAGTACCGAGGTGGTTGCAGGGGCGCTGCAGGAAGGGGATCTCGTCATCACGGGCCAGAGTCGTCCCCCCGCGTCATGAACGCCGCGGAACCGACCCTCATCGCCCTGCGGGGCGTGAGCAAGGTGTACGGCAGTGGTCAGGCGGCGTCCTTCGCCCTGCGCGGCATCGATCTCGACATCGAGCGGGGCGAGTTCGTCGCGGTCATGGGGCCGAGCGGGTCGGGCAAGTCGACCTGCATGAACATGATCGGGTGCCTGGATACGCCCACGGAAGGCCGCTACCGCTTTCGCGGCGTCGACGTGGGCAGCCTGGATCGACGTCGTCGGGCGCTGCTGCGCCGCTACTACCTAGGCTTCGTGTTCCAGGGCTACAACCTCCTGCCGCGCACCACGGCGATCGAGAACGTCGAGCTCCCGCTCATCTATCAGGGTGAGACGCGCCGTGCGCGGAGCGAGCGGGCGCGCGCCGCCCTCGATCAGGTGGGCCTCGCGGGGTGGGAGGATCACACGCCCGCGGAACTCTCCGGAGGCCAGATGCAGCGCGTCGCGATCGCCCGCGCCATCGTCAGTCGGCCCGAGCTCCTGCTCGCCGACGAGCCGACCGGCAATCTGGATACGGCGCGCAGTCGCGAGATCATGGATCTGTTGTCGCACCTGAACGCTGCCCTCGGGGTGACCATCGTGATGGTGACCCATGAGGACGACATGGCCGCCTACGCCGAGCGCATCGTCCGCTTCGTCGATGGCCGCGTGGCCGACGACCGGCGTCGGGAGGAGCCAGCCTGATGCTGTGGAACGCCTTCCTCCTGGCCCTGCGCACGATCCGCCGCAACGTGCTGCGCTCCTGTCTGACGGTGCTCGGTATCGTCATCGGTGTGGCCGCGGTCATCACCATGGTGACCCTCGGGGCCGGTGCGACGGCGGCGGTCACGGCGCAGATCGCCAGTCTGGGCAGCAACATCCTCGTGGTGCGCCCCGGGCAGGGCTTCGGGCCCGGGCGCGGCACGCTGCGTGCCCGCTCCTTCACCCAGCGCGATGCGCAGGCGATCGCCGAGCAGATCACGAGTGTTCGCGCGGTGGCGCCCATGGCGAGCGGGGGCGCCGTCGCGATCTTCGGCAATCGCAACTGGGAGACGATCGTCAACGGATCGACGAATGCCTATTTCGTAGCGGGCAACTGGACGCTTGCCGATGGTCGTTTCTTCTCCGACGCCGAGCTGCGCGCCGGTCGCTCCGTGTGCGTCATCGGCGAGACGACACGGCGCGAGCTGTTCGCGACGCTCAACCCCGTCGGCAGTCGCATTCGGCTCGACCGCTTGTCCTGCGAGGTCGTCGGCCTGCTCGCCGGCAAGGGGCAGTCCGCCATGGGTTCCGATCAGGACGATCTGGTGGTGATGCCCCTGCGTGCCTTCCAGCGTCGCATCTCCGGCGAGACCGACGTGGATCGGATCATGGTGTCCGTGCAGGACGGCGTCGCGAGCGAGATCGCGAGCGAGGAGATCCAGGCCCTGCTGCGTCAGCGCCGACGGATCGCCGAGGGGGAGGAGGACGACTTCAGTGTCTTCGACACCAAGCAGATCACCCAGACCCTCACGGGTACGACCCGTGTGCTCACCATGCTCCTGGGCGCGGTCGCCGGGGTCAGTCTGCTCGTCGGGGGCATCGGCATCATGAACATCATGCTCGTGTCCGTCACGGAGCGGACCCGGGAGGTCGGTATCCGGCTCGCCATCGGCGCGCTCGAGCGCGAGGTGCTGGGACAGTTCCTCGTCGAGGCGGTGGTGCTGTCCTCCTTCGGCGGCCTGCTCGGCATCGTGCTGGCGCTGTTGCTCACGGCGCAGCTGGCCGGATTCATGAACATTCCCTTCGTGCCGGATGCGACCGTGGTCGTGGGCGCCTTCCTGTTCTCCGCTTTCGTCGGCGTGCTCTTCGGCTATTTCCCGGCCCGGCGGGCGGCGCGCCTCGACCCCATCGATGCGCTGCGCCACGAGTGAGGGCTTCCGCCGCGTTCCTGGTGGTCTCGGGGAATGCGTGTGGAGTCGGTCCGGTGGTCCGGGTCTTTCTCGACGGGATCCCTACCGGCGCCGGGTCGGGATCCGTAGGATGAAGAGGTCCTCGACGATGTCCCGGCACGGGCCGGGGCATGACCTCCCCGCCGGCGTCGCCGATGCGGGGCACCTGTGATCATGGGATGCATGCCGCGCTGAACAACGCGAAGGAATTCTCCGCCGACTACGCCCGCCGCACCCTGCTCATCTCCCTCGTCAGTGTGGGCATGGGGTTCACGGTGCTGTTCCCGATCCTCGCGCCCCTGGGGCGGGAGATCGGCCTGTCCGAATTCCAGATCACCTTCGTCATCGGCGCCTCGGCGCTCACGGTCTTCCTCGCGAGCCCGATCTGGGGGCGCACCAGTGATCGCTGGGGCCGCAAGCGAGTGCTCCTCATCGGCCTGTTCGGCTTCTCCGCAGGCACCGCCCTGTTCAATTCCGTGCTCTATGCGGGGCTCTCCGGTGCGCTCACGGGGATGCTGCTGTTCGGTGCGCTGGTCGCCGCGCGCATGCTCCACGCGGCCGTGATGGCGGCGTCCATGCCGGCGGCGAACGCCTACATGGCCGACATCACCGATGCCGCCAATCGCACCCGGGGCATGGGCGCCGCCGGCGCGGCCAACAACCTCGGATCCATCCTCGGTCCGGCCGTTGCCGGCCTGGCCGTGATCTCGCTGCTCACGCCCCTGTGGGTCATGGCGGCGGTGGCCTTCCTCAACGGGCTCTTCGTCTGGCGTTTCCTGCCCGAACCCCCGAGACACGCTGCGCTGCGGCCCATGGCGCGCATGAAGTACACGGACCCGCGCATCCTGCCCTTCGTGATCGTCGGCGTGCTCATGTTCTCCGGCATGGCGCTGGTGCAGCAGACCATGGGCTTCCGCTTCCAGGATGCGCTCTCCCTCGATGCCGCGGATACGGCCAAGGCCGTGGGCATCGCCATGATGCTGTCCGCGGTCTGTTCGCTCGTCGCCCAGGGCGTCATCGTGCAACGGCTGACCCTGCCGCCCTTCGCGCTGCTCCGTCTCGCCATGCCCCTGCTCGTGGTGGCCTTCACCACCATGGCCCTCGTCGAATCGCAGCTGTGGCTGACGATCGCGATGATGATCCAGGGGTTCGGCATGGGCCTCGCCGGCCCCGGCTTCATGGCCGGCGCGTCCCTTGCCGTGTCGTCCGAGGAGCAGGGCGCCGTGGCCGGCGTCGCGGGGTCCTGTGGTCCCCTGGGCTTCGCGATCGGCCCGCTCGTCGGTGGTGCGCTCTATCAGTACGCCCCTGAGCTTCCCTACGCGGTCGCGGCGGGGGTGTACGTGCTGCTCTTCGTGTCCATGGCGTGGATCGGCAAGCGGGTCCGACCGCACGCGACAGGCGCGGTGGCCGCCGGCGCTGACCCGGAGCCGGACGATCTGGTCGAATCCGTGAAGTCCTGACGCGCTGCCGAGTCTCTCGCCGCCGCGTTCAGGCGACCTGCCCGGCGGCCTGTCCCGACGCCCAGGCCCACTGGAAGTTGTGCCCGCCAAGATGGCCGGTGACGTCCACGGCCTCGCCGATGAAGTACAGATCCGGATGATCCCGGCACGCCATGGTCTTCGAGGAGAGGGCGTCGGTGTCGATGCCGCCGAGCGTGACCTCCGCGGTGCGATAGCCCTCCGTCCCGGCCGGGCGGATCCGCCAGGGCTTGCAGGCCTGCACCACGGTCTCCAGCTCGGCGTCACCGAGCTGGCCGAGGGGCTGGTCCGGCAGACCGCGTTCGCACCAGCGCTGCGCGACGCGACGGGTCAGCTGCTCGGCGAGAAAGGATCGGAGCCCGAGCTTCGGGCGCGCGCTGCGTGCTTCGCGGAGCCGTGACGCCAGGTCCACCTCCGGAAAGAGGTCGATCTCGACCTCGGTGCCCGGCGCCCAGTAGGACGATGCCTGCAGGATCGCCGGACCGCTGAGACCGCGGTGGGTGAACAGCAGATGTTCGTGGAAGCAGCCTTCGCCGGCCCGCACCTCGGAATCCAGCGAGACACCGGCGAGTTCGCTCAGCTCCTCGAGCTGTGCGGGATCCAGGGTGAAGGGCACGAGTCCTGCGCGCAGCGGGCGCAGGCGCAGACCGATCGATCGGGCCAGATCATGAGCGAAGCCCGATGCGCCCATGGTCGGAATCGACAGGCCACCTGTGGCGATCACCAGGGAGCGGCAGCGCAGCGCCTGGCCGGCGGCCTCGAGAAGGTGCCAGGACGCATCGGCTGCGCGCAGGGTGCGGATGGATACGGGCGTCCGGGTACGGATCTCCACGGCGGCACTCGCGCATTCGGCGAGCAGCATGTCGACGATGTCCTTCGAGGATCGATCGCAGAAGAGCTGCCCGAGCTTCTTCTCGTGGTAGGGAATCCGGTGCTTCTCGACCAGCGCGATGAAGTCCCAGGGGCTGTAGCGACTCAGCGCCGACTTCGGGAAGTGCGGGTTCGCGGAGAGGAAGTGTTCGGGCCCGCAGTACATGTTCGTGAAATTGCAGCGGCCGCCGCCGGACATGAGGATCTTCTTGCCGGGGCGATTCGCGTGATCCAGCACCAGGACCGAGCGTCCCCGCCCACCTGCGGCGATGGCGCACATGAGGCCGGCCGCTCCGGCGCCGACGACGACGACGTCGAAGAGGGGCGCGCGGTCGCCCTCGGTCACGAGTGGACCACCGTGGCGGAGCGCCGAGTGGAGGCGATGGAGTCGTGCGACATGGCGTCAGTCGTTCCTGCGATGCACCGGTTTCCGCCGCAGGGCGGCCGGGTCCAGGCCGATGCGTCGGGCCAGGCGTCCTGCGAGCGCTCGCCCTCGGCGCAATCCCCCTCTGAGTCCCCGACCGGGTGCTTCCCATCCGTAGGGCAGGGGTGTCCGTGCGAATGCATCGGTGAGCAGTTTCAGTTCCCCTTCCGCGAGCCGGATGGTCAGGGCGGGGATCTGTTCCTGAAGCTGTGCAGTGCTGCTCGCCCCCGTGATGGCTGCCGTGACGCCCGGCTGGGCGATGAGCCAGGCAAGGGCGATCGCAACCGGCGTGGTGCCATGCGCCCGGGCGAGGGGGAGCAGTCGCTGCGTGATGGCATCCTGGATCGGTGCGAGCCCTGGCTGCCGAGGGTCGATCGCTCTTCCCGACAGCACGCCCTCGGCCAGCGGAGAATAGGCGAGCACGCCGATGGCGAGGCGCCTGCAGGCCGGAAGGACTTCAGCCTCGATCCGTCGGCGAACGAGGCTGTAGTCCTGCTGCACGCTGCACAGGGGGACGTCGCCAAGGGCCTCCTGCGCCGCCTCGATCTGTGCGACGGAAAAGTTGGACACGCCGATGTGGCGGAGCTTTCCTTCGTCGCGAAGCCTCAGCAGCTCGCCCATGCTCTCGGCGATGGGCACCTGAAGATCCGGGTGATGGATCTGCACGAGGTCCAGCGTTTCGACTCCCAGCCGCGCCAGGGTGGCCTCGACGTCTCGACGAACCGATACGGGTCGCGAATCCTTGCGGACCTGTCGGCGATGGCCCTCCGCGTCGTGAAAGGCGAAGAGGACGTCGCCATGATCGTCGTCCCAGCGCAGACCCACCTTGCTGAGGATCTGGACCTGTCCGCGCGGCAGCTGACGCAGGCATGCGCCGAGCTGGCGGTCCGCCTCGCCGAAGCCGTAGAGGGGCGCCGTGTCGATGGCGGTGAGCCCGGCGTCGATGGCCGCCCGGAACAGCGCGGTCCGCTCCGCGTCCGATGCGTTCCGTCGCGCCATGGTGCCGAGCACCAGCGCCGGAATCTCGAGGTCCGTCCTGCCGAGTCGTCGGGTGTCCAGCCTTGATCTCCGTAGTCCTGCTGATCGGTGTACCAGCGGCAGGGGTCCGTGACCGAATTCCTTGCGGTGGTGGGCCCGCGCATGCGTAGCATACCGGGTCGTTCGTCCGCTTCGGCGGAGGGCGTCGATCCGGCCCCTCGGGCCTGGCTGGAAACTCCGGGGCGAGGGCAGCGACATGAACCATCCTCGAGGGATCTGGGTTCTCTTTGCGACCGAGATGTGGGAGCGCTTCAGCTACTACGGGATGCGCGCCCTCCTCGTGCTCTATCTGATCTCGGCCACCGGCGGCCTCGATGCACCCGTGGCGAATCCGGGCTTCGGCTGGACTCAGGCGGATGCCTATCGTCTCTATGGTCTCTACACCTGGGCGGTCTACCTGACACCGATCTTCGGCGGCATGCTCGCGGACCGCTTTCTCGGGACCCACAGGTCCCTGCTGCTCGGTGGGTCCATCATCGCCGCCGGGCATCTCACCCTGGCCGCCACGGAGCTGTTCGCCATCGCACCCGGCGAGGTGGTCGGTCTCGACACCAGCCCCGGCGCGCTGCTCTGTTTCGTCAGCGGGCTGCTGTTGATCATCGTCGGCACCGGCTTCTTCAAGCCCTGCGTCGCGGTCATGGTCGGTGAACTCTACGAGGCGGATGATCCGCGACGGGAAGGCGGCTTCACGATCTTCTACATGGGCATCAACGTCGGCAGCCTGCTCGCACCGCTCGTGGCCGGGACGCTCGGCGAGACCCTTGGCTGGCACTGGGGGTTCGGTGCGGCGGCGGTGGGCATGATCCTCGGGCTCGCGACCTACGCCCTGCTGCGCCCTCGCTATCTCGCCGGCATCGGCCAGCCGCCCCGCCACGGACAGGCCGGGATGCCGACACGGCCGATGCTGCCCCTCGATGCGACGGAATGGCATCGCGTGATCGTGATCCTGGTGCTCGCCTTCTTCGGCAACGTCGCCTTCTGGGCCGGCTTCGAGCAGGCGGGCAGCTCGCTCAACGTGTTCGCTGCGCAGAGCACGGACCGTACGCTCTGGGGTCTGCTCGACGAGCCCTTTCCGGCCACCTGGTTCCAGAGCGTCAATCCCGCGGCCGTGGTCCTGTTCGCGCCGCTCTTCGCCTGGCTCTGGGTGTTCCTGGCGCGCCGTGATCTCGATCCCTCGACGCCCGTGAAGTTCTGCATCGGGCTTTGGCTGCTCGGCCTCGCCTTCCTCGCCATGGTGTTCGGCGCCCTGGAGGCGCGAACGGGAGCCCTCGCCGGGCCGCAGTGGCTGCTGGTGACCTACGTCGTCGTCACCTGGGGCGAGCTCTGTCTGTCTCCGGTCGGGCTGGCCATGGTCACCCGGCTGGCCCCCCTGCACCTGCAGTCCCTGCTCATGGGCGTCTGGTACTTCACCTTCTCCCTCGCGAATCTGGTCGCCGGTGAGCTGGCCCGCTTCTCGACCCGGCTCGCCAGCGGGGAAGTACGCTTCGTGCTCGACGGCCTGCCCGGGTTCTTTCTCATGCTGGTGCTGGGTCCGATCGCCGTCGGGGTGTTCATGCTGGCCCTGGTCCCCTGGCTGAAGCGCTGGATGCACGGCCTGCGCTGAGGGCGTGCGCGCGGACGCCATCGGGCAGTCCGCCGCACCTTGCCTGAAGCACGCCGGCGCAAGGCGTATGCTCGGGGGTCTGCCGTCTGGAGCCCCTGGGGAGACACAGCATGAGCGTCAGCGAAATCACCGAAGCGCCGTCGGTCCGCGAGCAGGTCAGCGACGAGGAGTGGCAGCAGCGCGTCGATCTCGCCGCGCTCTATCGACTCGTGGCCCTGCACGGCTGGGACGACTTCCTGTTCACGCACCTGTCCGCGCGCGTGCCCGGCCCCGAGCATCATTTCCTCATCAATCCCTTCGGCATGCTCTTCGAGGAAGTGACGGCCTCGAGCCTCGTCAAGGTCGACGTGGACGGCAACAAGGTCATGGACAGTCCCTACGATGTGAATCCCGCAGGCTTCACCATCCACTCCGCCGTGCACATGGCGCGCGAGGATGCCCTGTGCGTCATGCATCTCCATACGGACGACGGGGTGGCCGTGTCCGCCATGGCGGAGGGTCTGATGCCCCTCACGCAGCACGCCATGCAGTGCGGCGAGGTGGCCTACCACGACTACGAGGGCGTGGCGCTGGATCTCGACGAGCGTGAACGCATCGTCGCCGATCTCGGTGATCGGCAGTTCATGCTGCTGCGCAACCACGGCACGTTGACCCTGGGTCCGTCCTGCGCTTCGGCCTTCATGGCCATGTACTACCTCGAGCGCGCCTGCACCATGCAGGTCCGCGCCCTCGCGGGCGGGGCCACACCGAACATGCCGCCCCAGGGGTCCGCGGCCAAGGCCGCGGCCCAGTCGAAGGTGCTCTTCGACGGCACCGCGGACGGCCTGACCTGGCCGGCCTGGCAGCGCAAGCTCGACGCCGTCGATCCGGGCTATCGCGACTGAGGCGCGGTTCTGCCGCAGCGCATCCGAGCAGGCCGCGAGGGCGAGGAGGCTCTGGTCGCCGTGGCGGCCTCGCGGCCGTGGCTCGGGTGAGCCGGCCCGGCTTCCCATCCGATCGCTGCTGTGGTCCCCTGCGCGCCTGCAATTCGGGACGCAAGGGAGAGGTGCCATGGCAGTGCAGGGTCCGACAGCGACGGATGTCGAGATCGTCATCATCGGCGCGGGGTTCTCGGGCCTGCTGGCCGCGAGCTACCTGAAGGAGGCGGGCTTCACGTCACTACGCCTGTTCGAGAAGTCGCCTTCCGTCGGCGGCGTCTGGGCGCACGGGGGCGTGGGCGCCTACCCCGGCGCCGCCTGCGACGTCCCGGCCTACACCTATCTGCCCTTCCTCGATCGCACGGGATTCATTCCCTCGAAGAAGTACGTGAGCCAGCGGGAGATCGCGGACTACGCGGAGCTGCTCACGGATCACTGCGGCCTGCGCGAGTTCATGGGGTTCTCGCGCGAGGTCGCCGACGTCAGGCTGCTGGACGATGGCAGCGGTCGCTGGCAGGTCACGACGCTCGATCCGGCGACGCGTGAAGTCGCGGACATCGTCACCTGCACCCACGTCATCGCGGCGAACGGGCCGCTGTCGAGCCCACGCCTCCCCGAGGTGCCGGGCATGGCGAGCTTCCGCGGCGAGAGCTTCCATACGGCGCAATGGGACCGGAGTGCATCGCTCGCCGGCAAGCGTGTCGGCGTGATCGGCACCGGGGCCTCCGCCGCCCAGGTCATCACCAGCATCGTCGACGAGGTCGAGCATCTCACGGTGTTCCAGCGCACGCCGACCTGGTGTCTGCCCCGGGACGACGAGCCCACCCCCCAGGAGATCATCGACGCGTTCCGTGCGGGCGGCTACGGTGAGGCCTTGCGCAAGGTCGACTGGGACGGTGCAGACACGCCCGCCGACGTGCCCATCACCTTCGACGATCTGCACGATCCCGAACGCAACGCCGCGATCTGCGAGATGATCGCCACGCGCATCCGTGAGGAGGTGAAGGATCCGGCGCTCGCCGCGGCGCTGACCCCTGACTATCCCTTCTTCTGCAAGCGCGCGCTGTTCATCGACGACTACTACACGACCTTCAATCGCGACACGGTCACTCTCGTCGACGATCCGGGCGGCGTCGTGCGCATCCACGAGGAGGGCCCCGAGATCGCCCGCGGCGAACGCTTTGCCGTGGACGTGCTGATCTATGCCACCGGTTTCGACAGCAACCTGATTCCCTTTCCCGTGACCGGGCGCGACGGCGTCACGCTTGCGGAAGCCTTCGGTGCCAGCGCCGCGAACAACTGGCAGATGACGCGTCCGCACAGTCTCTGGGGCATCCACGTACCGGGCATGCCCAATTTCCACATGATGATCGGCCCGCAGAGCCTGAATCCCTTCACCAACGTGACCCTCGTCTGCGAGGAGCAGGCGCGCTATCTGGCGGGCCTGCTCAGCGAGATGCGCGAGCGCGGCGCACGCACCGTCGAGCCGACGCGCGAGGCGGCCGAGGCCTGGACGAAGCTCTGCGAGCGGAGCTCCGACGGCAAGGTCTGGCTGAAGTGCAACAACTGGTACATGAAGACGACGAAGACCGATGCGGCGGCCGGGCGCGAGCGTTCCTCGGGCATGTGGATGGGTTCCTATCCGGACTATCTTCGTCATCTGCTGGGTGGCGAGGGCGGCGCCCGGGACGAGCTGTTGCGCTTCGCCTGAGGTGAGAGAGGCGCGTCCGCCTAGTCAGCGGCGCGAGGTTCGGTCGAACGTCGAGTCCCGTGTGCGGTTCCGGTTCCATCAGCAGACCGGCGATCCTGCCCGACCGGCCCGCAGTCGCCGGTTCGCGACTGCAAGGGACGCTCC
>JAZBPI010000123.1:0-21856 GCA_036351555.1 Pseudomonadales bacterium
CGACAAGGACTCGCTCCAACGACGACACCCGCTCGCGGCTGAAGCTCGCTCCCGCAGGACACGTCGCCCGACTCACTGTGGGAGCACGCTTCAGCGGCGACCAGAACTCGCTCCAACGACGACACCCGCTCGCGGCTGAAGCTCGTTCCCACAGGACACGTCGCCCGACTCACTGCGGGAGCACGCTTCAGCGGCGACAAGGACTCGCTCCAACGACGACACCCGCTCGCGGCTGAAGCTCGTTCCCACAGGACGCGACGCCCGACTCACTGTGGGAGCACGCTTCAGCGGCGACGAGGACTTCGGAGACCCGCCGCGCAGCAGCGCGAGATCGGCAACGTCCTAGGAGAGCGCGGCGATCAGCCCTGCCGCGGCAGCGCTGTCGAGGTACTCGCGGAGACTGGTGATCCTGCCGTCGACGACGTCCGCGACCACGCAGACGGAAAGATCCAGTTCGCTCCCGTCGGGAAGGGTCCCGCGCACCCGGTGCTCTTCCACGAAGCCCCGGTCGGTCGCCGAGCGGACGGCCTCCTCGTAGCGGAAATCCTTCACCAGGCGGTGCACCGCCTTCGAGAAGGCGAGCAGCGGCCCTAGTCCCATCGCGGGACCATCGTTCTGGCGCGCCTCGAGGTCCGAGGCGCAGAGCGCGCGCGCGGCCTCGGCGTCCCCGGCCTGGAACGCGGCGAACAGGGCCTCTGCCAGTTCTTCATGCTGCATGGGGTGCTCTCCTCAGGGGCAACAGGTTGATGTAGGCGCGCGGCAGCGGCCCGGCGCTGCATGCCGAGGCGCAGGGGACCGGAGCCCGACGAACCAGCGTCGCCGCTGAACCGTGCGCCCACAGGCGACGCTCCGCGAAACACGTGCTCGCCCTCACGACGCTGCGAGCTCGAGGGTGCAGGCTTCAGGACAGTCCGCGGCGGAGAATCCGACATGGAACCGATGCGCACCGGCCTCGACGCGGAAGGCCTCGGCATCGGTGTCGTAGTAGGCCAGCGCATCGCGCGTCACCCTCAGCGTCAGCAGGGCGCGCGCCCCGGCCGCCGCCGTCACGCGACCGAAGGCACAGAGTTGCCGCTCAGGCCGCGGGCAGCGCTGAGCCGGAGCCTGCACGTAGGCCTGCACGACCGCCGCACCCGCGCGGCTGCCGAGGTTCTCGACCTCAACGGAGAGCTCCACGTCCTGCTCCATCACCCGGCCGCGGACCGCGCCGAGCCGCCAGCGCGTGTAGCCGAGTCCGTATCCGAGGGGAAAGGCAGGCGTCATGCCCAGCCGGTCCATGCCGCGCTGGCCGATGAAGATGCCCTCGCCATAGCGCACCCGGTCGAATTCGCCGGGATAGTTCAGCGCCGACGGATGTGCCATCGCCGACGCAGGCCAGACCGATGGCAGACGGCCACCGGGCTCCTCGACACCCGTGAGCACGTCGCCGAGCGCCGCGCCGAAGGCCTGACCCGGATACCAGACCTGGAGGATGGCCGGGACGGCGTCGGCGAAGCCGTCGAGGGCGATGGGAGAACCGGCATTGAGCACGAGCACCGTGCGCGGGTTCGCGGCGGCAACGCGGCGGATCAGGGCTTCCTGGGCGCCCGGCAGACGCAGATCGACGCGATCAGCGCCCTCGCCCTCCCAGTCTGCATCCAGGCCCGCGATCACCACCGCGACCTCGGCCCAGCGAGCGAGCGCCTCGGCCTCGGCGAGCGGGTCACCGGTCTCCGGCTCTTCGTGGCCGATCCGCAGACCCGTGAGCTGGGGCGCAGGATCGTTCGCGAACTCGACGGACAGGCGGACGCAGGTCTCCGCGTCGAGTTCGATCTCGCCAATCGCCTCGGCACTGCCGGCGCCGAAGAAGGCATCCCCGGGCCGCCAGGCGTCCCAGTTGTCGACGACGACCGCATCGTCGACGCGCAGCCGGGCGCGCCCCGCACTGACCAGCGAGAAGCGATGCACACCGGCGCGCGTCGGCGTGAACCAGGTGGACAGGCGCAGACCGAAGGCGCGCGGCAGTCCGGGGGCCGGTTCCCCGAAGAAGGTGAGCGTGCTGCGCCGCGGATGCGTGGTGCGCAGCACCTCGCCCGCAGACGCAGCGTCCGCGTGGAACTCTGCGCGCCAGCCGCGGCGATCGCCCTCTTGCTCCACTCGGCAATGGGCCGGCTCCACGAGCGGCAGGTAGCGGGCAGCCGAGCAGCCCCGCGCGACGCGGACGTCGGCCTGAGGAAACGCGCGACGCAGTCCCTCCTCCGGAGAGACGGGCGCGGCCGGGTTCACCTCACTCGAGCCGCCACCCTGGAACACGGGCCTGACGGCGTTCGGGCCGATGAGGGCGATGCGCCTCGTCGCTGCCGCGCCCTCGAGGGGAAGCAGATCGTCGACGTTGCGGAGCAGCACCGTGCCCTGGATCGCCGCGCGCAGGGCGAGCGCTGCATGCGCCGGAGGCGGGTGCTGTTCCGGCGGACGCGCCGGCGCATCGAGGCGGCCCGTGCGCAGAAGCAGACGCAGCTGCCGGCGGACCTTGTCCTCGATCGCCGCGACCGGCACCTCACCGGCCGCGAGCGCCGCGTCCAGGCGCGCACCCATGTGCACGGCGGGCCCGGGCATCTCGAGATCGAGGCCGGCGCGGGCCGGCCCCACCGTGGAATAGGTGCCGCCCCAGTCGGAGATCACCACGCCGTCGAAGCCCCAGCGCCCCTTGAGCACGCCCCGGAGCAGCTGCTCGTTGGCAGCACAGTGCGCGCCGCGGAGCCGGTTGTAGGCGGCCATGAGCGTCCAGGCTCCGCCCTCGCGCACGGCACGCTCGAAGGGACGCAGGTAGACCTCGTGGAGCGTGCGCTCGTCCACCTCCACGGACAGGCTGTGACGATGGAACTCCGAATCGTTGCACACGAAGTGCTTGGGACAGGCCGCGACACCCCGGGCCTGCAGGGCCCGGACATAGGCCACCGCCAGCTCGCCGGTGAGCCACGGATCCTCGGACCAGCATTCGAAGTTGCGCCCGCCGACGGGCGTGCGATGCAGATTGATCGTGGGGCCGAGGAGGACGTCCACCCCCTTGCCGAGGGCCTCGACGGCAAGGGCGTCGGCCACCTGCGCGACGAACTCCGGATCCCAGCTCGCGGCGAGCGCGGTCCCGGAGGGAAAGCCCGTGGCACTCATGCCCGGCACGCTGCCGTCGCCGCGCACCCCGTTCGGCCCGTCGGACATCTTGAGGGCCGGGATGCCGAGCCGTTCGACGGGGCTCGAGTACCAGAGCCCCGAGCCGGCCGCCATGCGGACCTTCTCGTCCGTGGTCATGCGCTCGACGAGCGCCTCGATGCGTGCCTCGAACTCCTGGCTCACGGCCATCCGTCCCCTGCCCCGTCCCTCGAGCGCCATCATCCGATTCCAGCCGGACGGACGCCAGTCGGCGGCCCCGCACTCGGGCAGGACAGCCGCTTCGGACCTACGGGATAGGGGACAGGGACAGGCGCAGCCGCTGGGCACTCGCAGGGGCCGGCGCCTGTTCCGGCGGCGGCCCCTGCAACGGGATCAATCGCGCTCGGCGCGCGCCGGCGAACCTTCCAGGGAGCCGCCGCCGGCAGCCGGGCGCGGCGTGCCGGACTCGGCCTTCGCTTCCGCCTCGAAGAGCGCCTCGATCTCGTGCGACACGGCCTCGGGGCTGCGGGTGAAGCGCGCCAGCAGTTCGTAGAAGGTCGGCACCACGCCGAGCGTGAGCACGGTCGAGAGCAGCACGCCGGAGAACACCACCACCCCGATGGCCATGCGACTCTCGGCGCCCGCACCGCTGCCGAGAATGAGGGGGAGGACGCCGATGACCGTGGAGATCGAGGTCATGACGATGGGCCGCAGACGCAAGCGAGCGGCTTCGCGGATCGCCGTCTCGATGTCGCGTCCCGCATCCCGCAGCTGATTGGCGAACTCGACGATGAGGATGCCGTTCTTGGCCGCAAGACCGACCATCATCACGATGCCGATCTGGCTGTAGATGTTCAGGGTGCCGTCCACGAGGAAGAGCCCGAGCAGCGCCCCGGCCACCGCGAGCGGCACCGTGACCATGATGATGAGCGGATGGATGAAGCTCTCGAACTGGGCCGCCAGCACCAGGAAGACGACGAGCAGCGCGAGACCGAAGGTCACCAGCACGCTGGCGCTGGAATCCTGCAGCTCCCGGGACTGCCCCTTGTAGTCGATGCGCGCGCTCGAGGGCAGCTCCTCGGCGGCGAGCTGCTGCATGTAGGCGAGCGCCTCGCCGAGGGGATAGTCCGGCGCCAGATTCGCCGAGATGGTCACGGCGCGGAGGCGGTTGAACCGGTTCAGATCGGCCGCGTCCGCCTTCTCGCGCACCGTGACCAGGGACGAGAGCGGCACCAGTTCGCCCGTGCGATCGGAACGAACGTAGAGATTGGAGATGTCCTCCGGCGTCTCGCGATCGCGATCGTCCGCCTGGAGGATCACGTCGTACTCCTCGCCGCGCTCCAGGTAGGTGGTCACGCGCCGGGAGCCGAGCATGGTCTCGAGGGTCCGGCCGATGGTGACGATGGGCACACCCAGATCCGCCGCACGATTGCGATCGACCTCGATGATCAGCTGCGGCTTGACCTCCTTGTAGTCGGAGTCGAGATTGATGAGCTGCGGGTTCTCCGAGGCGCGATCGAGAATGCGGTCGCGCCACTCCGCGAGCTCCTCGTAGGTGTCTCCACCGATGACGAACTGCAGCGGCGTGGAAAAACCACGCTGACCGAGACTGGCAGGCTGGATGGGGAAGGCCCGCACGCCCGGCAGCTGGCCGAGCTGGCCGAACAGCTGCCCGATGATCTCCTGCGCAGAGCGGTCGCGCTTGTCCCAGGTCTCGAGGGACACGATGGCGATGGCGTTGTTGACGTTCGCCCCGGAACCGAAGCGCGGTGTGCTCACGAGGATCCGGTAAGCCTCGCCGTTCTCGAGGAGCGGCATGAGCACCTGCTCCATGCGCCGCGAGTAGCGCTGCGTGTACTCGAAGCTGGCGCCTTCCGGTGCGTTCATGAGCACGAAGAAGCTCGAGCGGTCCTCCGTCGGAGCGTACTCCTGGGGAATCATGCGGAAGAGCAGGACACCACCGGCGAGCACGAGCAGGAGCGAGGCGTAGACGAGCCAGGTGTGTCTGAGCAGCCAGTCCAGAGAGCGTGAGTAGTAGTCCGCCGCATAGTTGAAGGCGTCGTCCACCCAGCGCGCCAGGCCCACGCGCCCCGTGTCCGGACGCAGCAGCTTCGAGGACAGCATGGGCACGAGCGTGAGCGCGACCAGGCTGGAGAAGCAGACGGCGCCGGCGATGGCCAGGGAGAACTCGGAGAACAGGCGACCGAGATTGCCCTCCATGAAGGCGATGGGCACGAACACGGCCACCAGCACCAGGGTGGTCGCGATCACCGCGAAGCCCACCTGGCGCGCGCCCTTGTAGGCCGCGAGCAGCGGTGGCTCGCCCTTCTCGACGCGCCGGTAGACGTTCTCCAGCACCACGATGGCGTCGTCCACGACGAGACCGATGGACAGCACGAGCGCGAGCAGCGTGAGCAGGTTGATGGAGAAGCCGAAGGCCCAGAGCACGATGAAGGCTGAAATGAGCGAGACGGGCACGGTCACGGCCGGCACGAGCATGGCGCGCACGCTGCCGAGGAACAGGTAGATGACCAGGACCACGAGGCCGGTGGCGAGGAACAGGGTCTTGTAGACCTCGACGATCGCCTGCTCGATGTAGATGGACGCATCGAAGCCGGCGACGATCTCCATGCCCTCCGGAAGCGTCTCCTGGATGCGCAGCAGCTCGGCCTTCACGGCGCGCGCCGTGTCGAGCACGTTCGCCTTCGCCTGCGCGGAGATACCGAGGCCGACGTTCGGCGAACCGTTCGCACGCAGCTCGCTGCGGTCGTTCGCAGGGCCGACCTCGACTCGCGCGACGTCGGCGAGGCGCACCAGGTAACCGTCCGCACCCTTGCGCAGCACCAGGCCGGCGAAATCCGAGGCCGTTGCATAGCTGCGTTCGACGCGGACCGTGAACTCCCGCTCCCGGGATTCGACGGTGCCCGCGGGCAGCTCCACGTTCTCGCTGCGCAGGGCGGACTCGACGTCGGCGACCGTGAGGCCGCGTGCCGCGAGGGCCTCGCGATCGAGCCAGATGCGCATGGAGTACTCACGCTCGCCCCCGATGCGCACGTTGGCGACGCCGGTGACCATGGCCAGACGATCCGTGACGAAGCGCCTGGCGTAGTCGGAAAGCTGGAGCTGGTCCATGCGGTCGCTGGCGAGGGACAGCCACATGATCTGCTGCGTGTTCGCGTCGGCCTTGGCGATCTCCGGCGGATCTGCCTCCTCGGGCAGGTTCTCGAAGGTGCGCGAGACGCGATCGCGCACGTCGTTCGCCGCAGCGTCGATGTCGCGCTCCACCTCGAACTCGATGGTGACGTTGGAGGTGCCGTCGCGACTCGCCGAGGAGATGGTGCGAATGCCCTCGATGCCCGCGATCGAGTCCTCGATGAGCTGGGTGATCTTGGTCTCCACCACCTGGGCCGAGGCGCCGGGATAGCGGGTCTCCACGGACACGATGGGCGGATTGATGTCCGGGTATTCGCGCAGCGGCAGACGGCTGAAGGACAGCAGGCCGAAGGCGATCAGGATCAGACTGAGAACCGTGGCGAAGACCGGCCGTCGGACCGAGACGTCGGACAGGATCATCCCCCGACCTCCGTGGCCGCCGCCTCGTCCATCCTGTCCGTCGCCAGGGAGGCCTCACGAGCCTCGTCCGGCATGGACGCGAGGGCATCCACCTCCGACTGGATCACCACCGCCGCACCGGGCCGCAGGCGCAGGCTGCCCTCGACCACCACGATGTCTCCGGCCGCTACGCCGGAGGTCAGCTCCACGATGCCCGGCCGCCGCGAGCCGATGCCGACCTCGACCTGCTCGGCGACGCCTTCGACGATGCGGAACAGGTACTGGCGATCCCCGCGGGGGACGAGCGCCGCCTCGGGCACCATGAGCCCTTCCCGACGATCGCGGACCAGGTCCACGGTGAAGAGCATGCCCGGCCGCAGTCGGCCGTCCTCGTTGGGAATCTCCGCGCGGATCGCCACGGTGCGGGTGACGGGGTCGACGCGCGGACTGATGTGCGCGACCCGGCCCTCGAAGGGCTGGTCCGGGTAGGCCACGGAGCGGGCCCGGATCACGGCGTCGAGCCGGAGCACCGACAGGAAGCTCTCCGGCACGGAGAAGTCGAGACGGATCGGATGGATGTCGTCGAGCGTGGTGATCAGGGTCCCCGGCGCGACCTGGGCGCCGACGCTCACGGAGCGCAGACCGGTCAGCCCGTCGAAGGGCGCACGGATGACGCGATCGGCGATGCGGGCGCGGACGATCTGGACCCGGGCGTCCGCCGCCTCCATGAGGGCCTTCTGCTGGTCACGCTGGGACAGCGCCGCCGAATTCGTGGCGACCAGGCGATCGAGGCGCTCGAACTGCTGACGCTGATCGTCGAGATTGGCCAGGGCCTCGGCAAGCTCCGCCTGCTCCTGGCTCGTGTCGAGGCGGACGAGCACGGAGCCCGCGGCGGCGAAGGCGCCTTCGTCGAATTCGATGCTCGCGATCCGCTCGGAGACGTTGGCGGTGATGAGGACGGACTCGTTCGCTGCCGCGGAGCCGACCGCCTGCACCGTGTCCGTGAACGGCACCGAAACCACGCGGGCCACCACCACCGGCGTGGGGCGGGATCCCCCGCGGGCCTGGGCGGGCGCCTGCTCTTCCGCGACACGCAGGAAGACCCAGTAGCCGAGCCCTCCGACGACGGCGAGCAAGAGGAGGGATACGACGGTACGACGCAGCAGGTCGGTCATGAACGACGCTCGAGAAACCAGGAGTCAGGGCGAGCGGGTGCGCCAGGGCGATCCGCTGTCACCATGGTCGAACCCTCGGGCACCCGTGCGAACAGCGAATTGTGGACCGCCGGCCCAGCGAAAGCCAGATCCGCAGCGAGGCCTGCTGCTACACTGGCCGCCGCGGGCGGTCGCGACGAGGTAGAGCTGTGTCCGATCGCAGGAGCTGGACCCTGCGCACCATCGAGTCCATCGCCGAGGTCGACCCCGCGGCCTGGGATGCCTGCGCCTGCCCACCCGGTCGGCCCCGAAACCCCTTCCTCACCCATGCCTTCCTGCATGCGCTGGAAGCGAGCGGATCCGCGGTCGCCGCGCGGGGCTGGCAACCGGTGCATCTATTGCTCGAGGACGAGCGCGGCACCCTCGCTGGCGCCGTGCCGCTCTATCTGAAGGCCCACTCGCGTGGCGAGTACATCTTCGACCATGCCTGGGCCGATGCCTTCCAGCGGGCGGGCGGACGCTACTATCCCAAACTCCTCTCCGCCGTGCCCTTCACGCCGGCCACGGGGCCCCGGCTGCTTGCCGCCGGCCCGGAGGCCGGGCGTGCCGAGATCGAGGCACAGCTGCTCCAGGGCTGCATCGAGGTCGCACAGCGGCTGCACGTGTCCTCGCTGCATCTGAACTTCCTGCCCGAGGCCCAGTGGCGGCGGGCGGAGACCCAGGGGCTGCTGCTGCGCACGGACCAGCAGTTCCACTGGCACAACGAGGGCTACGGGCGCTTCGACGACTTCCTCGCCAGCCTCAGTTCCAAGAAGCGCAAGAATCTCAAGCGCGAGCGTCGCGAGGCGCTCGCGGACGGCATCGAGATCGAGTGGGTGACCGGCGCCGACCTCACGGAGGCCCACTGGGACGCCTTCTACCGCTTCTACATGGACACCAGCTCGCGCAAGTGGGGAGACCCCTACCTGACCCGCGACTTCTTCAGCCGCGTCGGTGCGTCCATGGCGGACGAGGTGCTGCTGATCATGTGTCGGCGGGCCGGCCGCTGGATCGGCGGCGCCATCAACTTCATCGGCTCGGACAGGCTCTTCGGACGCAACTGGGGCTGCATCGAGGACCACCGCTTCCTGCACTTCGAGGCGTGCTACTACCAGGCCATCGACTTCGCCATCGCCCGAGGGCTCGCCTGCGTCGAGGCCGGCGCCCAGGGCACGCACAAGGTGGCTCGGGGCTATCTCCCTGCGCGGACCCACAGCGCCCACTGGATCGCACACCCGGGGCTCCGGGACGCGGTCGCCGAATACCTGGAACGGGAGCGCGACTGGGTCGCGCAGGACATGGAAGCCATCCAGGCGCACAGCCCGTTCCGCATCGATGCAGCGGCGCGGGAGCAGGAATCGGAATAGCGCGCGCAGGGCCGCAGGCGTCGCGGCCCCGGAACGGCCCCTGCGTCAGTCGAGCGCGAGGAGCGCGCGGATCTCCCGCAGCTTGCCCTTGATGCGCGCCCGATTCTCGGGCCCGACGCGGATCAGGAGCTTCTGCACCGGCTGGAGCGCTTCCAGGCGGGGATCGGCGAACTCGTACATGACCGAGGGCTGCTTGAGCTCGACCATGCCCTGCGGATCCGGTGTGGAGAGCAGGACGTCGATGGCGCGTGCCAGGCGGTCCTCCACGTCCACGTCCCGGAGACCGAGCTCGGCATAGGCCTCCTCCATGAGTGGCTCCGTGAGCCGGAGCAGGGCCACCGCCTGACTGGGGTCCAGGGCGGCGACGATGCCGCTGGCACGGTCGTAGCGATCGAAGCTCGCCGGATCCAGGTACAGACGATCGTCGCGACGCAGCACCGCGAACTTCTCCGCCGGCGTCAGGAAGGCGACCGGTTCCCGGGGCAGGGTGCCCTGGGCCAGGTTCTCCACCACCGCCGTGAAGCGCCGGATCAGCTGGTCTGCCGACAGGATCTGGTCGATGGACTCGCTGGCGCTCAGACCCTCGGACTGGGCACGGACGAAGGCATCGCTGGCGTCGAGGTCAGGCAGGGGCTCGGGTTCCGGTTCGACGGCAACCGGCTCCGGGGCCGGCGGCTCGGGTTCCGGCGCAGGCTCGGGCAGGGCCGGCACCGGCGCCGGCTCGGGAGGCGGGACCGCCGTCGTCTCCGTTTCCGGCACCGGGTCGGGCCCACCGAGGAACATGGCCCCGGCGATGATCGCAAGGGCGATGGCGAGGATGACGATCCAGTAGCGAGGCGCCATGGCGGCACTCCCTTCGACAGCTTGGCCGGTGCAGCGGCAAGGACCCGGTCACCGACCATACGCCAGGGCAGGGCAGGGATTGCCCCGGTCGGGACCTGTTCCATTATCATTCCACAATCCCGGCAGCCCTCTGCCCGCGGCGGCCCCCAGGGTCACCACCGCCTGCACTGCCTTTTCCCGGAGTTCATGCATGTCCACGCACAGCATCGCCGCGCTGCTCGGTGGCAGGGTCGCCGTCGGCGAACGGGTGTCGCTGCACGGCTGGGTGCGCACTCGACGCACGTCGAAGGGCGGCTTCTCCTTCGTCGCCGTGAACGACGGCTCCTGCTTCGACTCCATCCAGGTCGTCGCCGACGCGGGCCTGGACAACTACGAGACGGAGGTCGTCCAGCTCACGCCGGGTTGCTCCGTCGAGGTGACGGGCGAGCTGGTCCGGTCCCAGGGGCGCGATCAGGCCCTGGAGGTGCGCGCCGAGCGTCTCACGGTGATCGGCCTCGTGGACGAGCCGGAAACCTATCCCATCGCCAAGAAGCGGCACAGCTTCGAGTACCTGCGCACGGTGGCCCATCTGCGACCGCGCACCAATACCTTCGGCGCCATCGCACGGGTCCGCAACAGCCTCGCCCAGGCGATCCACGGCTACTTTGAGGCCCACGACTTCGTCTGGGTGAACACGCCGGTCATCACGGCGTCGGATTGCGAAGGCGCCGGCGAACTGTTCCGCGTCAGCACCCTCGACGCCGTGAATCCGCCGCGCCGTGCGGACGGTCAGGTCGATTTCGAGCAGGATTTCTTCGGGCGCGAGGCCTTCCTCACGGTCTCCGGCCAGCTGCAGGTGGAGAGCTACTGCCTCGCCCTGTCGAAGGTCTACACCTTCGGCCCCACCTTCCGCGCCGAGAACTCGAACACCTCCCGGCACCTCGCAGAATTCTGGATGGTCGAGCCGGAGATCGCCTTCGCGGACCTGAACGACAACGCCGACCTCGCGGAGAATCTCCTCAAGCACGTGCTGAAGCAGCTGCTGGAGACCCGCGGCGACGACATGGCGTTCTTCGCCGAGCGGATCGACCCCGGCGTCATCGAGCGTCTGGAGCACGTCGTCACCTCACCCTTCGAGCGCATCAGCTACACGGAAGCGGTGTCGATCCTCGAACGCTCCGGCCGCGCCTTCGAGTTCCCCGTCGCCTGGGGTCGCGATCTGCAGAGCGAGCACGAGCGCTATCTCACGGAAGAGCACATCGGCCGTCCCGTGGTGGTCGTGGACTATCCGAAGGAGATCAAGGCGTTCTACATGCGCGTGAACGACGACGACCGGACCGTGGCCGCCATGGACGTGCTGGTGCCCGGCGTCGGGGAGATCGTCGGCGGCTCGCAGCGCGAGGAGCGCCTCGATGTGCTCGACGCGCGCCTGGGCGATTCGGCGCTCGCGAAGGAACTCTGGTGGTATCGCGATCTCCGCCGCTATGGCACCGTGCCGCATGCGGGCTTCGGCCTCGGCCTGGAGCGTCTGATCCTGTACGTCACGGGCATGGAGAACATCCGTGACGCAATCCCCTTCCCCCGCGTCCCCAACAACGCCGGGTTCTGAGTCGACCGCGGGCCTGCGCCCGCTCCTGCGGCTGGCACCCTGGATCGGGCGCCACCGTGGCCTCGTCGGGGGCGCCCTGATCGCCTTCGCGGGCGCGCGCCTGCTCGAAGCCGGTGTGCCGCTGTGCCTGCGCGAGGGGATCGATCGCATCGATCGGGGCGACTTCGACGTGACGGGCCCGGCGCTGGCCCTCGTCGGCCTGGTGCTCGCGCGCCTGCTCGTGGTCTCCGCCGCCCGCATCGGGATCAGGCGTGCAGGCATCGGCGTGGCCTTCGATCTCCGTCAGGCCCTGTTCCAGCGCCTGCAGCATCAGGGCAGTGCCTTCTTCGCGCGCCACACGATCGGCGACATGATGACCCGGGCCGTGGCGGACGTGAGCCTCGTGCGCCGCCTGATCAGCGTCGGCACCATCATGCTGGTCGTGATGATCTACGCGACCCTGGTGGGCTTCGCCGCCATGTTCTGGCTGGCACCGGAGCTTGCCTGGGTGGTCGCGCCGCCGCTGCCCTTCGTGGCCGTGTACGCGCTCCACGCATCGCGGCGCATGAAGCTCTCCTCGAGCCAGGTCCAGGCGCGCCTGTCCCGGCTCACGGATCGCACCCAGGAGACCTTCGGCGGCATCCGCACGCTGCAGGCCATGGCCCGGGAGTCCGGCATCGAGGCGGCCTTCGAGCGGGACAACCGCGCCTACGCGGACGCCTTCCGGGAGCAGGCGCGGCTGGGCTCGGCCATGACGGCGGTGATGCCGACCCTGGCGGCGGCCGGCACCCTCATCGTGCTCGGCTGGGGCGGGCACCTGGTGCTCACCGGCGCGATCAGCAAGGGCACCTTCGTCGCCTTCTTCACCTACGTGGCCATGGTGATCCAGCCCATGCGCGTGGCGGGCTTCCTCGTGAACCTGATCCAGCGTGCCGTCGTCGGAGCGGAGCGCATCTTCGAGGTCCTGGACCTGCCCGACGAGATTCCCGATCGCCCGAGTGGACGGACCCCCGCGGCGCTGAAGGGCGCCCTGTCCCTGCACGGCTGCACGGTGCGCTATCCCGGCGCCGATCGCGACGCCCTCTCCGACCTCGACCTCGCCATCGCGCCCGGGGAACGCATCGCCATCATGGGGCCCGTGGGCGCCGGAAAATCCACCCTGCTGGCACTCTTCCCGCGCCTCGTCGACGCGCCTGCGGGCACGGTGTGCATCGACGACCATCCCGTCACCGACTGGCCCCTGGCCCAGCTCCGCCATGACGTGGTGCTGGTGCCGCAGGATGCCTTCCTGTTCGGCCAGCCCCTGGGCGAGAACCTGTCCTACGACGAACCGTCCCGCGACGAGGATCTCGTTCTCGACGCCGCGGACGTGGCGGCGTTCCGGCGCACCATCGAGAACCTGCCGGCGGGGCTCGGCACCCTGGTCGGGGAGCGGGGCGTGACCCTCTCCGGCGGCCAGCGCCAGCGTGCCACCCTCGCCCGGGGCGTGATCCGCGATGCGCCGGTGCTGCTCCTCGACGACTGCTTCGCAGCCGTGGACACGGAGACGGAAGAGCAGATCCTGCAGGCGCTGATGGCACGGCGCAGGGGTCGAACGACCGTCCTCGTCACGCACCGCGTGTCCACGGCGCGGCGCGCCGATCGGGTGATCGTCATGGAGGACGGCCGCATCGTGGCGAGCGGACCGCACGAGCTGCTCGCGCGTCAGGACGGCTGGTACGCGCGCCTCGCAGCGCTGCAGGCAGAGGCGCCCGCCGACGCTGGAGACCGGGTGATCGCACCATGACGGCGCCGGTGCGGGAAGAGGTCTTCGATGCGGACATTTCCGGGCGCATGCTCGACGTCCGCCTCCTGCGCCGCCTGCTGGGTTGGCTCGCCCCGGAACGCGCCCGCCTCGCGGCGAGCACGCTCCTGGTCCTCGCGAGCTCGCTGCTGCAGGTGATGCTGCCGATCATTCTCTCGCTCGTGGTCATCGACCACGTGCTCATGGGCACGGCGCGCCCGAGTGTCCCGGACTTCGGCCTCGTCGCCCTCACGGAGCGCCTCGCGGCGACCCTGCAGTGGCCGCTGCTCGTGGTCGCCTGCACGCTCTTCGCCCTGGTGCAGATCGCGGCCGCCGCGACGGGCCACTGGCACCGGGTCACCCTGGCCAATGCGGTGATCCGCGGCCTCACCGATCTGCGCCATGCGGTGTTCCGCCATCTCCTGCACCAGCCCGCCGCCTTCTGGGATCGCGTCGCCGTCGGGCGCGTGACCACGCGCGTGACCAACGACGTCGAATCGCTCTACGAGCTGCTGCGCGGCCTCGGCGCCCTGGTCGGCGAATTCGTGCCCTTCTTCGTCGCCCTCGCCATCATGCTGGCCGCGGATCCGGGCATGACCCTCGCCCTGCTCGTGTTCGCACCGGTCCTCGGTGGCCTGACCTTCGGTTTTCGCCGCCTGACCCGACGCGTCTATCGCCGCGCCCGCCAGAGCCTCTCCCAGCTCAATCAGCAGATGCAGGAAAACCTCACGGGACTCACCGTGGTGCAGCTGCACGGCCGCGAGGCGGAGAACTTCGCTCACTACACGGAAACGAATCGACGCAATCGACGCGACGAGAATCGCGCCATGGGCGTCGAGACCCTGTACGCGGCGATCAACGACAGTCTCGGCAACATCGCCGTGGCGCTGGTGCTCTGGATGGGGGCGAAGGGCGTGGGGGACGACAGCCTGAGCCTGGGCACCCTGGTGCTGTTCACGCGCTACATCGATCTGCTGTTCCAGCCGATCGTCGCCCTCGGCGATCAGTACAACCTGCTGTTCCGCGCCATGGCGAGCGGCGAGCGGATCTTCCAGGCCCTGGACTGGCCCAACGAGGCCCGTGAGCCGAGCCGACCGGAGGCCCTGCCCGAGCGTCTCGCGGGCCGCATCGAGCTGCGTCACCTCAGCTTCGCCTACGGCAAGGGCCCACCGGTGCTCGAGGATGTGGACCTGATCGTGCCCGCGCGCACGACGCTCGCGATCGTCGGCCCCACGGGATCCGGCAAGAGCACGCTCGTGCGTCTCCTCGCCCGTATCTACGAGGTCGAGGCCGGGCAGGTGTTCATCGACGGACAGGATGTCACCCGCGTCGCCGCGCGGGATCTGCGCCGACGCATCGGCATCGTGCTGCAGGACTTCCACGTCTTCTCGGGCACCATCCTCGACAACATCACCCTGGGCGATGCGGACATCGATCGCGAGACCGCCATCGCGGCGGCACGCGCCGTGGGCGCGGACGACTTCATCGAGGCGCTGCCCCAGGGCTACGACACCCCCTTGTCGGAGCGGGGACGCAACCTGTCCCAGGGGCAGCGCCAGCTCCTCGCCTTCGCCCGCGTCCTGGCCGCGGATCCGGAGATTCTCGTCCTGGACGAGGCCACGGCCAGCATCGACCCGGAGACGGAGGCGGTGATCCAGCGCGCCCTGGAACGGCTCCGCGCGGATCGCACGGCGATCATCATCGCGCATCGGCTGCAGACGGTCCGCGACGCGGACCGTGTGCTCGTGCTGGTGAACGGCCGCGTCGAGGGGATCGGCGACCACGCCCATCTCCTGGAGCAGAGCCCCACCTATGCCCGCCTCTACGCCATGCAGTTCCAGGACAGCTGACCGCCGCCCCACATCCCTCAGAGCGTGAAGCGCAGGCCCGCCTCCAGGGCACGACCCGGGAGCGGCGCCCGGTCCTTGAGGAAGGACGTGGCCAGGCGTGCTTCCTCGTCGAGGAGGTTGTTGGCACGGAGGAACAGCTCCAGGTGCCGGTCGCCCCTGTCCAGGTGGTAGCCAAGATAGGCCGAGACCATGTCGAAGCCATCGGTGGGCAGCTCGAAGGTCGGCACCTCGTCCTGATCGAGGTAGCGCATCCAGGACAGCTCGCCCGCGAAGGGCCCACGGGTGAATTCGATCCCCGCGCCGAGCCGGGCGGCGGGAATCCGCGGCAGCTCCTCGTCGATGCCGACCGGCGCATCGTCCAGCTCGGCACGCACGACATCACCCAGCAGGCGCAGATCCAGGGTCGTCGGACCCTCGTCGAGGATCGAGTAGACGACTTCCGCCTCGGCGCCCGAGAACACCGCATCGGCCTGGCTCCACTGGCGGGCCGGCAGGCCGTCCTCCTCGAAGCCGAGGTCGCGCAGGTAGATGAAGTCCGCAAAGCGCGTCGCATAGACGCTGACCCGGGCGGACAGGCGCTCCAGTTCCGCGTCGAGGGTCAGGCTCAGGTTCGTGGCCTGCTCCCGATCGAGATTCCGGTCGCCGATCTCGAAGGTCTGGGTGGCGAGATGCGGACCGTTCGCGTAGAGCTCCTCGATGTCGGGCGCGCGCGTCGCGAGGTCGAGCTGCAGGGCGACTCCGAGATACTCCCCCAGGGGATGGCTGACGCCGAGGGCGAGGGAGCCCACATCGAAGCTGTCGTCGGACCCTTCCGAGGGCGCGTAGTCGACGCGCTCCGCGCGCGCGCCGAGCTCCAGCTGTCCGGCGCCCAGGGCACGCGTCTGATAGAGGAATGCGGCCAGGGCCTCGCGCTCCACGGGAATCACGAAGGCTTCCTCGCCCGTGGCCGAGAAATCCTTGTCCTCGTACTGGAGACCGACGGCGCCGGTGAAGCCGGCCACGGGCGCGTTGACCGCCTCGAGACGACCCTCGAAGGCGTCGATCTCGAAGAGCGTGCCGATCTCGCCGGAGGGCTCGACCTCCGTGTGCCGGTAGTTGTTCCAGGCGCCGCGCAGGCGCAGCGCCTCGAAGCCGGGCAGCGGCTCGGAGATCGCGAGCTGAAGGTCGTAGCGCGTCTGATCGAGATTGATGCGCACGTCGCCTTCTTCTTCCTCTTCCTCCTCGGCACCCTCTTCCTCGTGCTCGTGTGCATGGCCGCCCGGCAGGCCGTACTCCGCCTGATAGCGATTCACGGCGCCGCTGAGCTGCCAGCCTTCGCCGATCCAGCCGAGGCCGAAGGACAGGCTCTCGCCATCGAGATCGGAGTTCTGCAGACGACCGCGGGGCGCCGCCTCGTCCTCCATGTGGCCGCCTTCCTCTTCCTCCTCGAGCGCCTCGAGGGCGGCGGATTCCGCGGAACCGGGGATCGCGTAGTTGCCGGTGTCGCGCATGACGCCGTCACCATGGAACACGAGCTGCCCCGCCGCGCCGTCCATGCGCAGGAGCGCCGTGCGCTCGTCGGCGACGTCACCCCCACGGACCTCGCCGCGCAGCGTCACCGGGCGATCGGGGATCCGGTCCGGGAGACGGCCGGACACGGTGTTGACCACACCGCCGATGGCGCCGGAGCCGTAGAGGACCGTGGCCGGCCCCTTGAGGATCTCGATCTGGTCGGCGAGGAAGGGCTCGACACCGACGGCATGATCGTCGCTCGTGGTCGAGGCATCGAGGACCCCGACGCCGTTCTCGAGCAGCTTCACCCGCGGGCCCGCGAGGCCGCGGATGATCGGCCGGCCCACGGCCGGGCCGAAGTAGCTGGTCTGGATGCCCGGCTCCCGCGCAACGGTCTCGCCGAGGGACGGCGCGAGCCGCCGCGCGAGTTCCTCGCCGTAGAGCACCTCCACGGGCTGCGCAACCTCGCCGGAGGGGGGCCGCACCGGATTCGCGAAGACGCGGATCGTCTCCACCTCCTCCGGCCCCCCATCGGGGCTGGACGGCGCCGTGGCGGCGAGGGACACGACAGGCAGGAGAGCGAGCAGCGCGGACGCGAGACGCGCGGTGACGGCTGCCGAGGCTGAGGCCGAGGCGGTCATGGACGGCTCCTATGGGGTTCAGGTTGGGAGAGCGGGGCGCGATGTTATAAAGTAACGATACCTCCGGCAAGCGCCTCCTGCGACTCGCGAGGACTCCCGGGCCTGCGTACCCTTGGCGGCCGTCCCGGACCCAGGACCCCTGCTGCCCCATGAGCGCCGACGACCCTCTCCTGCACCGCCTCGAAAGCGCCGAGGCCGGCACCTCCCTGGCGACGGACGCCCTGCTGGCCGCGCTGGCCTGGAACGAGGCGGGCCTGATCCCCGTGATCGCGCAGCAGCACGACAGCGGCGAAGTCCTGATGCTCGCCTGGATGAACGAGGCCGCTCTGCGCGAGACCCTGGCCACCGGAAGGGTCTGCTACTACTCGCGATCGCGCCGCAGTCTCTGGCGCAAGGGCGAGCGTTCCGGGCAGGTCCAGCGTCTCGTCGAACTCCGCCTCGACTGCGACGGCGACACCCTCCTTCTCCAGGTGGATCAGCAAGGGCCCGCTTGCCACACGGGGCGCCGCAGCTGCTTCTACCTGCAGGTCGGAGCCGAGACGAGCGAGGTCCGCCTCCCCGTGCTCGTGGATCCGCGCAGCCTCTACGGCGAGACCTGACGCCTTCCGGACGCGTCGCTATACTCGCGTCCCATGAAGACGATCTCGCCCGCTCGCATGCCGGTTCCCCGCCGGCGATGTCCGTCGTTCTGACGCCGACCGCAGCATTCCCGCGCCCGCCGACCGGACGGATCGAGTCATGAGCCTACGCCTGCACGACACCCTGACCGGGACCACCCGCCCCTTCGAGCCCGGTGACCCGACCCGCGTGACCATGTACGTGTGCGGACCGACCGTGTACGACCGCATCCACATCGGCAACGCGCGCTCTGCCGTGGTCTTCGACGTGCTCTACCGGCTCCTGCGCCAGCGCTATCCGCAGGTGCTGTTCGCGCGCAACTTCACGGACGTGGACGATCGCATCAACGCCGCCGCGGCCGCCGAAGGGGTGCCGATCTCGGTCCTGGCGGAACGCTACGCCAGCACCTACGAAGAGGACATGGCGGCCCTGGGGAACCTCGCGCCGGACCTGACACCCCGCGCCACCCATCACATCGACGAGATGATCGCGATGATCAGCCGCCTGATCGAGCGCGGCTGCGCCTACGAGGCGGAAGGCCACGCGCTCTTCGCCGTGGAGTCGGATCCCGCCTACGGCCGACTGTCGCATCGTGATCTCGACGACATGATCGCCGGCGCACGGGTGGAAGTGGCCCCCTACAAGCGCCATCCGGCGGACTTCGTCCTCTGGAAGCCCTCCACGCCCGAGCAACCGGGCTGGGAGAGCCCCTGGGGCCGCGGTCGGCCGGGCTGGCACATCGAATGCTCGGCCATGATCGAGAAGCACCTGGGAGAGGTCATCGACATCCACGGCGGTGGACGTGATCTCGTCTTCCCGCATCACGAGAACGAACTGGCGCAGAGCAGCTGCGCGCACGGACATCCGGCTTTCGTGCGCTACTGGCTGCACAACGGCATGCTCACCTTCGACGGCGAGAAGATGTCGAAGTCCATTGGCAACGTGGTCAAGGTGGCGGAACTGCGCGAGCGCTTCCACGGCGAGGTGCTGCGCTACGCCCTGCTCTCGGCCCACTATCGATCGTCCCTGTCCTGGTCCGAGGACCTGCTCGTGCAGGCGCGCGCGAGCATGGACCGCCTCTACGGCGCCCTGCGCGTCGCGGCGCCCGACCTGACCGGGCCCGACGCGGCGGAAAGCGCGCCCGACGAGCGTGTCGTCGCGGCCCTCGAGGACGATCTCAACACGCCCGAGGCGCTGGCCGCCCTCCACGCGCTGGCCGCGGAGATCCATCGCGCCGAGGACCCGGCGTCGCGCCGGACCGCCGCCGCCTGCCTGCGCGCCAGCGCCGCCTGCCTGGGACTCGCCCAGGACGCGCCGGAACACTACTTCCGTCATGCGCCCGGGGTCTCGACGGGGCCCGACGAGGACGCGATCGCGCGCCGGATCGACGACCGTGCCGAGGCGCGGCGCATGCGGGATTTCGCTCGCGCCGACGCGATCCGCGACGCGCTCCTCGCCGAAGGCATCGAACTCGAGGACTCGGCGGAGGGCACCCGCTGGCGTCGGGTGCACTGAACCCATGGACACCGCGATCGTCGGGGGCGGCATCGGCGGGCTGACCGCGGCCCTGGCGCTGCAGGACACCGACGTCACCCCCGTGGTCTACGAGGCCCGGGCGGAGGCGGCCGAGACGGGGGCGGGCATCCAGCTGTCGCCGAACGCCGTGAAGGTGCTCCACGCGCTCGGACTGCGCGCGCCCCTTGCCGCGATCGGGCATCGCCCCGAGGCCATCGAGCTGCGCGATGCACGCAGCGGGCGCCTGATCGCCCGGCGCCCCCTCGGCGCGCAGTCGGAGGCGCGCTACGGCGCGCCCTACTACAACGTCGACCGCCCGGCGCTGCACGCGATGCTGCGCGAGGCCGCGAACGCACGCGGCATCCCGGTCGAGGCGGGGATGCGCTGCACGGATCTGCTCGAGGAGGACGAACAGGTCGCTCTCGTCTTCGAGGGCGACCGTCGCAGCGCGGGGCTGGTCGTCGGCGCGGACGGCATCCATTCGCGCATCCGCAGCCTGATGCTCGGCGCCGATGCACCGCGCTTCACGGGGAACGTCGCCTTCCGCGGCCTGATCGACGCCGACCGCATCGAAGCCGACCGCATCGAAGCCGACCGCAGCGATGTCGACGCACGGGCGCCGCGGGTCACCGCCTGGCTCGGCGCGGGCCGCCACCTCGTCCACTACCCGGTGTCGGGCGGGCGGCGCATCAACTTCGTCGCCGTGGTGGAGTCCGACACCTGGACGGACGAGTCCTGGACCACCGCGGCGGCCCCGGGCGAACTCGCAGCCGCCTTCGCCGACTGGCACCCGGCGGTGCGCGCCCTCCTCGGCCAGGCTGGCGACGTCTGGAAGTGGGCGCTGCACGACCGCACGCCGCTGCCCCGCTGGAGCGACGCACGGGTCACGCTCCTGGGCGACGCCTGTCATCCCATGGTGCCCTTCCTCGCGCAGGGCGCCTGCATGGCCATCGAGGACGCCTGGGTGCTGGCGCGCTGCCTCGAGGACCGGGACGAGGACGAGCCACGCATGGCCCTGCGCCGCTACCAGCAGGCGCGCGGCCCGCGCACGGCGCGCGTCCAGCGGGCCGCGCGGGAGCAGGGAGAACGCTTCCACGCGCGCGCGCCGCTGCGGCGCATCGCCCGCGATCTGGAACTGGGCCTCGGCAGTCGGCTGCTGCCGGAGCTCGCCATGGCACGCTTCGACTGGCTGCATGGCTATGATGCGGTCGCGCGCTTCGACTGAGCTCCGGAGGTGTTCGTGCACTTCGTACTCGTACATGGCGCCTGGCACGGCGGATGGTGCTGGGACCGCCTGACCCCCCTGCTCGAGGCGGGCGGCGCAAGCGTCACCGCACCGGACCTCCCCGGCGCCGGCGCCGACGAGACCGCGGTCGAGGCGATCGATCTCGAGCTCTACGCCGAACACGTCGAACGCTGGATCCGCGAGCTGGACCGTCCCGTGGAGCTGGTGGGCCACAGCATGGGCGGCGCCGTGATCTCGCGCGTCGCCGAACGCCTGCCCCAGTACCTGACCGGCCTGACCTATCTCTGCGCCTTCCTGCCGAGGGACGGCGAGTCGCTCGGGCAGCTCGGCGCGGAGGATGCGGACACGCAACTCAATGCCGCCCTCCACGCCGGCACGACGGCGGGCACGCTCGAACTGGATGCCGAGGATGCGCGCAGGATCTTCTACCACGACTGTCCGGCAGCGGACGCCGAGCTCGCCCTCGCGCGCCTGCGCCCACAGCCCGTCGCGCCCCTGCGCGCCCCCGTGGTGCTCAGCACGGCGGCCTGGGGCAGCGTCCCCCGCGCCTATGTGCTCTGCACGGAGGATCGGGCCGTCTCCCCCGCACAGCAGCGGCGCATGCTCGAGCGGGTTCCCTGCGATCCCGTGATCGAACTCGCCACCGGCCATTCACCCTTCCATGCGGCACCGGAGCGTCTCGCCGAGGCGCTGCTCGGGATTGCCGCCGCACGCTGACATCCGCGCCTGGAGAGTTCGATGCCCTGCCGCCTCATCCCTCTCGTCCTGCTCCTCGCGACGACGCTGCTCGGCGCCTGCGCCGGACAGGAGCAGGAACCGGAACGACGCCTGGACGAACGCACTCGCCGCAGCCTCGGCAGCGGCGCGCTGATCGGCTTCGAGGATCCCTCCGGCGCGCTCGCCTGGTACGGAGTGCCCTTTGCGGCGGCACCGGTCGGCGAGCTGCGCTGGCGCGCGCCGCGCCCGCCGGTGCCCTGGTCGGGTACCCGCGAGGCACGCCGCTTCGGATCCCCCTGCCCCCAGTTCGGCTCGCCCTTCGGCGGCGCGCCGGCAGACGCCGA
>JAZBPI010000124.1:0-5740 GCA_036351555.1 Pseudomonadales bacterium
CCTGACGATCATTGCGAAGCGGAACCACCTGATCCCATCCCGAACTCAGAAGTGAAACGCTTCAGCGCCGATGGTAGTGCGGGGTCTCCCCGTGTGAGAGTAGGTCGTCGTCAGGCTCTTATCCCCGAAGGGGGCAGTCCGAACGGACTGCCCCCTTCGTCCGTTCTGGTGTCTGGAAGATGGTGACTCGTCACGGGGAAGGGTGCGCGCACTGGCAGAATGCCAGCATCGCGGTGGCGCTGCGGCTGATCTAGCATCCGCGGTTCGTCGGTGGGCTCGGGGCGGCGAAGGCAGTTTCGCCAGGGATGGGGAGTGCCGCTGCCGACCCGGGTCCGCCGGCGCCCACGGCGCGTTCGGACCTCAGGATTCGATGCGGACGATGTCGTCCTCGCCGACGTAGCTGCCGGAGCGCACCTCGATCATCTCGAGGTCGACCTTCCCCGGGTTCTCGATCCGGTGGACCTCGCCGAGGGGGATGAAGGTCGATTCGTTCTCGCTCACGAGAAAGCACTCGTCCCCACGCGTGACCTGCGCCGTGCCGCGCACGACCACCCAGTGTTCCGCTCGATGGTGGTGTCGCTGCAGGGACTGGGCGCCACCCGGCTTCACGCGGATCCGCTTCACCTCGTAGCGCTCGCCCTGGGCAACGCTTTCGTAGCTTCCCCAGGGACGGAACACGCGCGTATGCACCAGGTGTTCGTCGCGCTTCTCCTGCTTGAGACGCTCCACCACGCGCTTGACGTCCTGAACGGCGCGCTTGTGCGCGACCAGCACGGCATCCGCGGTCTCGATGACGACCATGTCCTCGACGCCGACCGTGGCGACCAGGCGGTGTTCGGCGCGAACATAGGAGCCCCGCGTGCCTTCGCAGATCACGTCGCCGAGGCAGACGTTTCCGTCCCCATCCTGACTGCCGAGGGCCCAGAGGGCCGACCAGGATCCGACGTCGTCCCAGCCTGCATCGAGCGGCACCATGGCCGCATGGTCGATCCGTTCCATGACCGCATAGTCGACGGAATTCGACGGCGACGCGGCGAAGGCGTCCGCATCCAGGCGGAGGAAATCGAGGTCGCGTGCAGCCTGCTCGTGAGCAGATCTCGCGGCCTGCGCCATCTCCGGTTCGAAGTCTTCCAGGGTCTTCAGATAGCGGCCCACCGGAAACACGAACATGCCGCTGTTCCAGAAGTACTCGCCGCTGGCGACGAAGGCCTCCGCACGGGCCTGATCGGGCTTTTCCACGAAGGCCTCGACGGAACGCCCGTCGGTTCCCTCGATCTCCCTTGCTGCGCGCAGGTAGCCGAACCCGGTCTCCGCCCGCGCCGGCACGATGCCGAAGGTGACGCACTCACCCCGTGCCGCAAGGGTCGTTGCCGTGGTGACTGCCGCGCGAAACGCGTCGAGATCGCGGATCACGTGATCCGCCGGCAGGACGAGCATCAGGGTGTCGTCCCCATGCAGCCGTCGGATCTCGTGCGCCGCGACCGCGATGGCCGGCGCCGTGTTCCTGCCCACGGGCTCGAGCAGGATCGCCGCGGGCGTCAGCGCCAGTTCGCGAAACTGCTCTGCGACCATGAAGCGATGGTCCTCGTTGCAGACCACCACGGGTGCCTGATCGGGTGCTGCAAAGGCGGCGCGGGCGACCGTATCCTGGAGCAGGCTGCGCGTACCCAGCAGGGAGATCAGCTGCTTGGGGTACAGGTCCCGCGAGAGAGGCCACAGGCGGCTGCCCGATCCCCCCGAGAGGATCACCGGCACCAGCTTCGGCACGCGCTGAATCACCTCACTGGCCCTCCCTGCGCTGCCGCTCGGCGCGTTCGAGCCGTTCGATCTTCGCCTCGACTCGCGCTTCGAGCGCCCTGGCGTGACGTTCCAGACGCTCGCGCAGGTCTGCGTCCGACACCCCGAGGATCCGCGCTGCGAGGAGACCGGCATTGGTCGCGTTGTCGATGGCGACGGTCGCGACCGGAATCCCCGCCGGCATCTGCACGATGCTCAGCAGTGCGTCCTGGCCGTTGAAGGCGGTGATGTTCACGGGCACACCGATGACGGGCAGCACCGTGAGCGACGCGACCATCCCCGGCAGGTGCGCGGCCCCGCCGGCGCCGGCGATGATCGCACCCAGGCCGCGCGCCGCGGCACCCCGCGCGTAGGTGAACATGCGATCGGGGGTCCGATGCGCCGACACGATGGTCATCTCGTAGGGCACGGCGAGCTCGTCGAGGATCTCGCCTGCCGCACGCATGACGGGCAGATCCGAGTCACTGCCCATGATGATGCCGACCTTCGGGTTGCTCATGCGCCTTGCGTTCCCCTGATGGTCAACAGGTCCCTGACCTGTCGTGCGATGTGGATGGCGTCGTCGACGCCGGCCGCGGTGATGGTCGCAAGGCCCATCTTGCGGAAGGGCCGGACTTCCTGCTTCCCGTACAGATGCACGGCGACGCCGGGCAGGGCGAGTGCCTCGTCGAGCCCTTCGATGCGCGGCTCGCCGAAGGCGTCCTCGGCGCCGAGCAGGTTCACCATGGCCGCAGGGCTGTGCTGTTCCGTCGAGCCCAGCGGGAGCCCGACCACCGCGCGCACGTGCTGTTCGAACTGGCTGGTCCGGCAGGCCTCGATGGTCCAATGCCCCGAGTTGTGGGTGCGTGGAGCGATCTCGTTGACCAGCAGTTCGTCGCGACGGGTGAGGAACAGCTCCACGCCGAAGACGCCGACACCGTCGAGCGCGGTCACGGCCTGCACGGCGATCTCGCGAGCGGCCTCCGCGAGCGTCTCGTCGATCCGCGCGGGCGCGACCAGCAGATCGAGCACGTTGGCGCGATCGTCGAAGACCATCTCCACCACAGGATAGGAGCGAACGTCACCATCCGCTCCCCGCGCGACCAGCACCGCGAGTTCGCAGCGAAAGTCGACGAAGCGCTCCACGAGACTCGGCACCTGCAGTACCCGCTCCTCGACGACGACGTCGGTGAAGACGGCCACCCCTCGGCCGTCGTAGCCCCCGCGCCGCGCCTTCTGCACCAGCGGCAGGCCGAAGTCCGCGAGGGTCCGTGCGTCTGGCTGGTCCACTGCCTGGAAGGCTGACGTTGGAATGCCCGCGTCGGCGAGCATGCGCTTCTGGAGGAGCTTGTCCTGGACCAGCGCGAGCAGCGCGGGCGACGGCACGATGCGGTGCCCTGCATCGGCGAGCTCGCCGAGCACGGACGCGTCGATGGTCTCGATCTCGAAGGTCGTGACGTCGCTCTGCTCGACCAGCTGCCTGAGTGCGACGGGATCGTCGAAGGCGCCCTGCAGCGCGCGACCGGCCAGCTGCCCTCCCGGGCTTGCGGCGGTCGGATCCAGCACGCAGGTGTCACAGCCGAGTCGGGCCGCGTCCGGCACCATCATGCGCGCGAGCTGGCCACCGCCGATGATGCCCAGGCGCGCGACGGGGAAGGGACGTTGGGGGTGCACGCGGGCCTCGCTGGCGACGCGAAAGGCCGCGCATTATAGCTGCGTGCGACCGGCGGCGGGTGGTCGATGCTATGATCGGATCGCGCCGCGGATCTATCGCCGGATGCGGTTGCGTACCCTGCCCTCGGTCCGTGCGGAACCGACGTGTCTCCGAGCCTCGACCCCGAAGCCATTCTCGCGATTCTCCACGCCCTCGCGGACGGCGAGGCGCGCCCGCCCGCGGAGCTGGCGGTGCTGTCGGGGGTGGATCCTGAGGCGATCGAGGCCAGCCTCGAGACCCTTGCGGATCACGGTGTCCGCCGACGTGCCTCCGGCGATCTGCGGGTCCCGGGCGGCATCGACCTGCTCAGTGAGGCACGCCTCCAGGCGGCGCTCGCGTCGCGAGGCCCGGTCGCGGTCGAGTGCATCCTGCGCGGCGTCACGGGCTCGACCAACGACGACGCCCGGGCCCTCCTGGCGGAGCGGGCCCCGCCCTTCGTGGTCCTCGCCGAGGCGCAGCGCGCCGGGCGCGGACGTCGGGGACGACTCTGGGCGTCACCCGTGGCATCCAATCTCTACCTGTCGATCGCCCTGGATGCGGCCTGTGGTGCGCGCGTGCTCGGGGGGCTCTCGCTTGCGGTCGGTGTGGCCGTCGCGGAAGCCGTCGAGGCCGAGGTGGGCGTCGCGCTCGAATTGAAGTGGCCGAATGATCTGCTCCTCGAGGGCCGCAAGCTGGGCGGTATCCTGGTCGAGCTCGTGCGGATCGAGGAGCGTGAGGTCGCGATCATCGGCATCGGCATCAACGTGCGCCAGCCCGCCCACGTGGCCAGCGCCATCGATCAGCCCTGGGCCGACCTCGCCAGCCGCGTGCCTGCGCCGATCTCCCGGAATGCCCTTGCAGCGGCGATCATCGCGGCCACCCTGCGTATCTTCGAGATCGTAGGCGACGGTGCCTTCGAGCGCGTCGTCCGCCCGCGCTGGCTGAAGCGGGACGCGTTCGCGGATCGGCCCGTCACCGTGGCCGGGCCGACCCTGCGAATCGAGGGGGTCGCCCGCGGCATCGACGGTACCGGCGCGCTGCTCGTCGAGACCCCGGAGGCGCTGCGCGCCATCGCGAGCGGCGAGGTGAGTCTGCGCGCCCGCGGGTCGGGATCCGCATGACGACGATTCTCGACATCGACCTCGGCAACACGCGTCTCAAATGGCGCGTCCTCGAAGACGCGACCCTGCTCGAGCGGGGGGCCTTCGAGACGGATCTCCTCGCGAGTCCGACGCCCCTTCCCGCACCCTGGTCCCGGGCCAGCCGTGTGCGCGTGGTCGCGGTCGGGGCGAGGGCGCAGCTCCTCTCGGACCGGCTCGCCGCGGCAGGGATCGGTCCCGTTGAGGTCGCCGCAGCCGGCGCTCGCTGCGGTCGTCTGCATTCCGGTTACCGGGAGCCGGCGCGGCTCGGCGCGGACCGATGGCTTGCCCTGGCCGCCGGCGCGGCGCGCTGCGAGGGTGCCTTCGCGGTCGTCGATGCGGGCAGCGCGCTCACCCTGGACCTGGTCGACGGGGGCGGACGGCACCAGGGCGGCTGGATCGTCCCCGGGTTCCGTCTCATGGAGGAGGCGCTCCTGCGAGGCACGGCGGCGGTGCGCTTCGAACCCCTGGACGGCATCTGCGCCGGGCAGCCGGGTGCGAACACCCAGGAAGCCGTCCTCGGCGGTCTGCTGACCATGGCGCGCGATTTCGTCGTCGCGCGCACGCTCGCCCTGCGCGCGGAGGCGCCCGCGGCGCCCCTCTACGTGACCGGCGGCGACGGGGCTCGCCTGGCGGCCGCGCTGACCCTGGATCATGAGCGGGTGGAGGATCTGGTCCTCGACGGCCTGGCGGCGGTGCTGCCCTGATGCGCGTCCTCGCCCTGGTGCTCGTGCTCGCGAACCTCGCCTATTTCCTCTGGAATGTGCAGCGCGGCGACGCGGGGCCTCTGCCGTCGGGTCCACCGTCAGGCGAATCGGCAGCGGACCGTCTTCCCGGTGCGGCGCGCCTGCGCCTGCTGTCGGAGGCCCCGGGCCTCGAGGAGGGCGGATCGCGCGCGCCTGGAAGCGAGGCCGGAGTCAGGATGGCGGCCCACTGCGAACGGATCCAGGTCGCGACGGACGCCGCCATGGCAGCGCTGCTCTCCGCGCTCGACGCGGCAGGCATCGATCATCGACCGCTGCCCGGCGACGGCGTGACCGCCCTGCGCCGGGAGCAGCTCTACGTCCCCGCGCTGGCCAGTGTCGCGGAGGCTCGCGCGCTGGTCGGCGAGCTCGCGGCCGCGGGGATCGAC
>JAZBPI010000125.1:0-8311 GCA_036351555.1 Pseudomonadales bacterium
CGACGGGTCGCGGGACGTCCTGCGCGGCGCGCGGCGCCGTCGACGGGGCGTTCCGGGCTTCCTCGGGGACTGTCTCCGGGAACTATAGGCAGGGCCTCCGGGGCGGGCCGCGGCGCCCGCCGCCCGGAGACGGACGGTTCAGGGTGCGGTGCGGGCGGTCACCTGCGCTCCGGGGGGCGCGAGGCCGGTGGAGAAGTGCATGCGCCCTTCGCCGTCGACGATCACGGCTTCGTAGCCGACCCGTGCCTCGATGAAGGCGAGCCCGGCCTCGGCGCCGAGCACGAAGACACTGGTGGAGAACGCATCGGTGAAGGTCGCGTCCGGTCCGATGATGGTCACGCTGCGGACCTTGCGGGCGGAATCGCCGGAGTCGGGGTCGATGATGTGGTGATAGCGGATGCCGTCCTCGTCGAAGTAGCGCTCGTAGTCCCCGGAGGTGGCGATGGCTTCGTCCTCGAGGGGGATGCGCGTCACGAGGCGCGTGTCGTCGCGCGGATCCTGGATGCCGATGATCCAGGGCCGCCCGACGCGGTCGCCGAGCAACCGCGTGTCGCCGCCGGCGGTGACCTGACCATGGAGGATGCCGTGCCGGCGCATGCGGGCGATGGCCTGCTCCACCGCATAGCCCTTGGCGATGCCGCCGAGATCGATGCTCACCCCTTCACGGGAGAAGCGGATCTCGCTGCGGTCTCGATCGATGTGGACGTGATGCCAGTCGATGGCCGGCAGCTTGTCGGCGATCGTCTTCGCGTCCGGACGGACGCCGGTGCGGTAGTCGTAGTAGCGGCCGACGGACGCGAAGGTGACGTCGAAGGCACCTTCCGTGAGTTCGCTGACTTCCGCCGCCCGCTCGAGCACGTCGAGGAGCGGCTGCCCCACCCGGACCGCTTCGAGGTGCGCGCGCTCGTTGACCCGGGAGAGATCGCTGCGGGGCCGATAGGGGCTCATGGTCTCGTCGACCTCGCGCAGCGCGGCCAGCGCGTCCTCGACGGCGGCCCGCGCGACGACCGGATCCTCGTGCCAGGCGCGCACGTGGACGGCCGTGCCCATGACGGCCGTGTCCTCGATGAGCCATTCGGCCCGGGCGGTGCCGGTCAGGGTGATGCACAGCGCCACGATGGCGACAGGGACACGCACGGTGAAGCTCCCGGTTGGCTGCCTCTCGCAGGGAGCATAGTCAGCGTCGGAAGGCCTCGCCGCGGCGATCGGGTGGGCCGCTGCGGTGCAGGGTCCGGGGCCGGTCGGCCCCGCAGCGGGCAGGGGGTCAGCGGAACTCGTTCAGACCGACGAAGGTGCCGCCGTTGCGCCGGGCCAGCTCGCGCATGAGCGCCGCGAAGCGGATGCCCGTGCCCTGGAGGTTCTCGGGCCGGGAGAACTGCACGGGAAAGCCCACGCCGTGGATCCGCACGCGGCGCTGTCCGGACTCGTCGGCCCGGTTGATGCGGTCGACGGTGTCCACCACGGCGGAGATCGAATCACCGGTGAACTCGTCTCCGAAGACGTAGATGGAGATCTTGCGGTCCGGTGCCCAGAAGGTGCTGATGGCCCGCGTGATGCCTTCCACGGGGGAGGAATTGGAGAAGGGATTCCAGCTGCGCAGCCGCTCGATGATCACCCGGCGGCGTCCGGGCGTGTCGGGGATCCACTGACCGGCGTAGTTGCCGAACATGTAGTCCCCCATGTCGTTCATGACCTGGATGCCCTTCACCTCGGGATAGATCTCGAGGGTCTCGACCAGCTTCTCGATCATGGTGTTCCAGGAGTAGTTGAACATGCTCCCGGAGGTGTCGATGACGAAGATGATGTATTCGCTGTCCACGGGGATGCCGCCGACCAGGTCGTTGCTGCTCTGGTAGTCGCGGCCGAGCAGGCGCTCCATCTCCTCCGTGAGGCTCTGGCGCGCGGAGGCGAGGTTCTCGGCCTCGCCTTCCAGCGACGTCGCTCGCCCGCGGGCCGCCTGGTAGGCCGCGTCCGTGGCGGAATACTCGCGTTCGAGCACGGCGATGCGATTGAGGGCGTCCTCGAGTTCCTTGCGCTTGTCCGTGACCTCTCGACGGACGTCCCGCGTCTCGCCGCGGATGTCGAAGAGTTCGCGCTGCAGCTTCGCCAGCATGCCCTCGAGGTCGGCGGTGGTCTTCTCGAGCACCACCGGCTCGACGGTCTTGGTGATGATCAGGAGCAGGATGACAGCGCCGAAGCCGCAGGAGATGACGTCCAGGAAGGACAGTCCCGAGTCGGCGATTTCCCTGCGTCCACGGCGGGCCATCAGGGCCAGTCCCGGGACGGACTCATGAAGCTGCCGCCGGTGTAGGCGGCGAGCTTCCAGTAGCTCGAGGCCGCCATCGGGTCGCCCTCGAGGGGCAGGAGGATCACGTTGACCGGCACGCCCGGCGGCAGCGCTCGGGCGGCCTCCGCGTAGAGACGCAGGCGCTCCGGTCCGGTCACGGAACCGCGCCGTGGTGCGCGCTCGTCCCGCGTCGGCAGGCCGTCGGTGATCAGGTAGATGTTGTCCGGCAGCGGCGAGAGTTCGCCTGCGGCGGCGAAGACGCTCTTCAGGTCCGTTCCGCCCGACGGCAGGAGCTTGCGAACCTCGCCCAGGGCTTCCGGGAGCCCTCGGCTGTTCACGTCCAGCCAGGTGCCGGCGCTGTCGGGGATCGCGGCGCGCCAGCTCTCGGAGAAGCTGTAGATCTGGAAGCGGCTGGTGACGGGGAACTGCGCGGCGAGCCAGTCCACGGTGCCGAGGGTCCGCTGCCATTTTTCCGCGGTCTGCTGGCGATCGGGGCTCATGTTCCGGCGTCGGATGATGTTGACGATGGTCTCGTCGAGCATGCTCGCGGAGCTGTCGACGAGCACGAGGATGCGCTCGCCCCCGACGATCAGGCCCGTGAGGTACTGGCGGTTGCCCTGGCCGGTGATGGCCACGGAGGCACGACCGCGGGTGTCCTCGCCGAAGCTGCCGCGGTCCGCCGTCTGATCCTCCAGCTCCTCCACGGCGGCGGCCATCTGCTCGATCTCGGATTCGCGCGCGCTGGTCAGCTCGCGGATCGACTGCAGTTCCACCCGGCGCTCCTGGTTCTGGGTGCGCAGCGTCTGGCTCCGGGCCTGGGCCTCGGCGAGTCGCGCCTCGGCGTCCGCCAGCGATTCGCGCAGCCGCACCATGTCGAGCTCGCCATCGCGGACGTCCTCCTCGATGCGGTCGACTTCGGCGAGCAGATTCGCGTTCACCTCGTCGGCGTGCACGCTCATGGAGTGCTTGGTGATGAGAAAGACGAGGACGACGGCACCGAAGCCGCAGGACATGATGTCCAGGAAGGCGAGGTTGAACATCGAGGTCGTGCGTCGACGCCGGGCCATCTCAGGCGTCCGCGTTACCGTGGGCGCCCGCGTCCGACGGCAGCACGCGGATCAGCTCCATGCGCAGGTGCCGGTCGCCGATCGTGAGGCGCTGGCCGGGGACCATGGGGGTGGGTTCGTGCAGGGGCGCGCCGTCCGCACGCACTGCATCCTCGACCAGCGGATCGAGCATCCAGCCCGTGTCGGTCGCTTCGAGGCGGGCCTGCGGGGCGTCGAGGAGGTCCTCGCCGAGGCCGCCCGGGCCGCCGATGGTGAGGCTTCGATCCCCGAGGGGATAGGCCGTGGCGCCGAGCAGCAGGTGCGTCGGGGCGCGGCGACCCGCGGCGGCGCGCAGAGGTGCGCGCGGTGCCGGCGCCGCGGCCTCGGATGGCTCCGCAGCGGCGGCGGGCGGTGCCTCCTGGGTGCGCGGGGAGGGCGTCGATGCGGGCCCTCGGGCCTGTGCGGTGCCGCGAGGCAGGCGCGTGACGAAGGCGAGGGCATCGCCTTCGCCCCGGATGCGGGCCTCGTTGCCGAGCACGCCGCGCGCGGCGGCGTCGCGGGCCAGGATCAGGGGCGTGAACTCGGCCGCGGCGCCGATCGCGTCGAGCAGACCCGGCAGCCGCGCGAGGCGTTCCGAGACGAGCACCGTGGCGTGGGTGGCGCCATCGAGCTCGGACTTGAGGTGGGCGATGAGGGTGTCGTAGCGGGCGGCGACCCGCGCGACCAGGAGCTCCCGTTCCAGGGCGACGCGGTAGACGTGTCGCCCGGTGTCGAGCTCGATGGGCACTTCCGTGGCCGTCTCGAAGGCGGCCAGCCATCCATCGAGGTGGTCGTAGAGTTTCTGTTCCGTACCGGCGTCGTGGAGCGGATCGAAGCGCGTCTCCCGGATGAAGGCATCGGCGATCAGGTTCACCCAGGCATCGCGCAGGGACACCAGGCCCACGGCGGGCAGGTCGTCCACCGCATCCCGGGCGAGCATGTCGTCGCCGCGGATGCGCGTGACCGTCGTCCGGTGCAGATGGGAATCGAGATGCAGGAGGAGTCCCGACGGCGTTTCCACGGCCGCGGACGCGGCGATGGCCGCATCCACCAGGCCGACGGCGCGGAAGGGGCACTCCCGCGCGATGCCCAGCAGCAGCGCGAGCTGCTCGCGGCCGTAGTGCCCGGGGATCGCGAAGATCACCTCGTCGTCGTCGTGCGCGACGGCTTCCCAGAGGTGCAGGAGATGGGCATGGGCAAGGTCGGCCTGGGTGCGGGCGCGGGGGTTCGTCGTCTGCAGCGAGTCCGTGGAGAGTCGCTGCCAGAACTGGTTGACCGTGTGCCGCGGGTCCCGTCGCGCTTCGCGCAGGGCGGGTTCACCCACGGCCATGCGCCGCGCATCGACGATGGCGAAGCCGGGGCTCTCGACGAGGATCCCCGCGTCGGTGGCCAGCGTGACGCCGGCATCGTTGAGTTCGATCACGTGGGTCACGTCAACGCACCTGCATGTGGCGGATCAGCCTCGAATCCGCATAGTTCTGCGTATCGAGGACGAGGCGCTCCTGGAGCAGCTGGAGCTGGTGCATGAGAAACATGATCACGATGCTGATGAGCAGGGCGACGAAGGTCGAGTTGAAGGCCACGCCGAGGGACTCCGTGACCCCGGCGATGTCGCCCTGGACCGCCTTGTTCGCCTGGCTCAAGGCGTCGCCGATGCCGCGCACGGTGCCGATGAAGCCGATGGAGGGAATGGCCCAGGCGATGTAGCGGACCATGGACAGCTCCGCATCGAGGCGGTCCGATTCCGACTCGCAGACGGAGCGCACGGCCTCGGAGACGTCCTGCACGTTCCGCGTGGAGGAGAAGCGCTGCAGGGCGCTGAGCAGTGCGCGCGGTAGCAGGGCGTCGCGGGTCGCCTCCGGCAGCGCCTGGAGCGGACGCATGTACTCGCGGGAATCCTCCGGCAGCACGCTCATGCCCTCGGGCAGGGGCACCAGTGCCTGCTGCAGGAGCTGGCGTTCGCGCAGGGAGCCCTGTGCCTTGTGGCCCATGATCGCCATGGCCCAGAGCATGAGGATGAAACAGGCTTCCTGTTCGAAGTCGCGCAGCACCACGTAGATGGACCGTTCGGGAACATAGTCCTCGACCTGGGCGGCGAGCTCGCGCTGCACCTCCAGCTCCGCTTCCGCGTTCGGCCGGATGAGGGTCACGTAGACGGCATGCACCAGGATCGCCGACACGATCAGCGCGAAGACCTGGTAGAGAAACTCCGATTGCAGATTGCCCTTCATCCTCGTTGCTTCCTGCTGGTGCGGCCCCGTGCGCGGGGCTGTTTCAGATGTCCACCGGGAAGGATACCGAGAGATCCTCGGAGACCTCCTCCGTCGGCACGAAGACGTCCGGCGAGCGGGGGGCGGCGCGGCGCGATGCCGGTTCGGCCGCGGGCGTCGCATCGGCGCCAGCCTGGGCGGGCTCCTCCGCTGCGGGGCCGGGCGCCGTTTCGCCGGAAACGGCATCTCCGGCGGCGGGTTCTCGGCTAGCGGCAGCTTCGGTCGCGGGCTCCGCGAACACCGCGAGGGCGCTCGGGAGGAGCAGGGCCAGCGCGAGCAGCCCGAGGTGTCGGCGACGCATCCGCTGCCTCACTCGAGCCAGCGCGCAATGCGCAGGCCGACGTCCGGGCGCCCGTCCGTGCCGTAGTCGCGGAAGGACAGACGCAGGTCCACGAGCTGCCCGTGCATCCAGCTCGAGCCACGGATCACGTGGTAGTCGCCGCGGGAGGGCCCCAGCGGATCCGTGACGCCGGAGGGCAGATCCTCGGCGGATGCCGCATAGAAGTCGTTGATCCATTCCGCCACGTTGCCCCCCATGTCGAAGAGCCCGCGGGCGTTCGGTGCATAGGAGCCCACCGGCGCGGTGACCACGTTGCCATCGACGTACTCGGGAATGCTCCGGGCCAGCAGGTTGGCCGCGGCACGATCGGCGTAGTTGCCCATGCGGTCCTCCGGGGGCACGCGTTCGTCCCCCCAGGGAAAGCGCAGGGGCTCGCCGTCCTCGCGGTAGCGCGCGGCCCAGGCCCACTCGGCCTCCGTGGGGAGGCGATAGCCGATGGCGTCGGCGTCGAAGCCCACGACCTCTCCGTTCTCGATCACGTAGACCTCGGGCAGCCCCTCTGCGCGACTGAGCCAGTTGCAGTATCGGACTGCATCGAACCAGGAAAGGTTCACCGCAGGCTGATCGTCGTCGTCGAGGTCGTAGTCCTCGAAGGATCCTGAATCGTGCTTGGGCGCGAAGGCGCGGAACTGCGCGTTGGAGACCTCGTGCGTGGCCAGGTAGAAGGGCCGCGTGAGCGTCACCTCGCGCAGCACCTCGTTCGCCCGGCGTCCGGGCTCGCGTCGGGAGGCACCCATGGTGAAGGCCGTCGGCCGCAGGAGCAGGAGCTTCTGCCCGCTGGATGCGACGATCTCCGGCTTGATCGCCTCGATGCGGGCCTGTTCGACGGTCTTGAGCGCCAGTTCGATCTCCTGCGGGAATCCGGGACGGGGCGTGACGGACGCGCGATAGGGCACGTAGCCCGGCTTGCGGATCTCGATGCTGTGCTCCACGGCCGCCAGGCTGAGGACCTGATTCCCGGGGCCCCGATCGACGCCGTCCACGAAGAGCCGGGCATAGGCGGGCGCCACGCGCACGCGCAGTTCGCCGAGGATCGCCGGCAGCGCCACGTCGAGGCGCGTGGCTTCTCCGGAGGCGATGCGGATCGAGCGCCCGACCCGTTCGTGGCCGGCCTTGAACAGATCGATCCGGTAGCTCCGGCCGGGTGCCAGCTCCAGCTCGACCGGAGAGCGGCCCCGGAAGGCCCCGTCCACCGTGACCGTCGCCCCCGCAGGTCGCGTGACCACGGCCAGCAGGCCGTCGATCTTCTCGAGCTCGAAGGGTTCGAGGGTCAGCGACTGCCCGGGTTCGATCGCCAGGGTCCGGCGCGCGGGCTTGTAGCCCTCGGCCTGGACGCTGACCTCACGCTCGCCCGCGAGGATTTCCGTGGTCAGGGGCGTCTGCCCCGCGACGGCTTCGCCATCCACGAGGACGGCGGCGCCGGGAGGCGTACTGGTGATGGCCACGTCGGCCCAGCCGGGCTCCAGGGTCACCTCGAGCGTCTGCTCGACCTCCATGCCCTCCACGTCCAGTTCGGTCTCCCAGGCGAGATAGCGCGGCGCGCTGACGGCGATGCGGCGCGTCCCGGGCTCCACGGGCAGATCGCGGAGCGGCGTGCGGCCGACCGGCTCGCCGTCGATGCGGACCTCCGCGTCCGTCACGGGCGTGGTGGTCAGGACCAGCCGACCGGGAAGCCGACGGAAGACCAGTTCGACCGTGGGATTGTCGCCGCGCACCACGGTGATCGGTTCGTCCAGATCGTGGTGGCCGGTGAGCGTGGCGCGGACGCGGTAGTCGCCGGGGAGCAGCAGGAAGCGCTCACCGAGGGCGAAGCTCGGACCACCGTCGATGGACAGGGAATCGGGTTCCGGCGTCACGAGGATCTGGACCGGCTGGCCGAGGAACATGAAGGCCGCCACGGCACCGAGCAGGGCGAGGGCCGCGACGACGAGCAGGGACGCCGGGCGGATCCTCGGGCGCTGCTTCGCGGCGCGCGGGTCGGCCGGGCGGAAGTCCGCCGGCTGGATGACCAGATCGTCCTCGTGGCGATGGGCGCCCCGATCGTTCACGTCAGATCCTCGTCTCGCAGCGCACGGTCACGGGTGCGTCGGTGCCCTCGGCGGTGACCGTGAAGGACACGCGCACGTCCCGGTAGCCGATCCGGGTGCCCACGGCCGTGTAGGCACCGGGCTTGAGATCGAGCGTGCGGGTCTCGAAGCGGCCGAGGTCGGCGACGCGCAGAAGCACGACGTCGGTCTGCCCGTCGGAACGGAGCGGGACCTCCACCGGGGTCGCCGCGATCTCCAGCGCCGCGGCGAGTTCCGCCCGCTGGCGCGCGAGACGCGGGGTC